>JAWODG010000147.1:0-9267 GCA_046483385.1 Candidatus Brocadiia bacterium | reverse complement strand
ATGAAACCAGTTGAAGACCCTGAAGAATCAATAATAGAAGGATATGTTACAGATGAAGAAGAAAACCCTATCCCTGAAGCAAAAATAATAGTTAAATCAATGATCGAAAGCGAATTAACAAAAATCAATGAAGCAGTTACAGATGAAGTAGGATATTACAAAATGAAAGTAAGTTCTGGACTATATATGGTTTCAGCATGTAAAGAAGGATACAAAGAAGAAAACAAAGAAGTAGCTGTTGAAACTGAAGAAATAAAAGAAGTCAACTTTACTCTATCAGAATTAGAAAACGTTGTATTAACTCTTGATACAATGCCCGAAGAACTTCCACTTGATTTGTTTTCACTTGATCCTGAACCATTAGAAATAATGCCAACAACTGATGGAAAACTTCATGCGATGTATGAACAAGGAACTGAAGTTGAGATTAGTGTTCAGGAAGAACTTGAAGACTATGTTTTTGATCATTGGTCAAATGATGCAGAAGGCGATGAAAACCCGCTTGAGGTTCTAATGCAGGAAGACAAAGAAATCATTGCAAATTATGAAATAGAAGAAGAAAACCAGCCACCAGAAGCATGTTTTGAATACAATCCAGAACAACCTATCGTTGGAGAGAACTTGGTATTAAATGCATCATGTAGCGAAGATTCTGATGGTGAAATCGTCAAATACTCTTGGGTGATACGACACGGGGAACAAGAAATAGATACTTTTGAAGGAAAAATTGTAGAAATTATTCCACCTGTTGCTGGATCGTATAATGTTGAATTATCAGTACTTGATGATGACGAAGCATCAGATTCTATTAGCAAAAATATTCAGGTAAAAGAAGATGTTGATGATAAAAACGGCACTCTAAAAGGCATGGTAACTGATGAAGAAGAAAAACCAATAGCAGATGCACATGTAAAAGCTCGAAAACTCTTAAGCATGAATCCCCCGATGCCCGCAAAGCGCGCCGGGTCCAGTCCGTGGTCCGCGGCATGCGCACGCAAGAAGCGTATCGCGCAGCGCACGTCGATCAACTGCGCCGGCCACGGCGCCACGCCGCTGAGCCGATACTCGACCGAAGCCGCCGCCAGGCCGACACCGGGGAAATGGTTCAGGAACATGCTCTCCATCCCGGAGCGCTTCGTGCAGCTCTGCCAGCCGCCGCCGTGCACTATTACAACGCAGGGCACGGGCGACCGGGCAGGTTCGTTCGGGACGGCCAGGTCCAGCTTCCAGCAGTCCTCCTCGTCTCCGCGGTATTGCACGTCGTCGTACGTCACAACGCCATGTTCGGCCAACTCAACGCCCTCCGTCCTGGTTCCGCGGTTACCCCGCCGTTCTCACTCAACCCCGTAGAACTCCCGCGCCCGCGCCTTCATCTCGGGCGTCATCTTCTCGCCCACCGTTTCCATCAGGGCTTCGTAGGAAGCACTCAGGTTTGTCCTTGAGATCATCCCCGGTCCAGTCAGGTCCTGCTCATCCACCCATTGCACGGCGCCGTCAAACGTGAGCACGTTCCGCCCGTCCGGATAAACACCTTTTCTTGTATAGGCGACGATAACGCCGGCGGGCACGTTCGGCGGGAGCGGCCCGACGTATTCGTAGCTGCACCGAGTTGTCCCGTCGGCGAGCATCGGGGGATTCTCATCCCCGGGTGCGACCAGCGCTTCCTTCGAAAAGTACTCCGGCGTGAGGTCGGCCAGGCTGTCCGGCAGTCGGCCCTCTCGATCGTTCCGCGCCATAGCGAGACCCAATCCAATCTGACGAAGGTTCGCCCTTCCCGCGGCCCTCCGCGCCTCGTTGCGGGCCTGCATCAGTGCCGGACCGGCCGCCGCGGCGCCCGTCGCCACCTGAACAGCGATCGCCACGATAAACAACGCACTGATGAGGAACCCGATTATCCCGGTGATGAGACCGGCCAGACCCATCCCGCTCGGCTTCCGACTGCGCTGAACGGCGTAGCAAATGCCTGCCCCGATGCCGAACGGCAGGCCCAGCCCGCAGGCCATTGACAGAACCACTGAGGAAATGCCCAGCACGAGGGCGGCGATGCCCCACCCCTGCCCGGCCTCTTCCCGGCCGACGGGCGGGGCGGCCTCCGGTTCCCGCGCCTCAGGAGGCATGGCCTGCACCGGTTCGGCGGTCGTAGCGGCGGCCTCCGGCACCCGGACCCTCTCGCCGCAGCGCGGGCACTTCCCGACGCGCCCCGCCATTTCCTCGCCAACCCGGAATACCGCTCCGCAGCCCGAACACTCCGCCCTCAACTCGGCCATTTTGCAGCCTCCTCGAAAGGGCAATATCACCAAACGGCCCGGCCGTCCTCCCGCCCTGCGCCCGCCGGACACGCCGACCGACCATAGCATATGGGACCTACGGCCGCAAAGTATGACTCTCTCGCGCCCTTCGGCTCAGCGTTCTTGCAGGAACGGTAGGGCTTTGCCGCGGGCGGTCAGGGTGGGCGCCTGACGCACGACCGCCAGCGTGCCGGGACGCCCCCAGGCCCCCGCCACTATGTGGCCGCTGTGAGAGCGCCGCGTGAACTCCTCCAGCACGAGTTGGCGAACCTCGGCTGCGTCGAACGGTCCCACGGCCGGCGCGATGCGGAGGATGACGTGCCCCCGGCCGCGGCTGTCCTCCCGCTCGACCCACTGGTAGTCCAGCGTCGAACCGCCGTAGCGGGGACAGAGCACCTCCTCCACGATGCGCACCAACTGCGCGACGGGCACGGTCATTCCCCCGCAGGTGACGCGCCCGATGCTGCGCACCTGCCGAAGGTGCGTGTCGAGTCCCAGTTTTCCCAACAAGCAACCACAGGGACGTCGCACCACCCGCGCACAGTCGCCGAGCTGCACATTGATCATGGCCTTGGGGCTGGCGGGATGCAACGAGGTCAGGTACAGGATGCCGGGCGCGGCGCCGTCGGTCCGGGCGTCCTGCACCAGACCGATGAGGTCCCGACAGAGATGGTAATCACCGGTTTCGTCGGCATCCGTGCAACCGGCTGCGATGGTCCCCATCTCGGTGGAGGCGTAGCGATGGATCAGCGCGGCCCCCGAGGCCCGTATCTCACGTTCGCGCGCCGGCGTCAGGGGCTCGGCGCCGACGTGGAAAGTGACGCCCTCGAGGCTGTGCCCGCTCGAGCGCGCGAGCCGGCTGAGCTGCACCGCCCGGCTTGTATAGCTCTGCAGGCCGCACCGGCCCTTCAGGTCACGCGTGCGCACCAGCCAGTCCAGCACCATGCGCGCTGTCCCGGGGGTCGGACGCGGAAGCCCCTTGCCCGAAGAACGGGAGGCGTCCACGAGTCCCGTCGTCAGCAGCTTGCCCTTCCAGCCCGCCCCGCCGGGGAACTCGAACCAACGTTCCGGCGACTGCCCCAGTTTGGCGTACATGAGCGCGGCGTTGATGCCGGAGCTCGACGGCAACTGCGGGTACCACAGACCCAACGTGGCGTCGTCCAGACCGGCCAGCTTAAGGATCAGACCCTGGTAGGACGCCCGCACGGCGAGGTGGTCCAGGTCTATGCTGGAGCGCACGGAACGCCCGCTGCTTCCCCCGGTGCTGGCGATCGGCGCACCGGTTATGATCGGATTGTCGAAGTCCGAGCCCGACGCGCGGAGTTCCACGCCGTCCCGCTCGAGCGCCGCCCGCCCTTTGAATTCGTCGAGGGAGACCCACACGCCGGCGTCCTTGAGGCGGACAAGCTCGCGCTCGATGCCGTGCCGGCGCACACCTTGCGCGACATCCTCGTAGTCGCACTGAGCGGCACGGAACAACGGAAGGTAAGGGCTGGCGGGATTCCCGAAAACGCACCGTCGCAGGAAGCCGAGGAACTGCTCCTCCCGGTTCTCCAGACGCCGGGCGACCTCGGCGCGCGCCTCGCGGAAGGTCATGGTTTCATGGAGCCAGCGTGGCAGGCCCGTAAGGGTGCGCAGGTAGGAGGCAAGAATCGCGACAGTTCGCATCGCGGACCCCGGCGTTGGGTTCTGTCGTCACGAATCGGTCGGCGGCTGGGGCTCCACCAGCAGGAAGGCCGCCGATTCCGGGCCGAGCTTGACCGCCACGCCTTCGGTCAGCAGTTTCTCCCCCCTGGTTGTGCCCAGCGCCTGCCTTGCGGGCAGGAGGCTGTAGATGGCGTACTCCGCCTCGGCGGCCAGACCCCGGAGCCGGATTCTCATCGTTCGCTGGGGGCCGCGGAAAGAGAAAACGGCCACCAGCGACCGGCCTCCTTCCCTCTCGCTGAACTGCACCGCGTCCCACTCGCTATCGTCGACCGGGTGTCGCAGGAGCCTGTGGAAGTCCCCCAGGAGCAACGGACGGATGGACTTGTAAAGGCTGGACATGCGGGCCGCGCGTGCGGCAGTCTCTTCATCCCACGCCGCCACGTCCCCGTGATAGGAGTAGGATCCCAACAGGCGGCAGGCGGCGTCATACCAGTTGAACGTCGTCGGGCCCGGCCCGGACGGCACAACGGTGCTGTTCACGTTGGCCGGCAGGAAGTGCGACGCCCCTGTCTGCATGAAACGGCAGATGGCTGAATGGTGCACGTGGTCGGAGAGGAAGGCCGTGTGCGAGCGGCGCAGCGTGCCGAAGTCGATCCGCCGGCCCCCCGAGGCGCAGCACTCGAAGATGACCTGCGGGTTCCGCTCCACAAGCTCGTCGAGCACGCGGTAGAGTCCCTCCACGTAACGGAACATCGTCTTGCCCGTCGGGTCCGCCTTCCGCCAGAACGGGGCCGGCCCGATGTTGTAGTCGATCTTGATCCACTCCGCGCCGAGGCGGCCGATGGTGTCGGAGATAACCCGGACGACGCCTTCCTGTGCGTCCTGTCGGCAGAGGTTGATGTGCAGGTACTCGCGGCCGATGTCCCAGAACCAGTCCGGGTGCTCACGGGCCCAGTGGGAGTCCCTGTGCGCCCGCTCCGGCTCGAACCAGATGCCGAACTTCATGCCCTTCTCGCGGACGTAATCGGCCAGAGGCCTGATGCCATCCGGGAATTTGTCCTCGTCGATGACCTCCCAGTTGCCCACGCCCGACTGGAAGTCCCCCTCCCGGCAGCCGCCGTACCATCCCGCATCCAGGACGAAGTACTCGGCGCCGGCCTCGGCGGCGGCGTCCGCCTGGGCCATCATGGACTCCTGGTCGATGTCCGGGCCGAGATTGAACCAGTGGTTGTACACCAGCTTCGGCTCCGGGGGGCCCTCCCCGATGCGGGGGCAGATACATTCCCTGATGTAGTGACGGCAGGCGTTGCCCACGGCGTCCAGACCGCCCTCGGCGTAGATGTAGTGCACGGGCGGCATGTCCAGGCTCTCGTGACGCTCCAGCGTCAGCCCGTCCACGTGGGCTCCGCCGGTCACGGCGCACGCAGCGCCCGGTCCGCCGATGAAGTCCTGGTGCCAGATGCCGGACCACTCCAGCGCCGTGACAAGGCCGTGCTGTCCATCCTGCACGGCCAGCAGCGGCAGATGGCGGTTCGAGGAGCGACCGTCCTCCCCCGCCCGGGCGTCGAACCAGCAGCGGCCCAGGCAGCGGACCGTCTCGATGCGTAAGGCGCGCGGCGGGTAAAGCCACTCGTTCATGCCTCCGCCCACCCGCCGCACGCGCACGTCATCGCTTTCGCTCTGCCAGCCGATGCGAAGCGGCAGCAGCTCGGTGAACTCGGGCGACCGTTCGTCCGCCGTGTTGGTCAGGCGCATCCTGGCCACGAATACGCCGCGGTCGGGCAGGCGGGTCACTTCCACGTTGAGCCGGAGCTGCATGTCGGCCGCCCGGTAGACTTCCCGCAGGAGATCTTCGTCTTCCTCGGAGGAAAGCGGCTCCCAGTCTGGGCGTCCTTCCCGGGTCTCAAACGAGAAGCACGGTTCCTGGTCCTGCGCATTGACCCATCCCGCCGGCAAGATTTCCGCCAGAAACCTCTTCCACGTTCCTTGCATGGTTACCCCCGGTGAGCCGGTTTTCAGTGCCTCCTTGATTCTACACGGGGCCTTTGCCAGCGGCAACGCGGAGTGTGTTAGCAAAAGGAACGTGCGCAGCATCTGTCCGGTTTGTTATAATCCCCGGGTTGGCGACCGGGCAGACTCGCATTACCGAAAACGGCGGGGACAACTGTGCGAATAGGCTGGAAGAAGTTCTGGCGCGATGTGCGGGAGCGGCGGTATCGGTTCAGGCAGGTCATGGGCGGCTTCTACGCAGTGGCGCTGTTTGCTATTGCGCGTCCGGAGTTCTGGATGTTCGTTGCCGGAGCCGCTGTGATAGGCTTTGGGGAAGCGATACGCCTGTGGGCGGCCGGCCACGTGAGGAAGAACGAGTCGCTGTGCACCGACGGGCCGTACGCGTTCGTCAGGCACCCGCAGTATCTGGGCAACACACTGCTTGCCGTGGGGCTGTCGCTGGTCTCCGGTCATCCCTGGGCCGTAGCTGTCTGGGGTGTCTTGTTCTGGCTCTACTACGTGCCGGCGATACGGCGCGAGGACGAGAGGCTGCAGCAGCACTTCGGCAGGGATTGGGAGGAATGGCGGGAGAACACGCCGGCCGTCGTGCCCACGCACTGGCCCTCCGGGAGAATCGTCTCCGAAGGGAGCGCCTGGTCGCCGATGCAGGCGCTGCGCAACGGCGAGCCGTTCTGGGCCCTGCTGCTGGCCGGCGGGCTCTTTGCGATCTACCGCTGGTTTATGTGAGAGGCCCTTTCGCTCGTCTCAGTCCGAATCCGGGCGGCCGAAGGTGCGCGGGAGTTCGATGGTGAAGGTGCTGCCCTCGTCTTTGCCCGGGCTCTCCACCCAGACGTCTCCGCCGGCGGCCTCCACCAGCTTCTTTACCAGCGCCAGCCCGAGTCCCGTCCCCTTCATGCCCGCGGTGCGCTGTATGCGCCCGAACTCCTGGAAAATCTGCTCCTGTTCCTCTTCGCTGAGGCCGGCCCCGGTGTCGCTCACCCGGATGCGGAAGCTGTCGGCGTCATGGTCTACCGAGACGGTCACCGAACCCTCCCGGGTGTACTTTATAGCGTTGTTGACCAGGTTGCGCACGCCGGTCTCGACCACGAATTCGTCCCCTTCCACCGAGAACTCGTCCCAGGTTTCGACCGTCAGCGTGAGCCCCTTATCTTCGGCCAGCACGCGCTGGTTGTCCACTATGTCCTCGACGATCTGCTGAAGATCGATGGATTCCCGCCCGAGCGAGATCCGCTGCTCCTCGATGCGTGACAGTTCCAGGAAATCGCGCACGAAGGACTCCAATCGGTCCGTGGAGCGCCGCAGGAGACCGACCAGCTTGTCCAGCCGCTCCTCGTCCTGCCGCACCTCGGGCTTTCGCAGCAGCTCGAGCGCCGTGGCCACGGGCGAGAGCGGCGCGCGCAGCTCATGCACCAT
The DNA here is from genome assembly GCA_046483385.1 of Candidatus Brocadiia bacterium. GTDB lineage: Bacteria > Planctomycetota > Brocadiia > SM23-32 > SM23-32 > B1Sed10-231. The sequence goes on along the minus strand of JAWODG010000147.1, from coordinate 1,909 downwards.
GTAACGGAAGAACTGCTCCCGCTCTCTCTGCAACTGACGCAGTTCGGTCACGTCGCTCATGATGACCAGGCTGGCCGGCCGGCCCTCCCAGTCAGTCTGGCGCGCTCGCACCCGCACCTCGCGGATAGAGCCATCGTCGTGGAGCACTTTGGTGTCGTATTCGTTCTGCGGGGCCTTCCCCTCCATGCGTTCCCGGTGGAGCTGAAGGTCCCGGTCCTCCACGTCCTCGGCCAGGATGGTTTTGTAGGGGTGCCCAAGCGTCTCCCTCTTCGAGTAGCCGAACATCTCGTGGAACGCCCGGTTTGTGAACTTGATGCGCGCGTCCTGGACGACCACGAGCGCGCTGTGCATGTCGTCCATGAGCCGGTTGAAGCGGAACTCGCAACGGCGCTGCTTCTCCTGCACGGTCAGCAGCTCCCACAGGAGCCGGGAGGCCTCACCCGTTACCACGGACGTGCCGGCCGGGCGCACCTCATAGAGCGTGCTGGCCAGGGAGGGGTCCCCGGTGGCATCCACAACCAGGTCGGGCCGCAGCTCCGTTACGCCGTCCACCGCATTCTGGTAGCAGGGCAGCCCGCAACGCTCCGCGATGGGGACGCCGACAGCCGCGGGGTTCGAATCGCAGACGGCAACCAGCTCGAACTGGTCGTTGGCCAACAGGTATGGCAGCAACGCGCTGCCGCCTTTGCCCAACCCTATCAGCAGTGTGGTGCTCGGCATGGTGAACCCGCATGGACTGTTCGGAAGGAAAGCAAAGAACCGGCCGGGAACTGCATATGTCCGCACGCACCCCGATTGTGCATTCTATCCGGCAGTCTCCGGACCTGTCAAAGCCGGCGGGCGGGGCGGCCGGGCCCTCCGGCGACCGGTTGACGCCGAGAGGAGGTGTGCATAGACTGCGAGCGCAACCGCTGTGGTCCGTTCGTAGGAGACACCCTGGATGAAGTCGTATCGCGGATTGTGCGTATGGCTGGCAGCCGCCTGTCTGCTCGGGCTCGCAACCGGGCAGGTGCGAAGCAACCGGGCCCACGGTGTCCAGCGCAGAGCGTGGCATCCGCCTCCTTCCCAGGAGCCGGTGACGCCTCACCGCTGTCGCATTGTCGACTACGGCGCTGACGTGGGCACGGGCTGGTACCGCGGGGGCGGCGACTGGCAAACCACGGAAGTGGGTGCGCTGGACGTAGACGGTGACGGCGACCGGGAGGACGATTCGGTTGCCTATGTGCGCTTCAGCATGGACGAGCCGTTGAACCCTCGTTGGCCGACCTACGACGTGGAGGCGACCAGCGCGGTTTTTTACGGAGGCATAACGGAATTCTTCGCCAACAAGCATGGCCGCATTTCCGAGGGCCTGATCAACGCGGAGCACGAGCACCGGGACGACTTCAACCTGATGGGCGCGGCCAAAGGCCCGGGCGAAGCCATGCGGGCCTATGGATTCTGGTTCTGGAAGAAGGAGGATTTTCTCAACGGCGGGGACCGCTTCCGCGTCAGCTTCGACGAGAGCAGTATCATTGCCCCCCACTTTTCGCGTTATTGCGAGGGGTTCGATGCGGCCCGCTGGGTCGTCCGCGACGGTGGGCGGTTCTACATCTCGCAGAAGACGTTCCTGGGCCGCCATACGTCGCATGTGCTGCAGCCCACGGAGACCCATTGGGCAGCCTACCGCCCGGAACCGCCTTACCATATCGCCTTCGACCCGGACGGAGCCGACTTTGGCCCGCACAGGTTCGAAGACGTGACCGCCGTCGGGTTCTACATTGATACGGTAAAGGACGGGGTTCCCCCTAACCCCTACAATGGTCCGTGAATCCGCACGGACTCTGTCGCAGAGGGGAGGAACCCGTGAAGGTAGTATCGCTGGATCTGCACGCAGAAACAACTCAGATGTTCGTCAGTGATGAGAATG
>JAWODG010000241.1:0-36459 GCA_046483385.1 Candidatus Brocadiia bacterium | reverse complement strand
CGGCGGAGAGCAGTTCCGGCTCCAGTCCGCGCTCCGGCCCCGCCGCCAGCGCATATATGGCCCGCAGCAAAGCCGTCTTGGCCAGCCCGTAATCCCCGCACACATAGACGAAACGGAAGCGGGGATTTTCCTGCCCGGCCACCTCGCGGGCGGCGGCAAAAGGCAGGCGGTTCGAGGAGGTGACGATGAGGTTATCGAATCCCCAGTCGCGGGGGACAAGCGTCTCTTCTCGCGCCCCACCGAATCGAGCCGGCTGCTCGAGATGTTCGACACTCTGGGTCTGCTCGGCTTCCCGCCGGGCGTTCATCTGGCGGAAAAGCCGGGGGGCCACGTCGAACTTCACGCTCGCCTTCTCACCCAGTAACTCCTCCAGGGCGCACTCGACCGAGTCAGTGTACTTCTGGGCCAGGTGCTGCTGGATGATGATGTTCGGCACGCCGACGACGAAAGCCCCGTCCTCGAACCTCATCAGTTCCGTTTGCTGGAACCAGAGGCTGTACCTCCGGTGTCCCAACTGGTCCTGGATGCTGTCCTGGACGGCACGCCAGAATGCCTCTACCGCGTCCTCGTTCTCGCCGTCCGCCAGCAGCTCGATGAGACCCTGGATGTCGGTATCGATGCGTGTGTCCATGTCCCCGGCGGGGGTTTGCTCGGGTTCCGCAGACACGCAGTATCTCCGCTACGACCCTGCCGGTCGCTCAAAGAAGTCAAACTATCGCAACGCCGTTGTACTGGTTCTAAGGCATGCCCAGGGAAAGAAAAGATGCGGACATGCCGATGGGGAAAGATGCGGCAGTTTCCTGTTCCTGCACCTGTCCGTCGTGAATCGTCGAAGGAAACCTGCTGGTCAGCCCACCCTGCACCTGTGTTTCCCCTGTTCGGTTGGGGTCTTGTCGTCCAACCCGTGCTGGCACTAATCTTACAGTCCGGAGCCCGGCTGCGCAATCCCAATTCCCCGCTCGACCCGGACCACTTCCCCCGCCCGTTGGCGTAACTTCATGGCGGATGCCCAATTGGAGGAATAAGCCAAACGACTGGAAAAAATTCCCAGCTTGCCCGACTGACCACTGCGCCCGCGAAGCGCCGCCCCGGCAATCCACCCGAGTTTCACGTTGTGCCTTGCGCGTCAAGAACTTACGCAATCCTAACGCTGCCCGCGCAGTGCGCGCATCCGCCTGTCATCTTGAGAACGGCTTAGATGGGCCTCTCAGGCCTTCTCGTGCCAGGTCCCCGTGGTGGCACAGTCCGGCGGAATCGTATTACCATTCTGGGCGCCAACACGCGGTCTTTCGGCGCCACGCACCGCGTGCTTCAAGCTGTTGCTCTCAGCCCTATTAGCGCAAGCGCCGTCCGGGCCACGCAAGCCACAAGCGCCGGACGCAGAAAGTGTCACGTGGTCGGTCCACCCGCGAGGCGCACTTCACGGGGGGAAGGCTTTGTCTGCGTTTAGGCGGGGAAGCGCCGAACCCCCGACCGGTGCAGCGGGCGGGAAGGAGGGAATCACTCGACCCCGTAGAACTCCCGCAGCCGCTCGTCTATCTCGGGGGTTAGCTGGTCCGCGGGCCGGCGCGTCAACAGTTCATAGGACGCCTGTTCTCTTGAGTCAGAGTCCACCTGTCCCGGGCCGTCTACCCAACGCTCACCGGCACGCGCTCCGGCAGAACGATCACGTAGTGGGAGAGAGTCTGCCTGTCGGGCCGCCGTAGACGCAGATGCCACAGAGGGGTCTTCTCCGGCGCCGACGGATCGTCCACCCAGAGCGTCTCGTAGGTCTCGACGTAGGCTTCCTTCTTGTCGTGTCGTTCGATGCGGGTCTTCTCGATGGGCAGCTTCACCCGGCGCACGCCGTGGGGAGTTCGGGCATAAACGACGTAGTGGTCGGCCAGCCGCGAGATGCCGTTGTTCTCGGCGTCAATAACGGTGCGGGCGACCCGGATGTCCTCGGCAGGCGTTTGATACTCGGCGGCCCTCCACCAACTGTAGCCGAAGACGGCCCCCATGCCGACAACCCAGATGCCGAGCGCCCATGCCACCGTATGTCCGATGCGCCCGTCCTGCAGGAACAGTATCGTCCCAACCACACCCGCCGCAGCGCTGATGAGAACAACGGACAGCATGGCCACCCCTCCCACTCCCGTCCTGATCCGAGCCCGTCAATCGCAACGTGAGTATAGCAGTAGAGGAGGGGGATGTAAAGGGGTTCTATTGCGTGACCGCCCAAATCCTTTTTCGCAGCGCGCCCGACAGCCCGGCTTCGGGCTTCATCGCTTGGCCAGCATCAGCTCCAAAGGAAAGGCGCCCTGCTCCAGCGGCATCTCGACCTTGCTGTTGGCGCGCGCTGATTCATAGACGGCCATGATAACCTCCAGGTCGCGCGCTCCGCTTTCCCCGCTGAGGGGATGCTCGCCGCCGCGTCGGATGAACTCGGCGAACGCGGCATAGCTCTCGCGCATCGGCTCGCGCCGGCTGCTCCTTTCTGCATCCTCGACACCCCGCCAGCCGCCGGCCTCCTCGTCCCATATCAGGACGGGCGGCTCGGCCCGGTCGCCCTGTCGCCACAGCCGGCCCTTCGTGCCGAATACCTCGTAGTCCTGGTAGTTGCGCCGGGGAAAGCGAGCCTCGCCACACAGGATCTCGGCGCGCACGCCCGACTCGAACTCGAAGACCGCCATTCCCCCGGTCTCGACGGGGTGGCCGTAGCGATACCCGCCCGATACGTGGTAGCCGGCCGCCTTACCTTCCTCTTCGGGCGGCGCCTCCCGATATACCTGTCCCAGGACCCAGCGGACCTCCTCGTCGCCGGCCAACCACCGGAGCGAATCGACCAGGTGCGTGCCATCGCTCAGGATGTCGCCGGCGCAGGTGCCGCGCAGCAGGTACAACTCGCCGATGGCGCCCTGCTCGATGAGCTGGCGCATGCGCACGAGGGGACGGCTCATCCGCCTCTGATGATTCACGATAAGGCGCGTGCCGTGCTCCCGGCACGCCGCCAGCATTTCCCGCGCCTCGTCCATGCAGGTGGCTATCGGCTTCTCGCAGCAGATGCCCCGCGCACCGGAGTGGGCCGCCTTCACGGTCAGCTCCGCGTGGGAGGTGTTGGGAGTCGCGACGGCCACGACCTCCGGCTCCTCCGCCGCCAGCATCTCATCGTAGTCGGTGTAGATGCTGACGTCGCCGAGGTCGGCGGCCACCTTACGGGTGGTCTCCTCGTCTATGTCGCAAATCGCGGTGACGTCGTAATCGTCCAGGTCATTCATCACTCTCGCGTGACCCGCACCCATCCGCAGGCCGACGACGGCGCTTCTCAATGGCTTCTCCGGCATAGCTCTCTTCTCCGTCCGTAGGAAAGCTCTGGTTCACCAACACGGCCCGGCATTATAGACAGGGCAGCCTCGCGGGCAACCACATCCGGCGGTTTGGGGGCCTTTTCTTGACATCATCATCTCAGGATGGACAATGCCCCGCTGCAAGCCCCCCAGGAAAGGTCCCCCAATGAAAACGGACATTCACACCGAGGACAACGGGCGCCGCCACAAACGCGAACTGCTGGTGGACGGCGAGCATGCGAGCCGGCTGTGGGTCGTGGACCACAAGGTCCGCCTCGCGGGCACGCGCGTTTCCATGGGCGGCATCGCCGGCGTGCGCACCGAACCCGAACACCGGAAGAAGGGCTACATGCGGCGCCTGATGAGCGACACGGTCGCGTACATGACGGAACGCGGCTACGCCGTCTCCATGCTCTTCGGGATACCGGACTTCTATAACAAGTTCGGCTACCTGCCGGCCCTGCCCGAACACCACGCCACCATCGCCACCCGGGACGCCGAGCGGGCCTGCTCTGACCGTTCGCCCGGGGTCCGGTCGCTCACCGATGAGGACTACCCCTTTGTGATTGAGACCAGCAGCGCGGCCGGCCGCGAACGCCCCGCGTCACTGGTGCGGACCGCGGAGACCTTCCGCGGCTTCCGGCGCGGGAGCGGCTGGGACGTGGACACGCGGGCGTTCATCGTGGAAGACGGATCGGGCAAACCGGTCGCCTACTTCGTGCTGGATGATCGCTCGCACGTGGTCAGGGTGACCGAACTTGGCGCGCCGAAGCGGACCGCCTTCCCTGCCCTTCTGTGCCGGTTCGCGCAGTTGGCTATTGAAAGGCGTTGCGGGGAGATAGAAGTGCACCTGCCGCCGGACAACCCCTTCGTCGAGTACATGCAGCGCTTCGGCTGCGTGAGCCGTCTGACACGCCGACGGATGGGTGGAGGCATGATGCGCATACTCAACCAGCACCCGCTCTTCGAAGCCCTCCGGCCGGGACTTGAGCGACGTCTCCAGCGGGGCCCGCTGGCCGGCAGGCCGGTGACGTTGCGCATAGACACCGACCTGGGCGTAACCGAACTGGGTCTGAACCACGAAGCCACCGGCGAGCCAGTGGCCGCTGCCATCAGACCGGGGCAGAACGTTCTGACTCAGCTACTGGTGGGCTACCGGACCGCAGCCGATGTTCTGGCGGACCCGGACACTGACTGGGAGGGAGAAGCCCACGCCGTCACGAGCGCTCTGTTCGACGGCCGACCGTGCCCCTACGTCTGGTACGCCGACCGCTTCTGAGCGCCCCGCCGCCCCCTCCGTGTCTGTTTACCACGAAGGACACGAAGAGCCCGAAGAGAAAGCGCACGGAACAGACTGTGCTGCCTCCCGAGCAGCAGCTCTACCTGTCGTGGCTTGCTGTGGACGCCCTTCGTGGGCTTCGTGGTTCCTTCGGGCTTCGGGGGGAACTTCGGGTGCGCCTTACGTGGTATGCCGGCGGGCGGCTATTTCCTCTATCTCCTCGCGGGAGTAGAGCCTTCCGCGGCCGATGCCCGGGCAGCGCTTGCTGATGGACTCCCACCGGCGGTGGTCGGCAACAACGTCCGGCCAGAAAGGGAAGGTCTGGCACTGCACCGGCCGCACGGGATAGACGCGGCAACCGTCGGGGCCGAGCAGGACGCAGTCGCCGTTGTCCTTCTCTTTCAGGCTGATGCGCCACCAGACGTTGCGGCAGTAGTCGCGCCGGAAGCGCCGGACCGAAATCTGCAGGTAGGCCGCGATGCGTTCGATGGCTTCATCATCCACCCACACGTAACCGGGGGCGCCACCGCAGCAGCGGCAGCAGCGTGTGCATTCGAAACGAAGTCCGTCCGCGTACCAGACTTCCTGCTCGGTGTTGCGCTGATCTGTCACGGCATGGATGGATAGGGGTATCAGGCGGGGCTGCCCAGCGGACGCGGGTAGCCGTCGGCCGCCGGTCCTTCATCCGTCTCCTCTTCGGCAGCGTCCTGGGCCCTCTCTTCGGCCCTCTCGGCCTCCTCTGCCTCGCGTCGCTCCCGGAGGTCTGCTACGGTGGTGCCTTCCAGGATGGCGTCCACTTCGCCCACGCTCAGCGTTTCCAGTTCCAGCAACGCCTCTGCAATGCTGCGGAGTTCATCCGCGTGCTCCTCGCACATCTGCTGCGCCGCCTGATAGGACTCGGTCAGGATGCTCTCGATCTCTTGATCGATCTTCTCCGCCATGCGGTCACTATGGCGCTTGCCGCGGGTGATCTCGTTGCCCAGGAAGACGTGCTCTTCCTCCTCGGAGTAGCTGATGGGCCCGAGGGCATCGCTCATGCCCCACCGCGTCACCATCTTGCGGGCAAGCTCCGTAGCCCGCTTGATGTCGTTCTCCGCCCCGGAGGAGATGTCTCCGCAGAACATGCTTTCGGCCACGCGTCCGGACAGCGTCATCTTGATGGTACCCAGGCACTCTTTGCGGCGCACGCCATACTTGTCCTTCTCCGGCAACACCATGGTCATGCCCATGGACACGCCGCGGGGGATGATGGTGACCTTGTGCAGGGGCTCCACGTTGTCGTCAAGCTTGGCCGCCAGCGCGTGACCGGCTTCGTGGAAGGCCGTCATCTTGCGGTCCTCCTCGCTCATCACGCGGCTGCGCTTTTTCTGCCGGCCGAAGCGGACCTTGTCGCGGGCCTCCTCCAGGTCGGCCATGCGGACCTGCCTCTGGCCCTTCATGGCGGCGCGGATGGCGGCCTCGTTGATCAGCGCCTCCAGGTCGGCCCCGGTGAACCCCGGCGTGCCGCGGGCTATCTCGCGCAGCCTGACGTCGGAGGCCAGCTTGACCTTCCGGGCGTGGACCTCCAGGATTTCCTCCCGCCCGCGCACGTCCGGCATGTCCACCACTATCTCGCGGTCGAAGCGGCCGGGCCGCAGCAGTGCCGGGTCCAGAACGTCGGGCCGGTTGGTGGCGGCCATCACGATGACGCCCGTGTCGCGGCTGAAACCGTCCATCTCACTCAAAATGGCGTTCAGGGTCTGCTCGCGCTCGTCATGCCCGCCGCCAAGCCCCGTGCCGCGCTTGCGACCCACGGCGTCTATCTCGTCAAGGAAGATGATGGCGGGCTGGTTCTTCCGAGCGTTGCGGAACAGGTCGCGCACCCGCGCGGCGCCGACGCCCACGAACAGTTCGACGAAATCAGAGCCACAGAGGCTGAAGAAGGGCACGTCGGCCTCGCCCGCGATGGCTTTGGCCAGCAGAGTCTTTCCGGTGCCCGGCGCCCCGACCAGCAGGATGCCGCGTGGAATGCGGCCGCCGACCTGCTGGAACTTCTCCGGGTTCCGCAGGAATTCCACGATCTCCTGCACCTCTTCCTTGGCCTCCTCCACGCCGGCCACGTCCTCGAAGGTGACCTGAGGCTTCTCCTTCTGGGCGTGCTCTGTGCTGTTGCCCACGAAGGGCATGACGCCGTCGCGTGAACTGACCGCGCGCATCTGGCGGTTGAAAAAGTAAAGCATTAGAAGCAGAAGGAGCAGAAACGGCGCGAAGTTCAGCAGCGCATAGGAGGCCCATCCGCCACCGGGATTGTAGTCCACGGTGGTGCTGCGGGACCACTTCTCGAAGTTCTCCTCGATCACGCCTTCGGGGAAGGTCACACGCACGACGCTGTCGGGGCCTTTGCGCCCTTCGAGGGTGGCGCGCACGGTGTTGCCCTCGATGCGCATCTCCGCGATGCTGCCGCTTTCCATAAGTTCGAAGAAGCGGCCGGGCTTGACCTGCTTCTCCGCCGGGTCGCTCATGCGCTGGTACATGGTGAGCCCGACGAGGATGCCGCCCACCACGATAGCCCAGATGAGTAACTGGCGTCCGATGCGGGAACCTTGCGGCGAATCCCCGTCGTCGGGATCGGAAGGCGGAACCGGATCAGGCTGGTTGTGCTGCTTGCGCTCGTCTTCTTTAGTCATTTATGCATAATACCTTATGATATTTTTGACGCCCCCTGCCATATAGATATTCTACCAGTTATGCTGCATCCTTTCCACTATGAGCTGGGCGACCTCGCGGAAAGCCGGGTCGAACGGTGCCTCCTGAGGTATGAGGTCGGCGGGCACCGGCCGGCCATCGATGCCGATCCCCGTCTCGGCCACATCAGTCGGCAGCCGCACGGACTCGGTCACCGTCTGCTCCGGCACGATGGGGGCCCCCGTCAGCCTGTCAATCCATCGGAATCGGACCCTGACCAGCACGCGCTGCAGGAGGATGCGGCCCCGCTTGCTCTTGACCTGACTCTCCTCGTCGGCGGCCACCAGCTCGCCGGTGAGCACGCTGTCGGCCTCCTCCCGCGAAGCAAATAGCAGCGGCGTCCGCAGACGCAGCTCGTCCTGCACGGCCCGCGTCAGCGGCACCTCCAGCCCGCGCCGGAACGTCTCGTTGTCGAACCCTTCGACGTACACCGTCTTGATGTCCTCGCGGAACAGGTTCTGCGCGCGGTATCCAAAGCATCCGGTCAGGAGGCAAACAAGCGCCAGACCCGCCAGCAGTCGCTTTCCCATCAGTTGTTCTCCTCCGTAGTGGCGGTGCCAGTCTGTTCGACGCCCGGCAGGGCCAGCATGCGGACGCGCCCGGGCGTGGGCGCGGGAAGTTGCTCCCTCAATGCCTTCAGCTTGTCCTCGGCCCATGCCGCCTCCGGGCTGTCCGGGAACTCGTCGCGCAGATACTCCAGGTAGGTGACGGCGGCCCAGGGCTTCTTCTCGCCTTCGATGTAGAACCGCACGATGTCAGCGTTCCTATCGGCCCGCTCCCCGTGCGCTTTCGCCGCCATCTGTCGGGCATCGTCGGCTTTCTCATGCTGAGGATAGGTCCCGACGAAGTCTTCGAAGGACCGTTCCGCCTCCACAACCCGCTCAAGGCCAAGCCCCAACCAGGTCGCCATCTGCCATTCGCATTCCGCGATCTTGTACCAGCAATACGGCACCCACTCGCTGCGGGGATAGAAGCTGACGAGGGCCAGGTACTCATCCTGAGCCAGCAGGTAGCGCTCAGCCTTGAAGGCGGCATCGCCCTTGGCGCGCATCAGGTCGGCCGCCTCGAGCTCGTCCGGCGCCGCCTCGATGAGCCTGTCGTACAGTTCCAGCCCGCTGTTCAGGTCATGCCGAGTTTCCTGCCGGGCTATCGACCGCTGCAGGGACCACGCCTCCACGGCCAGCGGCGTATCCGGCTGCTGCTGCTGAAGTTCGGCCAGTTGGTTGAATGCCTTGCGCCGCTTGCCGGCGCCGGCCAGAGCCCGCGCCAGCAGGAGTCGGGCCTCCGGCACCCACGGAGCGTCGGGGTTCCGGCGGATCAGAGCCCGCAGCTCCCTTATGCCGCCGGCCCACTGCCCCGCGCCGAGGAGGGCGTAGGCGTGACGACGCCGGGCGTCGAGCGTGTCCCGGGGCATTTCCTCCAACTGCACCTCGCCGGTCTCCGGCATCCAGACTTCCATCCCCGAGGCGGTCCCGGCGACGGCCACGGCTAACACGAGCAGGCAGCCGCACACGTGTCGCGTCCATTGCACGAGGGTCACAACTCACCTCCCGTCAAGTCATGTCGCGTCAAATTTTACCAGATTCGATGACCCATTTCACACAGCGGAACACCTGCCGGTCTTAGCTGCCGGAGAGAGCGCGGAGCCGCTCCACGAGTTCCTCTATCAGTGGGCCCCCCGGCGCCGACGGTTCGCCGCGCAGTTCGAATTCGCGCTTCATGCTGCGCCCGCCCGCCTCCGCCTCGACCGTCCCGGCAACGTCGGCCCCCGGGTCAAGTCGGCACAGCGCAACGACGGGCTGGTTGGCGAACTGGCCGGGGCGGGTCAGGACCACGGCGCTCTCCGTCCCCCTCAGGTGCAGGACCGGAGGCGCATCCAGCGCCGGCCAGCGGAGGTTCGAGAGGAAGTCCAGAGCGGCCAGCCGCGGCGCCATCTGGTGCGGCAGGCCCGCCGCGAGTCCCCCGGTCCGCGCGCAGAAGTCCCCGAGGGCAACGCCTGGAGCGTCGGCCCCCAGGGCCAACACGATGGCCGTCACGTCCTCGGAAATTTCCACTTCTCCAGGGGGCTCAACATTCCGTCCGGTGACGAAGAGCAGCGTGCTTTCGCCTTCGATGCCCGAGGCCAGAGCGAGCGCGTTCTCGAGGAACGGCGCCGGTTCACCATCGCTCGTGTCGTCCAGTTGCCACAGCGCGGCCAGCATGGTCTCCACGCGCACCGGAAAGTGCCGCAGCAGCGGGTCGGGGTCCAGTTTGAGCCGCCCGTCGTAGGCCGCAAGCGCCGTGAAGCTGCCCGTGGGCAGCGCGCCGAGCACGGCCTCCAGCGCCTCCTGCGCGTAACCCCGGCCGCCCGGTCCGAAGTCAGCCGTGGCGTCGAACGCTATCAATATGTGAGCCCCTCGACCCGGCCATTGGTCCGCCCGGGGTTTAGGCTGCCAGCCGATCAGAGCGTATTCCCCGCCCCGGCCGGCCAGACGTAGTGCGTCAACCGTTTCATCGTTCTCCGGCGCCATTTCCAGACTGAAAGGCGCGGTGGGGTCCACGTCCCGCCCCTGCCAGGACCAGGTGAACCCGTCGAGGTTGCGCTCGCGCACCCCGTGCAGCGGCAGCCCTACCTGGTCGATACCCCCCGCAACCGCCGCGTCCACGTGTAGATCGACAGTCCCGATCGGGCCCCTCACCCAGTTGGCCGGATTCAATCCAAGTGAGCGGGAACCTTCCCGGTTCCGCAGGACGCAGACCGCCGCGGCCCGGGCCACCCCGTCCTGTCCGGCCTCCAGACTGAGCGACGGCCCGACTTCCGCCATGGCGGGTGGCAGCAGCACATCAGTGGGTCGAAGCGCACCGCTCCACGCTTCGTCGCCTTCGTTGTGTAACCGCGCTTCGAACTGAACGAGCGCCAGAGGCCCCCGGACGAGCAACCGGACCTCGAGTCTTTCCATGCCAACCGTTGCGGGCAGCACAGGATGCGCGGCCGTCAGCGGCACCGAGGCCAGTTGCCGTCGGGTGAGCAGGCGCTCCCCATCGTCGTTGAAGGCCTTCAGCCAGTGTACGGCCTCAGCAACCCGACCGTCCCGCACGGGGCCGGCCGGCTCGCCTTTGTGCACCATGGCACGCTGGCCGGGACGTAACGTCCGTTCACCCTCGCCCGCCGTGAGTGTGACTTCGCCGCTGACGCAGCTCACCCGAAGCCTCTCCGGGGTGAGAACCGCGACGAAGCGCCCTTCGGCACATGCGATGGTGCCCTGCTGGCTGAGCAGTTGCACGGTTTCGCCCTCGGGCGGCCGGCAGGCCCCGTGCACGCGCCCCTGCAGCAGTTCGTACTCCCCCGCGCGTCCGAAACCAATGGCCGCGAAGCCGTCCAGACGCCAGTCAGCGAGGTCGGTGGTCAGAAGCGCCGACCCATCCCCCTCTGAGCGCACCATGGCACCGGGCATGAGGTCCTCCCCCGCCCGCGCCTCGCGCCAGCGCGGTGCCCCCGGGTCCTGAACCTGCACCGTTCCGGCAATCTGCGCCAGCCGGCCCACGGGAGAGGGCGGCTCGTAATCGCCACGGAAAACGGCCATGGCCAGAACAGTCATGCCCACCAGACCCACGAGCGCGACGACCACGATGGCCGCCTTCACCGCGCCGGGGGTCTCCGGGTCGGGCCGAGCAGGCACCAGGTCGCCGTCCGGCTCCTGCTCAAGGGCCTCACCCAACCGCTCCTCGTATGTGTCCTCCACTTGCCCGGGGAAAGGTGCGGCCTCCAGCTCGACGACTTCCTCTTTCATACGCCGGTAGGCGGCGAAGCGCTCGGAGCAATCCGGACAGTTGCGGAGGTGTTCCTGAAGCGGTCCCTCGGCCTCGGGAGGGCCGAACAGGCTCTTGACCATCTGCCGCCGTGCGTCGCTACACTTCATCGGCCTCACCCTCGAACAGGCCGGAGCGGCGCAGGAACCGGCAGGCCTTCCGCAGACAGGCCTCCGTCTTGCGACGCGTAAAATTGCAGACGGCGGCCGTCTCCTCGATGTTCAGACCGCCCACCGTGGCAAGCAGAAAGGGCTGCCGGACGGCGCGGGTCAGGTCGGTCAGGTGGAAGAACAGGCGCCCCCGCCGCGTGCGCGCCTTGCCGCGCTTCAGGTCGCCTATCAGGTCCATCAAGCCCAGCGGCTCAGGGTGCGTGGCCGGCACGGAGTTCTGGGTGGCCACGGCGTAGAGCCAGCTCCGGAAGGAGTCGAATCCCTCGTAGGGTCGGCGGTAGCGCGCGAGGATGTCCCACACGTTCATCAGGTGCTGCGCCGCCGCTTGCTGGGTGCCCGTGCTCAGCAGGAGGTACCAGAACAGTTCGTCCCGGTAACGGCGGGCCAGCTCGCGCAGAGCCTCGTCGTCGCCGTCAACGAAAGCCGCCCAGAGTTCCTCGTCGTCCGCCGGGGGGGTTTTCACCTCTTCGCTCATACGACCTCTGTCGATCAGTGTATACTCCATTGTCCGAACGGCGGCCCTGTTCTGTCAAACCCACGGCCTGCCACGGGTGCAAAGAGACCGCCCGAAGCGCTAAAATACGCCGTTCCACCAATCCATTCCGGGAGGCCAACGTCATGCGCGCAGGCATTGGTTACGACATCCACCGTTTCGGCGCGGACCGGCCGCTGGTGCTGGGCGGCGTGCAGTTCCCCGGTGAGCCGGGGCTGATCGGCCACAGCGACGCGGACGTTGTCATTCACGCCGTCGCGGACGCCATACTGGGCGCTGCGGCGCTGGGCGACATCGGCGAGCACTTCCCCGACACCGATCCGCGGTGGAAGGACGTGGACAGCACGAAGATACTGAGCAAGGCCGTCCGGCTGGCCGCCGAGCAGCGGGGGCTGGCTCCCGTCAACCTGGACGTCAACGTCATCGCGGAACGCCCGCGCCTGGGCGACAGGAAGCGCGCCATGCGGGACAGGCTGGCGGGCATACTGGGGCTGCCCTTCGACCACGTCAGCATCAAGGGACGCACCGCCGAAGGCCTCGGCCCGGTGGGACGCGAGGAAGCCATCGAAGTGCAGGCCATAGTTCTGATGGAGCGCACCGCCGGCTTCTGAGCTACGCGTCATTCGTCAGCCGCGCGCACTTCTCCGTCGCGGCGGCCACCGCTTCGATGAAGGCACGCCTCAGCCCGGCGTCCTCGAGCGCCCGGACGGCCTCGATGGTGGTGCCGCCGGGGGTGGTCACCTGATCTTTCAGAGCGCCGGGATGCTCGCCGGTCTCCAGCACCATCTTCGCCGCGCCCAGCACGGTCTGCGCGGCCAGCTTCGTCGCCACCTCGCGCGGCAGCCCCATCAGCACCCCTCCGTCACTGAGGGCCTCGATGGTCATGTACAAGTAGGCCGGCCCGCTGCCGCTCAGGCCGGTGACGGCGTCCATGTGCTTCTCGCCTACCCGGACGCAGGTGCCCACAGCGCCAAGCATCTCCTCCACTAACTCGGCGTCCTCGGCCGTGACGTCGGCGCCCGTGCAGTAAGCGGCGGCCCCGGCGCCCACCAGCGCAGGCGTATTCGGCATGACGCGCACGACCCGGTCGGTGCCCAGCATCTCACGGAGCGACCCCAGCGTCACCCCCGCCGCGATGGAGACCACCAGGTGCCTGGCGGTGAGGTGATCGCCCACCTCGGCCGCGACGACCGGCACCACGCCGGGCTTGACGGAGAGCACCACAACGCCGCAGGCCTCGGCCACGTCCAGGTTGTCTGTGAAGACGTTGTCGCCCAGCCGCTCGGCGAACAGCTCCCGCCGAGCGGCGTCCGGGTCGGCGGCGTACAGGTTCTCGGCTCGGGCGACGCCGGCGTCCAGCATGCCCTTCATCAGCGCTTCGGCCATGAGGCCGGCGCCGCAGAATCCAACCTTGCGTTCGATCATGGTCGTCCCTCCGCAGTTTCGGCGTGCGAACGTTGCTATTATTGGCAGAACCTGCGCAGTTTGCAATAATCAGGCCCAGGACAGTTATCGCCCGCTTCTCTTGGCAGCGGGCCGCCATGCGGCTACAATAAAACTGAACATCGGAATAGGTGTGAGATCGTGACCGAGACCGCCACAACCTTCGCCGCGCTGCTCACCACCGGTCCCTCCCCCGGCGAGGATGCCGTGATCGAGGTCGGTGCGGTCCGCGTCGCGGCCGCGCAGGAGCCCGAATTGCTGACCCTCCTGGCCGACGCCGATCGGCTGCCCGGCGCACTGGCCGAGCGCACGGGGCTGGGAGCGGACGACCTGAAGGGCAAGCCGAAGCCGAAAGCCGCTTTGCGAAAGCTGGCCGACTTTTGCGGAAACGGCCGGGTGGTCGTCTGCGACGCGCGCACTTTCACCGCCTTCTTCGAGGCCGAGAAGCTGAAGGCGCCGGACGTTCTTGACCTCGCCTCGCTGGCCCGGCTCGCAGTGCCCGAAGCCTCCGATTACAGCCTGGCGGGCATCGCATCGGAACTCGGGCTGTCCGACGAACATGCGCTGCGAGCGGAGAAGCGGGCGCAGCTCACCCGCCGGGCCTGGGAGTCGCTGCTGGACCGGCTCTCGGACATGCCCCCGGCAGTGCTCGACCTGTTGTGCCGACTGACGGAGACGGCGGGGCACCCACTGGCCGCCGTGCTGTCCGAGTCCGCCGGGAAAGGCGACTTCGAACTGAGCAGCGACCCCCGCTCCGCCGTCGCGGAGCTGTTCGACGACCACCGCGACCTGTTCCGTCAGGTCCAGAGACACGAGGGCGAGAAACCCGGCGAGGAGCCGCTCCCGACCGACGCCATCTGCGACATGTTCCAGCCGGGGGCCGCCATCGGCCGCTCGCTGCCGGGCTACGAGCAACGCCGCGAGCAGGTCGAGATGGTCTACGCCGTCTGCGAGGCGTTCAACGAACCCCACCACCTGATGGTGGAGGCCGGCACGGGCACCGGCAAGTCCATGGGCTACCTGCTGCCCGCCATCGCGTGGACGTGCACCAACCACGACAAGGTCGTCATCTCCACCAACACCCGCAACCTGCAGGAGCAGCTCTACCACAAGGACCTGCCCTTCCTGACCCGCCTGATGCCGGACAGGTTCGAGCCGGCCCTGCTGAAAGGCCGCCGCAACTACCTCTGCGTGCGCCGCTTCCTGCACATGGTGCGGCACTTCGAACGGGAGCTGGGCGACCCGGACGAGTTCCTGGCGCTGGCCAGCCTTGTGAGCTGGGCCGTCCGCACCGAGAGCGGCGACGTGGCCGAGTGCAACGGATTCCTGATGTCGCGTGGCGCGCTGGGCGTCCTGCAAAGCGTCGTCAGCGGATCGGAAGAATGCGCGGGCCGGGCCTGCCGGGCGCGGGGCAAGTGCCTCGTCCGCCGCGCCCGGGCGCTGGCGCAGCTTGCCGACGTCATCGTGGTCAACCACGCGCTGCTGTTCGCCGAGATAGGCACGCCCGTACTGCCGCCCTACCGCTGCCTGATCGTGGACGAGGCCCATAACCTGGAGGACGTCGCCACGGACGCCTTCGCCGTGCGCGTCAGCCGGCCCGACGTCTACCGCGTGACCAACAGGCTGTTCCGCACCCGGCAGGACGGCAGCGGCAGCGGCCTGCTGGCCACCGCCATGCACGAGCTGGAAAACGGACTGCGCGAGGGAGCAAGGAGGGACCGGCTGAGCACCCTGACCGGCAACGCCATGCAGACCATGGACGACGTGATAGAGGCCGTTAAGCAGTTCTTCGAGGTGCTGGCGCCGCCGTTCGAGGAACTGCCGCCCTATGTTGACCGCGTGATGCTGGCGGAGTGCGAGCCTCAGCTCGGCCGTGACAGCGAGGCGTGGGACGCCGCCGAACGGATGCGCTCCGAGTGCCATGCCCTCGGCGAGAAGGTCGAGGAACTGGCCGAGGAGATGGACGGCCTCACCGAGGAGCTGGAAAGCGCCGAGGAGATGGCCCAGGACCTGCGCTCCAGCCTCGAACGGCTGCGGGAGGTCAACGAGGAGGTAGCGTTCGTGCTGGCGCAGGAGGACGACAACTTCGTGTACTGGCTGGAGCGCACCACCCGCGGACGGGCCAGCTTTTACTCCATCCACGCCGCTCCCATCCAGATTGGCGATTACATCCGGCAGTACTTCCTCAACGAGAAGCGCTGCGTGGTCTTCACTTCGGCCACGCTGCAGGTGGACGGTGAGTTCCAGTACATGGTCGAGCGGCTGGGGGCGGACGGTCTGGGGCGGGGGGAGATGCAATGCCTGGCACTGGGGAGCCCGTTCGACTACGACCGGCAGGCGCTGGTGGGCGTCACCAACTTCCTGCCCGACCCCGGCGGACGGCGCAACCGCGAGTTCGACAATCAGCTCGGCGCGTTCCTGGTGGACCTGCTGTCGGAGACACGGGGCCGGGCGCTGGTCCTTTTCACCTCCTACTCCCTGCTGGAGTCCGTCTATCGCTCCGTCAAGGAGCCGCTGGAACGACGAGGGATTCCCGTGCTGGCGCAGGGTCACACCGGCAGCCGGGAGGCCATCACCAGCTCTTTCCGCAGCTTCCCATCGTCCGTGCTGCTCGGGACCCGCAGCTTCTGGGAGGGTGTGGACATCGCGGGGGAGACGCTGAGCTGCCTCGTGCTGACCAAGCTGCCCTTCCACGTCTTCACCGACCCGCTGGTGCGCGGGCGAACGGAATACCTGCGCATGCTGGGGCGCGACCCCTTCATGCACTACACGCTGCCCGAGGCGGTCATCAGCTTCCGGCAGGGCTTCGGCCGGCTCATCCGCCGACGCGACGACCGCGGGGTGGTTATCGTCACCGACCGCCGCATGGTGACCAAGGGCTACGGGCGGGTCTTCCTGCAGGGACTTCCCACCGACCATCAGGTATTCAAGGCGTCCGACGAGGCCCTCAACGCCGTCGCGGACTTCTTCAGCACGACCCAAACTGACACCGTCCCGACCGGGGAGTAAGGCGAGCGCGCCTCACTCCGACGCCGCTTCATAACCCTCCGGCAGGCCGGAAATCTGGTCGGCGCCGCACAGTATCTCTATACTCGAACCCTCGAAGTCCTGCCCCACCGGCTCGAACCGTCCGCCCAGGTGCGTCGCCAGGAACGACTCCGCAACGGCGTAGAAGGAAAGCCGGTTCTCCGGCCGCGCCATCCCGTGCCCCTCGTCGGGATACAGCGCATAGGTGACCGGGATGTCCTTCTCCTGCATGGCATCCACTATCTGGTCGGACTCGGCCCGCTTGACGCGGGGGTCGTTGGCCCCCTGCCCTATCAAGAGCGGACGCCGAATGCTCTCCACCCGGTGCAACGGTGAGCGTTCCTCCAGCAGCTTCCGCCCCTCGTCCGTGCGGAAATCTCCGACCCGGCTGCAGAACATCTCCAGCATCGGCTTCCAGTACTCCGGCATGCTCTCCAGCAGCGTTATCAGGTTTGACGGGCCGACCAGGTCAACGCCGCAGGCGAAGACGTCCGGCGTGAACGTAAGGCCCACCAGCGTAGCGTAGCCGCCGTAGCTGCCACCCATGATGGCGACGCGGTCGGGGTCGGCCACGCCCTGCTGGACGGCCCAGTTGACCCCGTCGATGAGGTCGTCGTGCATCCTGCCGGCCCATTCCTGATCGCCGGCGTTGACGAATTCCTTGCCGAATCCGGTTGAGCCCCGGAAGTTGACGCTCAGCACAGCATAGCCCCGGTTGGCCAGCCACTGGTGCGCCGAGGAGAAACCCCAGGTGTCCCGACCCCACGGCCCGCCGTGAACGTAGAGCACCATCGGCTGCTGCTCGGACGGCACATGACCACCTGCGGGCGCGGTTCCGGGCGGCAGGGAGAGGTAGCTGACCAGCTCACGACCGTCGCGCGACTCGATGCTGACCGGATGCATCGGCACCAGGGGCTGCTCGACCAGCTCGTCGCGCGTCACGAAGAGGAACTCGGCCCGCTTCTCATCCCGGTCGTAAGCGTAATACCGTGACGGCGCCGTGTCCGACCAGTAGCCGACCAGCCAGCGGTCGTCGGACAGCGTTCTGCCCGTCACCGAGACCTCGCCTTCCTCCAGCATCTCCAGGTGCTCGAACTCCTGGCGGATACCCTCGTCCAGGAAGACGCGCTCGGGCCGCTTGTAATACACCGACACCGCCTCCACGTGCCGCTCGGTGGGATGGCGCATCACGCCGCCCACGTCCACACGTTCGTCCTCCACCAGCACTTCTTCTTCGCCGGTTTCCAGGTCCAGCACCTTCAGGGCCGCCGTGTCTCGCCCGCGGCTGTCGCGCATGAACAGCTTGGTGCCGTCCTTGCTGAAGCCGGCCGGTCCCGTGGTCAGGGTATCCTCCCGAGGGATGGTCAAGAACGGCTCCCATTCGCCGTCTTCGGTCGCCTCCCAGACCTGCATGTTGCCCTCGTCGTCGAACTCGTGTGCAAGCCGGATGTTGTAGTCGTCGTCGATGGTGAAACCGGCGAACCGGTCGTGCTGCAGCAGTAGCTCCCGCTCCCCGGACTCCAGGTCCAGCCGGTAAACATCGTGGTAACGCGGATCACGATCGTTCAGGCCGACCAGAACGGTGTCGGGGAACCTGTGTCCGACCTTCATGACGCGGGCCTGCACCCCTTCGAGCGGGGTCAGGTCGCGCGTCTTCCGGCTGGCCACGTCCGTCAGGTAGACCCGCCAGTTCTCGTCGCCCCGGCGGTCCTGCAGGTAAATGACGTGGTCGTTGGTGTAGGCCCAGAAGTACATGCGGATGCCCCGCTCACGGTCCTCCGTCACCGGCTCGGCCGCTTCCGGCTCCTCCGCCGGCCCGACCCAGACGTTCAGAACCCCGTCCACCGGCGCCAGGTAAGCGACGTGACGACCGTCCGGACTGATGCTCGGGGAACTCCGGTCCGGATTGCCGAACAGGACACGGCGGGGTATCAACTCGACTTCATCTCGCATGGTTCACTCCTTGTTGCGCCTGGACATCGCGGTCCGTCCCGGTCTATCGCTCTGCCAGCAATTGCTCGTACACGTGGATAATCTTCTCCGCCTGGACGTCCGGGGAGAAGACGGTCTTCATTCGCTCGCGGGCCGCAGCCCCCATCTCGCGCCTTCGCACGGGGTCGGCCGTCATCTCCAGCATGGCCTCGGCCAGATTCTCCGGCGTGTCGTCGATGACCATCCCGGTCTCGCCGTCACGGACGATGTCCGGCAGCGTTCCGCGCTGGGACACGATGAGCGGTGTCTCCATCGCGGCCATCTCCATCGCCGCACGGCACGAGGCGTCGCTCCCGGGCACCAGCATGACACCGGCGTCGAAGGTCGCCAGCACGTCCAGGTAATCGTCCCGCCGGTAGCCCAGCGGAAAGACCGTCTCTTCCAGGCCCATCTCCACCACGGGATCGTCCAGAATCTCCTTCTTATGCGTGCCGCGGCCGCAGACGGCGACCTTCACGCGCGGGTCCAGCTTCTGCACCCGCTGCGCGGCCCCCAGCAGCACATCGAAGCGGCGGTGCCATTGCACCCGCGACACCACGCCGAAGATCACATCGTCCGCCCGGAAACCCAGGTGCTCCCGCAGCCCATCCGGGGGTGTCCGCGGGCGGTACTTCTGCGTGTCCACCGCCCCGCGCACCGTGCTGACGAAATCAGTCGAGACGTTCAGCAGGTTGGCGGCCTGGAATGCGAACCGGTCAGAGAGCACGATGAGGTGGTCGATCATCGGAGGCCCGTAGAACACCCGCCACGGCAGGCGCTTGCGGAAACGATGCGCGCCGTGGTCGGTACGCAGGAGCGGGACCTCTCCACGGCGCCCCCGCATGGCCCATGAGCCGATGAGGTGGTCCCGGCTGCCGTGGCAGTGCACAACTCCGTAGTCGCCGCCGTCAACAAGCTCCCGCAGCCCGCGGACGTCGGCGCGGCACTTCCGCAAGTGCAGGGCACTCTCGAAATCGAAGTCGTCGCAAACAGTCAACCCCATCTCGCGGGCCCGCCCCGGCAGGGAACGACCCGTGGCGTCGCCGGTGCCCATGCACGCCAGGTCGGAACGCCATCCGCGTCCGGTCAGCGCGCGGCACAACCGCGCCACCGGGCCGGACGGGCCGGTCCACTTGTAGTCCGCGTAGCAGTGCAGCACGGGAACGGGCAAAGGGCGACCTCCGGTTGGTCTCAACGGAAGGCCGTATCATAACCAGCCGTCCGGCTCACAGGCAAACCAACGCCGCAACGCGGCCGGATGTTTGACAGTCCGCTGCCCCGCCAGCACAATGGCCGTCGGCGCAGGCACCATTCCCCCTGTCAGCTCAGGCCATGTGCCCCGAATCCGAAAACGACAAGAAGATAGCGGCCGTCGCGCTCAACCTGCCGCTCAGGAAGACCTTCGACTATCTGGTGCCGTCCAAACTTCGCGGCCGCGTGCCCGTGGGGGCCCGGGTCCGGGTGCCGTTCGGCAACCGGCGTGGCGTGCTCGGGTACTGTGTTGAGCTGAAGGAGAGCTCGTCCGTCCCGGACAGCAAGCTCAAACCGCTGACCCGCTGCCTCGACCGCGAGCCGTTGCTGACGCCCGACATGATGAAGCTGGCCCGGTGGATGGCGGACTACTACCGCTGCTCCCACGGGGAGGCGCTCCACGCCATGCTGCCGGCCGCCGTGCGGAGCAGCCGTAAGCGGCGCAAGCTGCAGTTCGCCTGCCTGGAGATGGACACCGAAGAGGCCGAGGAGCTTGCCGACGAGATATTCGACCGCAGCCCTGCGCAGGCCAAGATACTGCGGGCGCTTGTGGCCGCCGGCGGGGAAGCCCCGCTGGTGGATATCCTGAAGTCAACCTCCACCACGCGCTCTTCCAGCAATGCCCTCGAACGCCGGGAGCATATAAGCATCGAGAAGCGGGAAGTCGAGCGCGAAGACCCCTTGAGCCACATCCGCGCCGAGCCGCAGGAGCCGTTTACCCTGACCGCCGAGCAGCGGCAGGCCTACCTGACCATCACCGACCGGCTGGAGCGCGGCCACTTCGACGTGGTGCTGCTGCACGGCATCACGTCCAGCGGGAAGACGGAGGTCTATCTGCACTGCATCGCCGACGTGGTGGAGGGCGGCAAACAGGCCATCGTGCTCGTCCCCGAGATAAGCCTGACGCCGCAGACGGTGCGGCACTTCAGCTGCCGGTTCCAGCGCCTGGCCGTGCTGCACAGCCGCCTGACAGAGGCGGAGAGGCGGGAGCAGTGGCAGAACATCCGACGGGGTGAGGCCGACGTCGTCATCGGCGCCCGCTCGGCCATCTTCGCGCCCGTGCCACACCTGGGGCTGCTGGTCATCGACGAGGAACACGAAAACAGCTTCAAGCAGGACAGCACCCCGCGCTACCACGCCCGGGACGTGGGCATCGTCCGCGCCCGCGCCGACGACGCCCTCGTGGTTCTGGGCTCGGCTACGCCTTCGCTCGAGAGCTATCACAACAGCCGTATCGGCAAATACACGGCCGTCCGCCTGACCCACCGCATCGGCCGCCACCCCCTGCCTCCCGTCGAGATAGTGGACATGCGCCAGCAGTGGTCCGGGAAGGGCAAGCCCCGGGTGATAAGCACCCGGCTGGAAGCCTGCATGCGGGAGAGTCTGGAGAGGGGCGAGCAGGTGCTGCTGTTCATCAACCGCCGGGGCTTCAGCCCCTTCGTGCATTGCGCCCGCTGCGGCTACGTGCTCAAGTGCGAGCGGTGCGACATAACGCTGAACTACCACCGCCGTTTCGGCGTGGTGGAGTGCCACTACTGCGGCTTCCAGATACGCCCTCCGAAGGAGTGTCCGGAATGCGGCAAGGAGGGGATGCGTTTCGGCGGCACCGGCACCGAGCGCGTCGAGAACGCCGTGCAGAACCTGTTCGGCGACTACGAATCCCTGCGTATGGACAGCGACACGACGCGCGCCCGCCGGTCCCACGAGACCAAGCTGGAGGCCTTCCGCACCGGCCGAGCGGACATTCTGGTGGGCACGCAGATGGTGGCCAAGGGCCTGGACTTCCCCAACGTCACCACCGTGGGCGTGGTCAATGCGGACGTGGCGTTGCACCTGCCGGACTTCCGCAGCCGGGAGAGGACGTTCCAGCTTCTGGCCCAGGTGGCCGGCCGTACGGGCCGCGGGCCGGCCGGAGGCCGGGTGATAGTGCAGACCTTCATGCCCGACGAGCCGAGCATACAGGCGGCGGCCCGGCACGACTACGAGACGTTCGCCGGAGAGGAACTGCCGCACCGCCGCGAGCTCGGATACCCCCCTTTCGGACGCGTGGCGCGCATAATCTGCCGTGGACGGGAACTCGAGCGTATAGAAAACTATACCAGCGAACTGGGCAGCGCGTTGCGCCGGCTGTGCCGGGAAGTGGACGGAGAGGCCCAGATTCTGGGGCCCGCACCGGCGCCGGTCTCCCAGATACGCGGACGGCATAGGCGCCACCTGCTGCTGAAATGTCGCAACGCGCGGGAGAGGAGAGAGTTGCTGGAGGAGGCGGAGCCGCTGCTGAAGGGCCCGAGCGGGGTGAAGGTCATCGTAGACGTGGACCCCATATCCATGCTCTGAGTGACCGCCGTGCGGCGTTGAGCGTGGCGGCAGCCGCACAAAGATGGGGAAAAAACGTTTGACACAGCATGGCCGATGGTATATTATCCGGCCTGCATTCCAGCCGGGACCTGAGGCCGCATTCAGGCCCGCATATCCGAAACAAACAGCTTCAAAACCAGTTCTGAGCAGAACGCACAGCCGGTGGGAGGAGGTGATGCCGTTCGTTCAGACCTTGCCGCTGCTACGCAACACGCCGTAGGTGAAGCTTCACAGTGTTCCTTCAAGGGGTTTGCAAGATGAGCGTAACCGAGCAAGAAGCGAAGGGCCACATCGCCGAGATGCGCGAATCGCTACAGACGATCCGCGCATCCTTGCGTACTGGGACGGTGGTCAGGCTCGTCGGCCTGGTCGTCGGTCTGCTGATAGTCGGATTCTACGTCTATTCGTTTCTCGGCATGGGCCGGGAACTGGCCGAGTCGGGAGAACTGCAGGCGGAACTGAGAAGACGGGTTGAGGAGGTGCCGGTCCAAAGGATAATCTCCACCGCCCTTGAGCAGGCGGGCCCGGCCTACATGCAGGAGACCCAGGCCCTGCTGAAGGAGCTGCAGATTGAGCAGGCGGCGGTTGAACAGATGCAGCTTGCCATGGAAGACCTGCGGCCCGTGCTCATGGAGGAACTGGACCGGGTACGCCCCGAGCTGGCCGCGATCCTGAAGAGCCGGGCCGAAGGGGCTCTCAGCAGATTCGAATCGGAGTTGAGGACGCTGCTGGAAGAGCGGCTCGAGAACATGATCCGCCGGCAGCAGAGCGTTATCGCCGAAGGAACCGACCTGACGGAGGAAGAAGTGCAGAACATCCTCATCAACGTCATCGAGGCCAACCAGGAGGCCCTGATGGCGGTGGTGAACCGCCGATGGCAGCGCGACGAAGCGGTGGTGCATGACATCGGCCAGATGATGCTTGAGTTCCCCGAACTGCCCCGGATGACCGAGGAGGAACTGCTGGAAGAGACCAGGGATGTGCTGCTGGCACTCCTGAAGCGCAGGCTACCCGATTACCAGTTCGACGAATTGCCGATCACTCCTCCGCAAGAACAGGTCGAGATGCCAACTCTGGAAGAGTTGAGGGCCATGCCCGAGGACGCGCGAGAGGTTTTCCTGAACCAGCTTCCGTCCGAGGCCGCCGAGGGTCTCCGTAGAGCTCTGGAGCAGGAGGAGTAAGCATGGTTATCCACGGAATCGGCCAGCCGACTGAACAAAAGCGCGGCTGTCCGGAACCCGAACTGCCGTTCCGACAATTCGCCCCTGAGACGGAGGTCCTGTAATGAGTGACGAAGAGAAAACCCCTGAACCGGAAGCAACAGAAGGTGAAGTACCCCAGGGCGTTGCAGATGGGCTGGCCGCCCTGTCCACCGATGTGCGGACCCTGGCCCAGATGACCGCCCGCGGCTGGAAGATCACCGCCGTGGTGTTCATAGTGCTTCTGATCGTCATCGCCGGCTACCTTGGCTACATACGCGCCAGACTGGGTGGTCTGGTGGATGCCGAGAGCGTGGTGGGCATGGGATTCGACCGGGTCAATGCCATGCTCGAGCAGAATTACGGCGCGCCCCACATTGCCTCGGACCAGATGCCAAAATGGGTTGCGGGCAGGCTGGAAGAGATGGCACCCCAGGTCATGAACGACCAGGTCCGACCGCTGCTGCAGGACGTCTCCGGGCGCCTGCCTGAGATCCGGCAGGAGATGGTGGCCAGAATTGAAGCTAATGCCCCTCAGTACGTCGATAAGGGCATGACATGGTTCACCGACGAAATGCTGCCCCAGGCGGAGGATACTTTTATCCGCGAGATGAAGCGGGCCACGAGTCAGATCGTCGACCGGGTGGAAGAGGATCTGGAGCGTATCGTCGCCGAAGTGATGGAACAGCACCAGGAGGACCTCAGAACGCTGTCTCCGGAACAGATGCCGCAGATCCGCCGGGCCATGGAGGCGGAGATCGAGGAGAAGATGGGTCCCATCCTCGATGAGATGTTCGAGGGCGTCGGCCAGCACCTGCGTAGCGTTCGAACGCATATGCAGGAGTTGGTGAATGACTACAAAGCCGAACGTCTCACCTACGACGACAGGCTCGAGATTCAGCTTATCCGCCTGGTCCGACAGCTCTTCGAGCTGAAAGCCATCCAGCAGGATGAGCCCACCGAGAGCCTCTTCCAGTCCCTTATGCAGAGGTTCGACATCTCGGAGCTGGGTGAGCCCGTCCGCGAGGATATCCGCCAGGCTGTCCCCGAAGGGGCAGTGAACTGGCAGGAGATTCCTGCGGAGGATCGCGAAACCGTTCGTCAAATTCTCCAACAACAGGGCGTTCAAATGCCCGAATAGTAACCGGGAATCGATTACATCCCGGAGCAAGAGCGACAGAACATTCCCGAAGAGGCCCTCAGGCAGATCGAGCACTGAGTTGACGCTCGGTGACTGAGCGCCCAAGGGCGCATCGTTCAGCGCGGCCCCGTCTTGAGTGCGGGGCCGCGCTTTTTTCATGCCCCCATCGCTTCCGCCCCCGTCTCCATCTGGCCGTCATCGTCCTGCTGAATCCGTCTTTTTGCGGGAAAAAAACGTCAGGAACTTCTACGGTATATGATTTGCAAGCTAAAAAGACGAGGGGGATGGTCGCGAAGTGAGACCGCAGCCGCACGCACTCGTCTGCGTGCGCCGAGACTGCTGGTCTCTGAGTCGTCTGCCGATAGGCAGTTACCCTCGTACCGAGGCGACTTCGTGAAGCGTTCCATCGCCCTGATGATGCTCGCCGTGCTGCCGGCATTCTGGATCGGTGCCGCCTGTGGGCTCCGTTTGTGGAGGTCTCCCGATGTGCATACGCTGGCGGCGGCGGGCGATTCCGCCGCCCTGCGCGCCTTTCTTGAACGCTCCCCGACGTCGGTGCACGCCAGGGACAGCCGCGGCAGCACCCCGCTCCACACAGCGGTCAGGCACGGGCGGACCGACTGCGCCGCCGAGCTGCTGAAGTCGGGGGCCGATCCCAACGCGCCGGACAACGTCGGCCGTACGCCGTTGCTCTGCGCCGCCGCCTCGGATGGCAGCCAGGCGGCACACCTGCTGCTGGAGCACGGAGCGACCGTGGATTCGGCCGATGATGACGGCAGGACACCTCTGCACTGGGCGGCCTCACACGGGCACACCGACATTCTGGAGTTGCTCCTGCGCCGGGGTGCTCCCGTCGACGCGCGCGAGCATATGGGCCGGACGCCTTTGTTCTACGCCATTTCCGCCGGACATACGGAAAGTGCGAGGTTGCTGCTGGCGGCCGGAGCCGACGTTAACGCGCGCAATCGCTGGGGGGAACTTCCATTGCACGCGGCCGTCCGGCACGGCCACGCCGAAGCGGTCTCCTTGTTGCTGCAGAACGGCGCCGATACCAACGCCGGCGATTTCTGCGCGAACACCGCCCTGGACCTCGCCGCCCGTTGCGGAAATCCGACCGTCCTGAAGATGCTCCGGGCAGCCGGCGCCTCCGATTCCTCGTAGGCCGCCTGGCGGCGCTTGACAATGGGTTAGGCACAGGATAAGCTGTATATAATGTCGGCGGGGGATTCTGGCAGACTGAACCATCTGACTGATGTAGCCGGCGCAACCTGAGTCGCCGTTGGTAATCGGAGAACCTCGCGAACTCCCGTCGTTGACCTTCCGTCCGTTGCGCATCCTATGGCTGCTGATTCCGCAGCCGCCACTGGTTGGCGCCGCCACTGGTTGGCAGAAAAGGGCGTAAGTAACGAGGTTCGCATACTTCCTTGCCCAAGCGGGCAGCCGTAGGGCAGCAAGATTCCGTCCCCATGTTGAGGTCGGGCCGAGATCGGCAGCAGACACTTCCGGGACCTGCGAGCCCAAGCTTTGGCCATCCTTCATGCCTGAAACACTCTTCGCAATAGACGCCTACTCGCATATCTACCAGTTCTTCTATGCCATCAAAGGCCTGACCGGGCCTGACGGGGAACCGGTAAACGCGCTCTACGGCTTCGCGCGTATGGTGGAGAAGATACGGGAAGAGTACGACCCGGAGTATTTTGTCGTCGCTTTCGACGCCCCGGGGGAACTGGAGCGGAGGAAGGTGTACGAAGAATACAAGGCCGGCCGCCCACCCATGCCCGATCCCCTTCAGAGCCAGATTCCGCTCATCAAGGAACTGCTCCAGGCCCATGGCATTCCCTGTCTGTCCTCCGAGGGCCATGAAGCCGACGACCTGCTGGCCACGCTGGCGGAACGCGCCGCCGAAAACGATATCAACAGCGTGCTCGTGACAACCGACAAAGACGCCGAACAGCTCATCAACGAGCACACCGCCGTCCTGCACATCCACAAGGACCGGGAAACACTTCTCGACCCGGAGACCCTTGCCGAGGAGAAGGGCATCGAGCCCTGGCAGGTCGTCGAGGTAATGGCCCTGGCCGGCGACAGCACCGACAACATCCCCGGCGTGCCCGGCATCGGCCCCAAAACGGCCCTCAAACTCATCCGGGAATACGGCGACGTGGAGACGCTGTACGAGCATCTGGACGAGGTCTCCGGACCCAAGACGCGCCAGAATCTGGCCGAGCACCGCCAGGACGTCGAGCTGGCGAGGCAACTCGTCACACTCAAGCGGGACGTTCCCATTGAGATCGACTGGAACGCGTGCCGCGACGACGGCGGCGACGCCAAGAAGGTCGACCGCTTCTATCGGGCGGTCGGATTCCATTCGCTGCGGGCCGAGGACCCGGCGCCGGGAGGGCAGATGTCCCTGTTCGCCGAGAAGGAACCCCTCACCCTCGAAGCGGCGGACAAGGACTACACGACCCTGACAGACCCGGGCGAAGTCCGGGCGCTGGCGGAACGACTCGCCGGACTGGATGAGTTTGCCGTTGACCTCGAGACCACAAGCCTCCAGCCGCGCGACGCACGCATCGTGGGACTCGCCTTCAGCTGGGAGCCGCATCAAGGCGTCTACGTGGCCACCGCCGGCCCCAGGGGGGAGCAGACCTGCGCCCTGGAAGAGGCCCTGGCGGCGCTCGGACCCCTGTTGGAGGCGGAGACGCCACGCAAACTGGGGCAGAACCTGAAGTACGACATGGCCGTGCTGCGGAACTATGGAATCCGGCTGGGCGGACTCCACTGCGACTCCATGGTCGCCTCCTACGTGCTGGACCCGGCAAGCCGTGCCCACAACCTGGATGCACTCTCCAGTCGCTGGCTCAACTACCGCCCCGTCAAGATCGGCGAGATCATCGGCGAAGGCAAGACGCAGAAGAGAATGGACCAGGTGCCGGTCAGCCGCGTCGGACCGTACGCCTGCGAGGACGCAGACCTGGCCCTTCAACTATCCCGACTGCTGGAAGAGCGGCTGCGTCGCGAGGAACTGTGGGACCTGTTCGAGCAGCTTGAGGCCCCGCTCGTGCCGGTTCTGGCCGAGATGGAATGGACCGGCATCAAGGTGGACACCGCCCGGCTGGAAGCCCTGAGCGAGGAATTCGCCGGCCGGCTGGCCGAACTGGAAGCGACGATCCACGAGGAAGCCGGGGAAGAGTTCAACGTCAACTCCCCCCAGCAACTCAGCACCATCCTGTTCGAGAAGCTGGGGTGCCCCACCCCTCGGAACGCCCGCACGACCACCGGCTACTCGACCGCCAGCGATATTCTGACCGACCTGAAGGACGAGTTCCCGATCGCTCAACACGTGCTGGAATACCGCGAGCTGAGCAAGCTGCAGTCAACGTACGCCGAGGCCCTGCTGGAGATCGTCAACCCGGAAACCGGACGCATTCACGCCTCCTTCAATCAGACGGTGACCGCCACGGGGCGGCTCTCCAGCAGTGACCCCAACCTGCAGAACATCCCCGTGCGCACCCCGCTCGGCCGGCGCATCCGCCAGGCCTTCGTGCCGGGCGATGAGGACATGGTCCTCATCAGCGCCGACTACTCACAGGTGGAACTGCGCATCATGGCGCACTGCTCGGGGGACCCGACCCTGCGCCGCGCCTTCCGGGAGGACCGGGACATCCACCGCTTCGTAGCCGCCCAGGTCAACGGGGTGCCCGAGGAAGAGGTCACCAGCCAGATGCGCCAGCGGGCCAAGGCCGTCAACTTCGGCATCATCTACGGCGTCAGCCCCTATGGGCTGAGCCGCCAGATAGACGTCTCCCAGCAGGAGGCGCAGGAGTTCATCGATCAATACTTTGAGCGCTACCCCCGGGTCAAGGAATTCATCGGCCAGACCATCGACAGCGCCCGGCGGAACGGCTATGCGCGCACGCTGGCCGGCCGGAAGCGGATCATCGAAGGCATCCGCTCCTCCGGCGCCACCCGCAGCGCCGCCGAACGCATCGCCGTCAATACCGTCATCCAGGGCTCGGCGGCGGACCTGATAAAGAGGGCCATGATACGAATTCACCAGGAGCTGCCGTCCGTCAGCGAACGCTCTCGCATGCTGCTGCAGATTCACGACGAACTGGTGTTCGAGGTGCCCGAGGCCGATGTGGACGAGGTGCGCCGATACGTGACCGACGAGATGAAAGGCGCCCTTGACCTCGACGTCCCCCTGAAAGTTGACACCGGAATCGGCAAGAATTGGGCTGATGTAAAATGAAACACGCCGACAATTCCTCGGGCCGGCCGCCGGTTATCGGCATAGTCGGTGGGCTGGCCGCCGGCAAGAGCACCGTGGCCCGACTTTTGGGCAAGCGCGGGGCCGTCGTCATCGACGCCGACAGGCTCGGGCACGGGGCTCTGGAATTGCCCGGCGTGAAGGACAAACTCATCGAGGAATTCGGCGCGGGCATCGTGGACGAAGAGGGACAAATCGACCGGGCCAACCTCGCCGAAGAAGCTTTCCGAGACCCGGACCAGGCGGACAAGCTGAATTCCATCGTGCATCCGCCCGTCATCCGGCAAATCGTTGCTGAAATTGAGGCTGCGACGCGCCGGGGCGAAGCGCCTCTCATCGCGCTCGATGCGGCATTGCTGGTGGAGGCCGACTTGCATCGGGAGCAGTGCGACGCCCTGCTCTACGTGGACGCCCCACGACGATTGCGGAAGCGCCGAGCGATGGAGCGGGGCATGAGCGAGGAGCAGTTCGCACGCCGGACGGCTGTCCAGGCGTCGCCCGAACGGAAGAAGCAACTGTCTGACTTCACGGTTGAAAACACAGGTACCATCGAGGAATTGGACGCCCGGGTCGGGCAACTCTGGCCCGAGCTTTGCAGTGTTGAATCACGTATCTCCCCCCCATCTCATTCGTTCTGATCCGACAACTCATTTGAACGTCAACGGAGGTCGTTATGGCTGGCAAGAATAGCAACAACAGGGGCAACAGCGGCGGGGGCACCCAGACCGCGGAGGTCCACATATCGGACCTGCAGAAACTGTCTATCAAGGAATTGCAGGAGGCCGCGAAGGCCGAAGGCATCTCGAACTTCGGCGGCATGAAGAAACAGGAACTCATCTTCAACCTGCTGAAGAAGCGCGTCGATAAGACCGGCGCCATGTATGGTGAAGGCGTGCTGGAGGTGCTGCCGGACGGCTTCGGCTTCCT
Organism: Candidatus Brocadiia bacterium; assembly: GCA_046483385.1. Taxonomy (GTDB): domain Bacteria; phylum Planctomycetota; class Brocadiia; order SM23-32; family SM23-32; genus B1Sed10-231. The sequence continues at coordinate 7,091 of JAWODG010000241.1, read as the reverse complement.
CCGCTCGCCCGACTACAGCTACATGCCGAGCCCGGACGACATCTACGTCTCGCCGAGCCAGATTCGGCGTTTCGGCATGCGCACCGGGCACCTGATCACCGGGCAGATACGCCCGCCCAAGGATAAAGAGCATTACTTCGCCCTGCTGAAAGTGGAGGCCGTCAACTACGAGGACCCCGAGCGGGCTACCTCGATGCCCGTTTTCGGCGACCTGACGCCCTACCACCCCACCGAGCGCATCCTGCTGGAACGCGAGGCCGACGAGCTGGACATGCGCATGGTGGATATCATCACGCCCATCGGCAAGGGCCAGCGCGGACTCATTGTGGCCGCACCCCGCACCGGCAAAACCATCCTGCTGCAGAAGATCGGCAACTCGGTCGCCCAGAACCACCCCGATTCCAAGCTGATCATCCTCCTTATCGACGAACGGCCCGAGGAAGTGACCGACATGCGCCGGACCGTGCCGGCCGCGGAGGTCATCAGCTCCACCTTCGACGAGCCCGCCAGCCGCCACATACAGGTGGCCGAGATGGTGTTGGAGAAGGCCCGCCGGCAGGTCGAGTACGGCCGCAACGTGGTGATCCTGCTGGACAGCATCACCCGGCTGGCGCGCGCCTACAACACCGAGGTGCCCCACAGCGGCAAGATCCTGAGCGGCGGCGTCGAGGCCAGCGCCCTGCAGAAGCCGAAGAAATTCTTCGGCAGCGCCCGCAACATCGAGGAAGGCGGCAGCCTGACCATCATCGCCACCGCCCTCATCGACACCGGCAGCCGCATGGACGAGGTCATCTACGAGGAGTTCAAGGGCACCGGCAATATGGAGCTGCACCTGGACCGCAACCTCGCCGACAGGCGCATCTGGCCGGCCCTCGAAATCACCCGTAGCGGCACCCGCAAGGAAGAGCTGCTGCTGGACCCCGAGGAACTCAAGCGTGTGCGCCTGCTGCACCGCATGCTCAACGAGATGAACCCCATCGAAGCGACCGAACTGCTGCGCGACAGGCTGTCCAAGACGCAGAACAACGCCGAGTTCCTCATGAGCATCAACGTGGACTGAGGCGCGAACAGCGCTGCCATGTCGGACACCCCGACATTCCGGGAGCGGGTCCGTGGGGGCATTCTGGGCGCCGTGGTCGGCGACGCGCTGGGGCTGCCCTTCGAGGGCATGCCGCAGAGCTACCTGGCCGACAATCCGGTGGAAGGTATGACCGGACGCGGGCCGCACGGTTTGCCCGCCGGCACGTGGTCGGACGACAGCTCTCTGCTACTCTCGCTGGCCGACTCGCTATGCTCCGGCTACAGTCCGTCCCGCGTCGGCGACGCCTTCCTGGCGTGGTGGCGTGATGCAGAGTGGACGCCGTACGGGCGCACTTTCGGCTGGGGCGGAACCACCGCCCGCGCCATGCAGCGCCTCGTGCAGGGCGTCCCCGCCCTGTCCGCCGGGCTCAACGCTGAAGGCGCCAACGGCAACGGCTCCCTCATGCGCACGCTGCCCGTGGCGCTCTACTTCGCCGGGCAGACGCGGCGTATGCTGCAGACCGCGCACGAGGTCTCGCGCATCACCCACGCGCACCCTCGCTCGCAAATGTGCTGCGGCATCTACTGCCTCGTCGCCGAGCGGCTCCTGGAAGGCATGGAGCGGCGCCCCGCCTGCGAAAACGCCATACAGTACGCGCGGCGTTACTACACCGGCGAACCGTGGGACCGGGAGCGCCCGCACCTCGAAGCCGTCCTCTCCATGCAGGTCGCCGACTTCGACCGCTATCAGGTCCCCCAGCGGGGGATACGTCGTCGAGACGCTGCAGGCCGCCCTGTGGAGCCTCCTGAGGGCCGACACCTTCCGCAAAGCCCTGCTGGTCGCCGTCAACCTGGGCGGCGACACGGACACGGTGGGCTGCGTCACAGGCGGCCTCGCCGGCACCCACTGGGGCGCCGAAGCCATACACGAAGAGTGGGTGCAAGAGCTGGCCCGCCTGGACGACATTCAGGCCCTCTGCCGCCGCTTCGCCGAGGCAGCCGAGCGTCGCCGAACAGCCTGATGCAGCCGCGCTATGAGAAGAAGCGCTCCCGGACGCGCCGGAACGTCTGCCCCACCACCAGCGGCGCCAGCGAGCAGGCGGCGATCACCAGCCAGCCGTCACGGGTTGGCTGTGCATCCGCCGTCTTCAGCACCGTGTTCAGCCCGGGCATGTAAACGGCGGCCAGTTGCAGGCCGATCGTGATAACGATGGCCCCCAGCACGTAGCGGTTGCTGAACCACTCCCGCCCGCGCACCGGCTTGCCCTCCTTCCGGGAGTTGAACACGTGGAAGAGCTGCGCGAATCCGATGGTCAGGAAGCTCATCGTGACGGCGGGATCGTGTCCCGTCTCCGGCGGCGCGCCGTGGATGGATCGCCCGATCAGAAACGCCGTGATGGTGGCCACCGTTATCAGCGACCCGTAGCCCACGATGGACCCGGAGGTGCGGGCGTCCAGCAGGGACGCCTCCGGCGGGCGCGGCGGCTGGTCCATGATGTCCTTCTCCCCCGGCTCCATCCCCAGAGCCAGCGCGGGCAGGACGTCCGTGATCATGTTCAACCACAGTATCTGCAGCGGCAGAAGCGGCAGCGGCTCGCCCAGCAGCGACGCCAGCAGCATGGTGGCCACCTCGCTCAGGTTACAACTGAACAGGTAGTGGATGAACTTCTTGATGTTGGCGTAGATGATGCGCCCCTGTTCGACCGCCGCACCGACGGTGACGAAGCGGTCGTCCAGCAGCACCATGTCGGCCGTCTCCTTGGCCACATCGGTGCCCTTGATGCCCATGGCCACACCGATGTCGGCCCCCTTCAGCGCCACGGCGTCGTTGACGCCGTCCCCCAGCATGGCGCATATCTCCCCCCGCCGCTGAAGGGCGTTCAGGATGTCCACTTTCTGCTCGGGGCTCACCCGGGCGAACACCTCCACGTCGTCCAGCCGGTCGGCCAGTTCCTCCTCGCTCAGCTTCTGCAGGTCCTTGCCGGTCAGCACCGGCGCGCCCTCCGGGGCCACGTGCAGCGAGGCGGCGATGCGCGCCGCGGTCGCGGGCTGGTCGCCCGTGATCATCACGACCTTGATCCCCGCGTTGTTCAGCATATCTACCGTTTCCCGCACCTCGTCGCGAGGCGGGTCGGCAATGCCCACCAGGCCCAGCCACGTCAACTCGCGGTAGGCGTCCTCCGCGGTCTCGGGGACATCCTCAACCGGTCGATAAGCCACGCCCAGCATGCGGAGGCCCTCGGACGCCAACTGCTCGTTCTGCTCAAGAATGCGCTCGCGCTGCTCGTCGCTCAGGGGCACCTCACCGTCCGCCGTCAGCACGCGCGAACACGACTCCACGACGCGCGCCGGAGCGCCCTTCACGCTCAGGACCATCCCCTCCCCTTGCTCCAGCCTCTCGTTGAGGTCGGCGTTGACGGTGCCCATCATCATGGCGTCGCTGGAGAACGGGAACTCATCCACCTCCTCGTGCTCACCGCGCAGTCCCTCGGCGTCCAGGCCCGCCTTGGCGGCGGCGACCACGAGGGCACCCTCGGTCGGGTCCCCGGTGATCGCCCAGTCCCCCTCCTCGTCCTGCCCCAGCGTGGAGTTGTTGCACAGGGCGCCTGCCTTGAGCAAGGCCATGATCCGGGCGTCGTCCGTCGGATCGACCTCGCTACTGTCCTCCACGAACTCCCCTTCCGGCGCGTAACCGCTGCCCGACACTTCCAGATCCCGCTCGGGGGTGACGATGCGGGAAAGCGTCATCTCGTTGCGCGTCAGAGTGCCCGTCTTGTCCGTGCAGACGCAGGTGGCCGAGCCCAGCGTCTCCACGGCCGGCAGCTGGCGGATGAGCGCGTTGCGCTTGACCATCCGCTGCATGCCAACCGCCAGCGCGATGGTCGCCACGGCGGGCAGTCCCTCCGGCACGGCGGCGATGGCCAGCGCGATGCCGGCCTCCAGCATGAGCCCCACATCCCTGCCCTGCATGATGCCGGCCACGGCCACCACGCCGGCCACACCCAGGCAGAGCACTATCAGGCGGCGCCCCATCTGCGCGAGGCGGCGCTCCAGAGGCGTCTCGGTGTCCTCGGCGGCGCTCACCAGTTCGCTCACGCGCCCTATCTGCGTGGCCATGCCGGTGCCCGTCACCATGGCGCGCCCGTTGCCGCTGGCCACGTTCGTCCCCTTGAACACCATGTTGTCGCGGTCGGCCAGCGGCGTGTCGGGGTCCTCCAGCAGACGGGTGCCCTTCACCACGGGCACGGACTCGCCCGTCAGGGACGCCTCGTCCACCTGCAGCCCGGCCTCCTCGATCAGTCGGCCGTCCGCGGGCACCGAGTCGCCCTCCTGCAGGACGATCACATCCCCGGGCACGAGGTCCGTGGCGGGGATAGTGCGGGTCTTCCCGTCCCGCAGCACGGTCACGTCGCGGGCGCCCAGCTTCTGCAGGGCCTCCATGGCCCGGCTGGCGCGGTATTCGGTGAAGAAGCCGATGCCCGCGTTCAGGAAGATGACCACGACGATGCTGAAGCCCTCCAGCACGTCCCCGATGCTGAAGGCCACGCCGGCCGCCACCACCAGCAGCAGCACGACCAGGCTCTTGAACTGCCGCAACAGCACCTCCCACCAGGCCACCATGCGGGTGCGCCGAAGCTGGTTGGGCCCATAGCGCGACAGCCGGCTCCGGGCTTCCTTCTCGGCCAGTCCGGACTCAACGTCGGCGTCCAGTTCTGCGGTAGCCTCCTCCACGGTCAGCGTGTGGACCGGTTGGGAGAACTCGGCGCGCGGGAACTCGTCCGCGTCGGCATCGGTTGTCTGCTGTTCGCTCATCGCGGCGGCATTCCGTGGAAATCAGATGGTTGATGCGGCAACCCCTGAGCCGTGCAGAATACAGCAAGAGCCCGCCCTCCGGCAACCGGGCCGTCCGTTCTCACCGCCGAGAACGCCGAGACCGCGGAGAGACGGCCAAAACCAACCACCACGACACAACGACCACAACGTAAAGGCTCACCACTGAGACACCGAGCTTGCCCGCCGTCGCCGGGAACGGCTGAGAAGAGATAGGAACGTAGGGGCCCCACAATCGTCCTCGTCCCTTGGGCTGCGAAGCCTCGCGCGGAGGGGCTCGTCCTCAGCATCCGCAGATTACGCAGATGACGTGCGGCGGAGAGACGTGCTCACTTGCCCTCGTGCTCTCACTCGTGCTCCTGCTCCTGCTCGCCGTCGAACGGCAGTTGATAGTTGCTAGTTGACAGCTGACAGCCGCCACGCCCCACGTTGAATCGTCCTCGTCCTGGTCGCCTGAGCGATAGCGAAGTTCGCCGTACGGCGAATCGGCCGTTTGCCGTCGCCGTTGAATTCATAATTCAGCATTCCTGATTCATGATTCGCGGCGAAGCCTGACTGTTAGCGCCGCAGGCGCCACCATTTGTCATCTGTGATTTGTCATTCGGCATTCGCGGCAAAGCCGCGCCCCCGTCCGCCGTCGCCGTTGAATTCATAATTCCGAATTCATGATTCATAATTCGCGACGAAGCCGCGCCCCCGTCCGCCGTTGCCGTTGAATTCATGATTCTGGATTCCTGATTCCCGCCGAAGCCTGACTATCAGCGCCGCAGGCGCCATCATTTGTCATTTGTAATTTGTCATTCGGCATTCGCGGCAAAGCCGCGCCCCCGCCCGCCGTCGCCGTTGAATTCATAATTCCGAATTCATGATTCATAATTCGCGACGAAGCCGCGCTGCTCGTAGGCCCCGGCAGGGGCCGGGTGATGAAGGCCGGGACTTCAGTCCCGGTGCAGCCGGGCCCCACCGAATGCGCCCCGGAGGGGCGCGGTCAGAGCGTTTGCCCAACGGACCTGTTCGGTCACCGCGCCCCTCCGGGGCGCCTTTTCTCGCTCTCGCTGCAGACACCGGGGCTGAAGCGCCCGGCCTTCATGACCGCGCCGCTCCGCGGCGCAAACGTGGCGGACGCGATAAAACGCGTCCCTCCGAGGGGGCTCCTGGACGCCTCCGCCTGCCGTTCGGAGGGCCACGGTCGCTCGTGGCCGCATGTCCTCTGTCTTTCGGCTGTCCACTAACAACTCGCAATTAGCAACTATTAACTCACGCGCATAGGCCCAAGCAAATAATCCTTGATTATGCACGTCAAATCTGCTAATCTCCGTTCACCGGACGGGCAACGAGGACACAGGCAGAGGTCCGGGCCGATGAGCACCGCTACCCAACCGCGCGGTTTGAGGCATCCACCCGGAAGCCTTGCGCCGCCGTCTGCTGGCCGCTCTACGGCACCCTCCCGGGACCCCGGCCTGGAAAGGTCGTCCCCTGAATCTGTGTCCATCCGTGCAAATCAGTGGCCCTGCTGCCGTTGCCGTTCGTTCTCCGTTCTGGCGGTCGCTGGACTCCCGGCCAACTCGAATCGGCAGGCCGGTCTCTCATCAACCCTGATAGGGTCGGCCCCTGAATCTGTGTCCATCTGTGCAGGTCAGTGGCCAAAAGGCCGTTCCTTCCGCCTTCGTGAGCACGGCTTGCGATGGCCCCCGTGGAGGCTTGTCCGCCAGCGTCGTGTGGCGGCAGACACAGAAGCACGGCACCATGACCGACCGACAAGACATTGGCCACAGATGCACACAGATGAACACTGATTACAAACACGGCGAACTGACAGAGCAGATCATCGGTGCCGCATACGACGTGTACAACGGTCTGGGCCACGGGTTCCTGGAGAAGGTCTACGAAAACGCCCTCGCACATGAGGCCGCCGAGCGGGGTCTTCAGGTGGCGCGGCAGGTGCCCATCGAGGTGCGATACGACGGGGTGGTGGTCGGCGATTACGCGGCGGACCTGATGGTGAACGGCAAGGTGATTGTGGAGGTCAAAGCGGTCGGTGAGCTGAATGGTGCGCATGAGGCGCAGTTGCTGAACTATCTCAAAGCCACCGGGCTGGAGGTGGGCCTCTTGCTCAACTTCGGGCCGGAGTTTCAGATCAAGAGAATGGTCTTCTGAATCTGTGTCTATCAGTGTAAATCAGTGGCCAAAAAGCCGTCGCCGTGGCCTTTCCTTCGGCCTTCGCACTTCGCCCTTCATCC
>JAWODG010000240.1:0-2726 GCA_046483385.1 Candidatus Brocadiia bacterium | reverse complement strand
ATGGCGCGGTGGTAGGCGCGCTCCGTGTGCGGGCTGGGGCGTTACATTGAGTGCGTCATGTACGCGATCAGGAGGTCGCCGAGGGCGCCGCGTGCTCGCACTCATACTCATGCAGGCTCAACACCGCGTTCTGCAGCTGAAGGGCCGGCACGGACGAACCGGTTTTTGAGGTTGGTTGCCTGTCGGGTACCCCCGGCGGCCGGCCCTGGAGTGCGGGGGCTTGCCACCGCTTTCACTCCCGGCGGCTTGCCGCCGGGCAGGATAGCCGAAGACGAACACAGACCGGAGCAGCGGCCGCCGATACGCCGCCCAAGCGGAACCGGTTCCGAGTCAGTTCTCCGACCTTGCGACCAGCAAAGCCAAAGCTGGAGGTCCATCAACCCGTGACCATGGATGAACAAGAGCCCGACGACCAACCCACCGTGCTGCTCTCCATGCTACAGCACTACTCCTACTGCCCCCGGCAGTGTGGGCTGATCCACCTGGAGGATGTCTTCGACGAGAACATATACACCCTCCGTGGACGCTCCGCCCATCGCAACGTGGACGTGCCCGGTTCTGCCCTCCGCGACGGCGTCCGCGTCGTTCGCGCCCTGCCCCTGTGGTCGGAGCGGTACGGATTGCGGGGAAAGGCGGACATCGTCGAGTTCACCGGCGACGGCCCCTATCCCGTAGAATACAAACACGGAAAACGCATCAGCCGGAAAGCCGACGAAGTCCAGCTATGCGCCCAGGCACTCTGCCTGCAGGAGATGACCGGCAACCCCGTGCCGCGCGGCGCTATATACCACCACAGCTCACGCGCACGGCGGGAGGTCGCCCTCGACCAGCCCCTCCGAGAGCGCACGATCCGCCTGGTGGCCGATGTCCGCAACATGCTCCGCAGCCGGCGCCTGCTGCCTGCCCCGGCGGACGCCCGTTGCGCGAACTGCTCGCTGCGGGACGCCTGCCTGCCGGAGAGCGCCGGCAAACGCACCCACCTGGCCGCTTACGTACAGCGCCTCTTCCAGCCCGCCGACTCGCCCCCCGAACCCACCGGAGGCTGACCCATGGACCCCATGCTGAACACACTGTTCGTAACCCGACAGGGCGCCTACCTGCGCAAAGACCACGGCCGCGTGGCCGTCGAACTGCCCGACGACCAAACGGCCGAATTCCCCCTGCTCCACATCGGTTCCTTCGTGCTGTTCGGACGCGTCATGGTCTCCCCCGCGTTGATGCGCTGGTGCGGGGAGAACGGCCGGCCCGTATCCTTCCTCGGCCGGGGAGGGCGCTTCTACAGCCGCCTCACGCCCCCCTGCTCCGGCAACGTGCTGTTGCGCCTGGACCAGTTCCGCCGGGCCGACGACGAGGCGGCCGCCCTGCCCATCGCCCGCAACATCGTCGCCGGCAAGGTCCAGAACTCCCGCAACTCCATAATGCGCAGCCGCCGGGACTCCGACTCTGCCGACGACCGGGACGCACTCTCGGAAGCCGCCGAACATCTGGCACAAACGCTCATCGCCCTCCCCGCCAAGGACTCCCTCGACCAGGTCCGTGGTGTCGAAGGGGAGGCCGCCCGCGCCTACTTCGGCGTGTTCGACCGCATGCTTCTTGCCGACAGAGACGGACTCCGTTTCGAAAGCAGAAACCGCCGTCCGCCTCGTGATCCGGTGAACTCCGTACTCTCCTTCCTCTACGCGGTGCTCGTTCACGATTGTGCGGCCGCCGCGGAAGCCGTCGGCCTCGACCCCCAGGTCGGCTTCCTCCACGCGCCCCGGCCGGGGCGGCCGTCGCTGGCACTCGACCTGATGGAGGAACTCAGGCCCGTGCTCGCAGACCGCCTTGCCCTCACGCTCTTCAATCGGCAGCAGTTGAGGCCGGACGACTTTGTGACCCGCGAAGGTGGGGCGGTGCACATAGAAGACGATGCAAGGAAAACTATAATAAGGGCATATCAGGAGCGCAAAGAGGACGAGATAACGCACCCCGCGCTCGAGAGGAAAGTTCCGTTGGGTCTGGTCCCACACCTGCAGGCACGCCTGCTGGCACGGACGCTGCGGGGCGACCTGGACGCCTATCCCGCATTCGTCTACGGGTGATGACTTGCCATGTACCAGGTGGTAACCTACGATGTCAACACGGAGACAAAGGAAGGGCGGCGCAGGCTCCGCCGCGTCGCCAAGACCTGTGAGGGCTTCGGATTCAGGGTCCAGCACTCGGTGTTCGAATGCTCCCTCAGCGAAGAGCAGTTCTTCCGGCTCAAAGACAGACTCCTGGCCATCATCGACCGGGACACCGACAGCCTCAGGTTCTACCGCATACATGAACCTCACGACGAGAACATCGAGGAATACGGCATCAGCAACGTGCCCGGCCCCGACAGCCCCCTCGTCCTGTAGGAGCGCGAAAGGGGTGCGGCACCCGATCAGAGGGGAGGTTCGCGGCCCGTGTAACGATAGCACAATAAAGGCCTTACGATCATACCGCCGCAAAACGCTGTCCGGCGCCGAAGCGATCTCGACAGGTTCGCGCAGGTCGGCGCCTAACACATCCTCCGCTCAACACTTAGCACACACAGAATAGCATCCCCCCTCCGGGGGGGATGAGGATTGAAACGCCGAAGGCGTCCTCGTCCAGGGCGTAGCCCTCGGTATAGCATCCCCCCTCCGGGGGGGATGAGGATTGAAACGGCCAGCCGGGCCAGCCAGTCGCACGCCACGGCCATAGCATCCCCCCCGGAGGGG
>JAWODG010000128.1:0-10334 GCA_046483385.1 Candidatus Brocadiia bacterium | reverse complement strand
GCTCTGCACGGCATCCTGCGCGTGCAGAGCGCCCGAGGGCTCGTTGCGGTGGCAGGAGCCGAACTCGCCGTAGCGGATCGGCAGGTCACGGTAGCTATGCAGGCCGTGGTTGCCCGTAGTCGTCGGCCGCATACTGGCTGTAGAACTCCTCCTCGGGCTCTTTGTAGTTCCAGTATCCCCGACCGCGGGGTCCGAACTTCGCGCCGGCGACGCCGCTCACGCTCACCGGCCGCGGCATGCCCATCAGCCACCAGGCCGAGTCCAGCACGTGCACGCCCATGTCCCGGAACGCGCCCCCGCCCTCCTGGATGAACCCGAGACTCCAGTCGGGGATGCCGCTGCGCCTGATGCTGCGGGCCCGGCCGTAGTAGAGTTCCCCGAAGTCCCCCTGTTCGGCCAGGTCGGCAAGATAGCGGACGCCCGCCGAGAACCTCGTGGACAGCGACATCATGCCCACTACCCCCGCGGACTCGGCCGCCTCGACCACCTCTCGCGCGGCATCCAGCGAGTCCGAAAGCGGTTTGGTGACCAGCACGTGCTTCTCATTGCGGATGGCCTCCAGTGCCACCGGCACGTGAAGCTGGTTGGGCGTGCCCACAAAGACCGCGTCGATCTCCGGGTCCTCGCACATCTCCTCGTAGTCGGTGTAAAGCTTGACCGGCTCGGGGAGTTCCTCCGCGAACTCCTCCATCTTCTCTTCCACGATGTCGCAGAGGGCCGTCACCCGGCCGCGCTCGTTCGCGGCGATGGCCCGCCCGTTGGGGCGGCCGATGCCCATGCCCACGATACAGGTTCTGACTTCGTCCATGGTGCCTCCGTCCGGATAGGTGTCAATCGCTCGCCGGGCAGTGTAAACCTGCTGCGCGGAACGTTCAAGGAATCGCCCATGGCCAGCGCGCACATCGTTCCATGGCGTGTGCCTGGCGCCCGTGCCATGCCATCGTGCTCGATCTCGTGCTCTTACTCTTGCTCGCCGTCGGGGCATTGCAAATCAACCTGTCGTCGGCGCTGCCCCTGAGCAAGTCCGATGACCCATTGTGGCGTCCTGCCGGCCGCGCCGGCGGCCGGCCCTGGAGTGCGGCGTAGAGCGGAGCGGGGCGCCGCTTTAGAGCCAACGAAAGGCCACTCAGGCTCTGCAGTTGCCGGGAGGAGCGGGGGGCGCTCCGGAAAGCGAAAGCGGTGCTCTGTTCCGCCGGAACGGCGGGCTCGATAATCCACAGAGCTCCGCTCAGGTCGTCCCGGCGTGTTCATTGGATCACAGCACGAAACCTGGTCGGCCAGCAGGGCCCCGCAAAGACAGGTCCGAAGCGCGGAGACTGGCCAATGGCCAGAACATGGTAGGAGTGAGGGATGACGCCCTGGGCCATTGTCTGCCGCTGCCTCCCGGCGCGCTCACACACGCAGAACGCTTTGAGATGCAGTGCCTGAGCCGTCCACCCGACTCTACAGGCTCTCGCGGGAGAAATACTCTTCCACCTCCGGCTCCACGGGCGGCACGTCCACCGGCACGCCACCGTTGCGCAGGGAATGCGTGGCCGCGCAGCCGGCCGCCACGCTGTTGCGTGCGGCAATGGGGGAGGTCCGCACCCTGCCCCCCTCCCGCACGTAGCGCACGAACTCCGCCACGATGCCGGGGTCCGCCCCGCCGTGTCCGCCCTCGACCGGCGGGATGAAGAACTGCTTGTCGCCGTAGGGGTTGTAAGAGGTGCGGCGGTTCCACAACCTGACGACGCTGTGGCCGGGCCGCACGCCGAAGTTCTCGAGGCGCCCCTCGGTGCCGATGATGGTGTAGTTCCGCCACGCGTCCGGCGTGTAATGGCACTGCTGGTAGGAGGCGAACGCTCCGCTGTCGAGCCGCATCAGCATCATGCTGATGTCCTCGACGTCGATAATGGGATTGAGCCCCTCTTGGGACAGCGGGGGCCAGTTGTCCATGCTCCACGAGGCATCCCCGCGCTCGGTGGGGTCGTGGCGGTCCTCGATTCGATTGTACAGGGTCAGCCCGCCCATGGCGTTGACCCGTCGGCTGTAACCGCCGCAGAGCCAGTGCAGGATGTCGATGTCGTGGGCCCCCTTCTGCAGCAGCAGGCCGGTGGACTTCTCCCGCTCGGCGTGCCAGTCCTTGAAGTAGGCGTCCCCCCCGTAGGCCACGAAGTGCCGGCACCAGCCCGCCTTCACCTGCCCGATGGCGCCGTCGTCGATGAGTTCCTTCATCTTCATGATGTAGCTCATGTGGCGCATGTTGTGGCCGAGGTAGAGCTTTGCTTCGTTCTCCACGGCGGTCCGCAGGATGCGGTCGCAGCCTTCGACCGTGATGGCCATCGGCTTCTCCAGGTAGACGGCCTTGCCCGCGTTCAGCGCGGCGACGGCGTGCTCCTCGTGGAGGTAGTCCGGCGTGGTGACGAAGACGGCGTCGATGTCGCCCCGCGCCAGCAGTTCCCGGTAATCGTCGGTCACCAGCACGTCCGGGCCATACCGTTCCCGGAAGCGTTCGAGGGCAGCGGAACGGACATCGGCCCCGGCCACCAGGCGGACTCCGCCGTCGGGATCGTGGGCGTGTCCAGCCAGTCCGCCGCGTCCTCCGGCACCGATGACGCCGATTCTCAGTTCGTCTTTGCCAGCCACTGCGGATTCCCTCCGGTCAAGAATAGGACGGGGAGAAAGGCGGCAGGCTACAAGGAGGAGGTCGGAAGGTCAACCGCAGTGACACAGCGTTTCGGAGGACTCGCGCACCCGCAGCATCCGGCGGCCACCCTTGTGTTTCGGAGGGACGCGCTTCGTCGCGTCCGTGCATCGTTCGGTTCATCGGCCGCGTCAGCAGCAGGCGTCGGAGTCGGTGCAGTCGCAGCTCGGCTCGGTGCCGCGCAGGACGCCCTTGATGACGGCGATGGCACACCCCACGCCGGCCTCGACCGTGATCGCGTCCACGGGGCAGTTCCGAGCGCATGCCCCGCACTCCATGCACCCGTCGCGATCCACAATGCGTGCGTTGCCGTCCCGCACGTTGAACACCGCGTGGGGGCAGACGTCCCGGCACATGCCGCAGCCGATGCAGGCCTCGCGGTCCAGCTCAAGGCTGACGACACCGGGCAGATATCTCAATTCCTGCATGGTTCTGTCTCGCTCCTCACACAAGCCGACCGGCAATCCAAAGCCCCAGCCCCACCAGTGCCGCCACGGCCTGCAGCGGCACGGCCAGGGCCATCTCCTTGCGCACCCCCGACAGCGACGTGTAGGGCGTGGCGCCGGTGAAGTTCATCGCCAGGAAGCTGCACAGTGCCGGCAGAAGCAACAGCCACGCTGCCGCATCCAGCGCTCCGGCCGTGCCTTGCAGAGCCCCCCACCGCAAGGCGAGGTGGCAGAGGCCCAGCACGAGACCGACGTACACGCCCTTCAGGCTGAAGGCGCGGCCCGGCAAGACGGGCAGCAGGGCCGGCGCCAGCACGGCGCCACCGAGGAGCCCGACCACCACAAGTCCCGCCGCTCGGGCGCCGTCGCTCATGGCCCGGGCCACGGAATAGCCGTCCGGGCCGAACCCCGCCGCCGCGCCGAGAACCGCCGCCGCGGGCAGTCCGTACTTCGCCCCACCGACCAGTTCCATCGGCGTCAGCACAAGCCGCTCCGGCAGACTGAACGTCACCAGCCGCATCCGGTCGGTCGCCTCCAGTCCGTTGTCCAGAAACTCCGGCAGGTCTTCCGCCCGGATGGGACCGTACACCACGCGGAAGCCCGTGCGCTGTTGCACCTCGTGCGCCGCTACGCCGGGCGCGCCGAGCTGCGGCAGGATGAGCGTCCCGTGGTCCACCACCTCCGGAAGGTCCGCCGACTCAACCCGCGCGACCAGCTCGTCCGTCCCGAACGTGCCCTTGCCCGCCGCGCACCAGACGTTGATGCCCCGCGTGTCCAGCACCAGCAGCCACGCGTCGCGCCCCCGCATGGCCGACCGCAGGCAGTCGAAGCTCATCTTGTAGTTGGCGGTGACAAGAACCGGAGACCCCTCATCCGGCGTCCCGAGCGCGTAAAGACCGGGCGGGACCGTGTAGTCCATCCGTCGGATGCCCAGACGAGCCTTGAGCGACCCCAAACGGTCAGAGAAGGAGAGTTCCCCGGTGACCGCCGGCACAGCCCCCGCGTCGGTATCGACGGAGCCGGCCCGCCAGGTGGCCGCCCGCGCACGGAAGTCGCAGCAGGAGGCCGCGTTGCAACAGCACGCGGCTTCCGCCGCTGGTCCTGTGTTCCGTTCGTCCATGTGGTAGTCCCGGCAATATCCCTTTGGGAGCCTATGAGTCTATTATCGGACCAGATTCGCCGCGGGGCAAACGGCTGGCCCCGAACCGACGCCGGCATCTTGCCCCCGGCGCCAAACCGAGCAACAGGCGCCCCACACGCTACGCGCAGGCTCGGGGACCCGCGCCTGAAGCGCGCGAGCTTCAGCCGCTCAGTCAAAGCGGGTCCACCATGACATACTCACGGGGTTCGGCCGTGTTTCAACGAGGGACGCCTGCATAGGCAAGTTCCCACCCGAGACGGGCAGACCTTCCCCGCCAGGTGAGTGACATCATTGGTTCTGCGGGGCCCAACAGGAACAGCCCCCGCAAGGGAGCGGCAGGCATTAGCCCCATGGCGTAAGCCTGGGGGAAACGGACGATACGGGCAAAAAGAGCCCGCCGCAGGGCGGGCGGCACAACCGCAGGGCGATGACCCATATGCACCGCGGACCATAGGGCTCAAGTGCCGCCCCTTGCGGGGCTCTGTTTTCTTCTCCTCACGCTCACCCGGGCTGACGCCCGGGCCTCAAACCTGCCGCCCGCCGTGCGGCGCGCTTCTGTAACTTCTGCCCCCCATCATCGCTGACCGAAAGGCGAGATTCTCACCCAGGGCGGGTAGGCTTTCGCCGTCCCCTGAGTGACATAATTAGTCTACCGGGCTCAGTAATGCAACAAAGCGGCAATAATTGGATGGCCCTGTCGAAACAACCCGGCATCTTGCCCCCGGCGCGGCGCTGTGCTAACGTGACCGACTTCACTTCCCACCCGTGGAGGACGCACAAATGCATAGAAGCGTCTGGACCAACTACTTTCACGACCTCTCGCCGGAGGAGGGCGTGCGGCTGTTCGCCGAGAACGGATGGCGGCACCTGGAGTTGGGCAACGAGCAGGCCGCCGACCTGCTGGGCCGAGGCCAACCCGACCGGACGGCGGCGGAGTTCCTCAGCTTCTGCGCCGACCTGGGCGTGCACATCCCCCAGGGGCACATCAAGCTGCGAGCCAACATCGCCCTCCCGCCCGGGCCGGCCCGCGACGCGGAGCTGGACGAGCTAAAGCGGTGGCTGGACCTGTTTGCCGCGCTCGGCATCGAGGCGGGCGTCCTCCACCCCGGCCGCCCGACCGAATCCGCCCCCCTCCCGCCCGACGAAATCCACCGGCTGAACGTGGAAGCGCTCGGGATGCTGACAGATCACGCCGCCGGCGGCCCGACGACCATCTGCCTGGAGAACGGCCCCAACGCCGGCGCCCTGCTGCGCCTGATAGACGCCGTCGGCGCCGACAACCTGGGGATATGCTTCGACACCGGCCACCTGGCCGTCTGGCGTGAACGCACGCCGCAGGAAGGTCAGGGCGACTACGATTTCGTCATCGAGGCGGGTGACCGCCTGAAAGCCCTCCACATCGCCGACAACGACGGTTCCGGCGACCAGCACCTGCTGCCCTACGACGGCGGAAAGGTGGACTGGCCCGAGGTGATGCGCGGGCTGCGGGACATCGAGTACGACGGCCTGTTCAACTTCGAAATCCCCGGGGAAACGAGCTGTTCGGTCGAGGAGAGGCTGGAGAAACTGGACCGCGCCCGGGAAATCGCCGAGCGCCTGATAGGCCGGGAGCCGTACACCGCCTGAATCGCCCGCTGGCTGCTGGTGGAGGCCGCCCACTGCGCGGTCCGCAGCGCCGGCCCCTTGAGGGCTTTCTACCGGCGGATCAAAGCGCGCAAAGGCACCAACGTCGCCGTGGTGGCTGCCGCCCGCAAGCTGGCCGTCATCATCAAGCTGCCGGCAGGCAGCCCACATGTTGAAACGCGGGGAACCCTACCGCTATGCGCCCGAACGAACCACGCGCGAGAAGCTGAGCCGCATGCGCTACCACGCCACCGGCGTGCGCAAGGACGACGCGGAGTGCTCCGAAAAGGCGGGGTGGCGAAAGGGACGCCACGCTCGGCCGCCTATGGGACCGGCGTGCACAGCACGACGCCGCGTGCAGCGCACGACGCGGCGTGCGGAGCAGGACATTGAGGACCAGGGAGGACAAGGAACGCCTCCAGAGCGCCCAGTGCCTCTTGCGAGCCTTCATCGAAGAAAGGACGAAAAACCGAGACCGCCGGCCCAAAGCAGTTGACACACACATGGGTAGGCATGCTCCCCGACCGTGTTCCAGCTTCCCGATTCTGTCCCCGGACTCGCCGTCTATGTGACGCGATACCACTTTCCGTCGATTCTGCAGACGATGAGTCGGCTAAATCGGTACGTCCGACCATCCTCGCTAGTCACGCGGATGAGCCAGTATTCTGGCCATTGGCCGGCGTTAATCAGCACAAGCCGCCCGAAGACCTCCATCTCGATCTCGGTCGGCTCCCTCATGCTCACCGTGTAGTCGCCCTCGGCAAGGAGGTCTCTGAAGAAAGCAGTCTCCTCCGCTTCCACTTCCTCTACGCTTTCTCCTGTGTAATGCGCCCAGTCACGTAGCCTCCGCTCGATTGTCTCGGCGTAAAGATCGGGAGCGTTCTGCCTCAGTGCGTCGCGGACCTTGCGGACCTGCTCGAGGATCGCCTCGCGGTCCGACTCGCTCAGGTCTTCGATTACGTCGGCTCCCTGCCAGAACCAGGTGATCGGCACATTCGCTTTGAACTCAAAGGTCTTATCAATCTTTGTTCCGACTGCACTTGGCTCGACTCTCAACTGGCCGAGCCATTCCTCAACAGGCCCCCCCATCTTTCGGCCCTCTTCGTAAACGGTCCGGCTCCTTCCAACACCGACGATCAACGGCAGCGCGGAGTCGTCAGTCTGTTTCCCAGAGACCAGGACCGTGTTGGTGCCATCAACCACGAGGTTTGTCACCGGCGACCATCCCCCACCTCCCTTGGGGTCTTCTATCAAGAGTCCGTTCAGAAAAACCTGCACACTCCAACCACTGACCTTCCAGTTAATCCCATACAACCGTGGCGCAGGCCCGGCATCACTGTCGTCACACCCCAAATACACGCCCATCAGCGTCAGCATTGACAACACAAGCACTGTGCGTACCATCACCCTGGCCTCCGAACCAAGACTCAGCGGCAGCGATATTATCTCGCCTCAACTCCGGTTGTGCGGCTGTTTACCAGTTGCGGAGGGCTACTCAACCACGATTTGGCCCGTTCCTTCGCCTTCGCCGTACACAACTACCCGCGCACCGGTACCACGTCCGGTGCCGATCCCGGCAGTCCAGTCAATCCCCCCTGGATCATCGTATCCCCCAAAACTGCGCTGAACATCAAATTCAGGTCCCAGGCTGACTTGCCCAACCCCGACGCTGGCATAGCCGTACACCCCAACCCTGACAACGATAGAGACCTTGCTTTCGCAGTCGGGCATGCTGCCGGGGCCGGCGAAACCCCCTCCCGGGGTACGCTCAGGAGGAGCGGTCCACCGTCCTGTGTCCTTCTCCCGCCACTTGGACCCTCGACCCCTTGGGTCGTGCATCTTGCCACCAACGCTTGTCCCTACACCCCCCTCAACTCTCACGCTTACGCTACCTACAAGCTGCAGACCGACAGATCCATCATCGTGGCAGCAAGACTCCAGACGCCCGTTGAAGCTCACCGTACCTTCGATAGTGCCCCCCGGCCCAATTGGGACGAGCAGGAACCGCACACTGAACCTGCCCCCAGCTCTTGGTGCCATCCGCTTTAGCGCGTTAAAAACAGATTCGGAGTGTGCTGGCGCTCCCGGGTTCTGCTCGTCGTGGTCATCCATCCTATCGTAGAATCCCATCAGGGATTCGCCGGGCAGCATCCAGTCACCTCGCCCCTGATGGTACTTCATACCCGGCTCCCATCCGGCGGGAACCGCCCTCATTCCCTGCGGGTCGACGTACATTCGCGGAGACGCAGCTGCATAGAGATACAACGTGAGTGAGCCGACGTAGCCAACGGGATCCCTTGAGACAAACCTCCCCAACTCGGGCGCGTAGTAGCGATGGCGGTACTGCATCAGCCCGCTTTCGGCATCCAGGCGGCGGGCGGTGAAGGTGTACGGGTTGTCCACGTCGCTGGCGTTGTCGGCGTCGCTTGAGAAGTCGGGGTCCAGGACCGTGCAGGCGCCGTAGGCGTCATACCTGTAGCGCTCGACGACGTTCTCGCCCGCATCGGTCAGGGCGTAGACGCTGTAGAGGGTGTTGCTGTGGTACCAGACCACCTCGTCGTCGTCCCCGAAATCACCATCCGAATTGAGGTCGCGCTCCTGCACCGCCACGGCACCAGTCGTGTCTTTCATGGCGGCTTGTGAATGTCTGAACTGGACTCCCCTGAGGGCGCATCTGCCCCGTGAGCTTTCACTCGCGCACGGGCCGGCCCTGTTTCTTCTTGAACCAGTCTGGAGCCGGCCCGCGCCACTGCTCACCGCTGGCTACTCTGGCGCTCGCCAGTAAGCGCCCATCGGGTTCCACAAACTGGACGACAGCCTCAACAGGAGTCGCATTGCGGAAGTGGAAGTAAGCTCTGCTAATAGAGAACTCGATCGTGCCAAACTCCGCCCCCCTCAGGGAGATGCCTAACTCCGTGTGGTGCACCATCCAACTCCCTTCGCGTCCTGCCCATTCGTCCCGTCTCGTACTGGTCACCCTGTTTGTACCCGAGTCGACAGTCACACGTCGACGCCCGACGTTGTCGGAACCTATGGCATAAGCGACAATTCTTACCTCGAGGGCGTTCGGCTGTCCGCTGCACGAACATGCCACGGCGAGCCAAAGGACCGCGAGGCACAGGGAGAACTTACTCTTCATTATGTCAACACCCTCAGTAGGTAGTTGGTGTCTTCATCCTATTCGCAGCACACCTTTTTGAGATGGTGCACCTTCTCTCCCATCACCTTTCCCTTCTTCGGCCATTCACCCTTGACAGGCGGGGCAATAGTCCCAAACAAGGAGTGCCTCTTATACGCCCGACATGTGATAGTCACGTTATGGATATTAGCCCTCCGCCCATTCCGTATAGTATCGTATCCGTACCCGTCGGTCACTAAACACTTCACCCAGCGCTTGTACCGATAGCCGAAGGTAAACCCCTTCCCCGTCGGTATCCCGAGCCGCATATCGTCCCAGCCCTTGGCATTCGACTCGAACTCCACGATCTCACCGTGGTGGGCATAGGGACCCGGCGTACACCAGGCCCTGATCTTGCCCGTGTACTCCACCCAGTTGGAAACCCTCTTCTTTTCTGTGACAGGGGGCAGCGAAACGTGGTCAGGGACACCGAGGTAGTCCCTGGCATCTCGCTGTGTTCTGATGAACCGGGGGTAGTTGTGCACCTCTATCCAACGGACGTCCCACTCGATCTTGCCTTTGAATGGTTGCCGCTCTTCCGCCAACTTCTGGCGGCCCAAAGGGTCTATAGCGTTCATGGGCCCAGCGCCGCAGTACGGGTACAGACTCTGTCCGTCCGCGTACTCGTGCGGATCCCTGCTGATGAACCGGCCCAACTCTGGGGCATAGTACCGGTGGCGGTATTGCATGAGGCCGCTCTCGGCGTCCAGGCGGCGGCCGGTGAACAGGTAGGGGTTGTCGACGTCGCTGGCGTTGTCGGCGTCGGCTGAGAAGTCGGGGTCCAGCACCGTGCAGGCGCCGTAGGCATCATACCTGTAACGCTCCACCACGTTCTCGCTGGCGTCGGTGAGGGCGTAGACGCTGTAGAGGGTGTTGGAGTGGTACCACACCACTTCGTCATCATCCCCGAAGTCGTCGTCGGCGTTGAGGTCGCGCTCCTGGCGGGCCGGCGCGTCGATATAGCCCGCCGCGTAGGTGAAGCGAGCGACCAGGTTGCCCGAACCGTCTCTTTCTTCCAAACACTGCCAGTCGGACTGGCCGCCCCAGACGAAGCGCGTGGTGCCGTTGCCCCGGCGCGGGCTCGTGCGGCGGGGCAGGCGTGTCGCTCCAGCTCGTCGAGCTCCTCGCCGCTCATGTCGCCCTCGGCGTAGGCGCCGACGCCCTCGAACACCTAAATGATTGCAAGGTTTCTTCAAACACCGGCAAAAAATTGCTAAACCATTCGCGACGTTGCTGGTCGATTCTTTCACCGCTGTTTGCCAG
>JAWODG010000024.1:0-8611 GCA_046483385.1 Candidatus Brocadiia bacterium | reverse complement strand
GCCTCGAGGGCCAGCTCCAGGTTGCGGCGCACCTCCTCCCGGCCCACGATGGCGGCCCCGTGCCCGGGCAGCAGCACGTCGATCTCCATCTCCAGAACGCGCTCCAGGCTGCCGCGGTTGTCCGGCAGGCTGGCCTTCCACAGGTTGCGCATTGCGCCCAGCCCACCGCCCTCCTTGTTCCAGTTGGCCGGGCCGAACACAAAGTCGCCGCTTATACCCACCGTCCGGCCGTTCATCTCGAAGGTGAAGAGGGTCGAGTCCAGCGTGTGGCCCGGCACGCAGGTGGCCGTCATGGTGACCCCGGCCACGTCGAAAGCCTCCCCGTCCCGGACGCGGTGGTCCACGTGGAAGGGCGCGCACTCAAGGGGCTGGCCTTCCCCCACGTAGCCCAGCAGGCTGGTAACCTCCCTGTCCATCAACACGGCGCCGATCTCGTTCAGGTGCGTCCGCAGGCCGTGCCGGGTGCGCCACAGTTCCGCCGCCTCCGTGTGGTCGGCGTGCGAATGCGACAGGATCAGGTCGGTGACATCGTCCGGCCTGAAGCCGGCCCGGCGGATGTTGCGCTCTATGACCGGCATGCTCCCGATGGTGGCGCAGTCCACCATGACGAGCCCGTCCGGCAGGCGATGGAATTCGCGCTGGAAGTGGCACAAGGAATCGTCGGCCGCGCAGACGCTGCAACCGCCTGAGTCGGCCCTACCGGCTCCCCGAGGGGCCGCCGGGCGTAGCCATAGGCCGCACAGCCGTAGCCGGCTCAGGGCTCCCGGCGGGCCGTGGAGACGGACCGCGCGATTCACCTGAACGTGGGGCAATCAAAGGAGTGGCCACGGGAAACCCGTGGCCACCGGTGCTGACAGCCGACAGATGACGGCTGAATAACAGTCGTTACTGGATCTCAATCGACTTGGCTTTGGCCGTCTCGGCCTTCGGCAGGGTCAGCTTCAGGACGCCGTTGTCGTAGGTGGCGTCGATCTTCTCGGTGTCAACGTAGTTCGGCAGGCGGATTCGCCGCTCGAACTGGCCGTACCGGCGCTCGACCCTGTGGTAGCCGGTGTCTTCGCTGACCTCTTCCTCCTTCTTCTCGCCCCGCAGGGTCAGGACGTTGTTGTCGATGGAGACATCGAGGTCGTCCTTCTCCATGCCCGGCACCTCGGCCGTCAGCCTGACGGCGTCCTCGTCCTCGGTCACGTCAATGGCCGGGACGAATCGGCGGCCGGGCCGATACTCGGTCAGACCCGACTCGTTCTCGAGGTCCTCGAAGAAGTCCTCGAACAGGCGCTGGAACGGCCTGCTGAAGTACCTGCTCAGAGACGTCGGCCTTCTCATAATGTCAGCCATGGTTCTACACCCCCTGAAAGAGTTTGACTCACCTGTCTTTCGTTCCGCCATAGTTAAGTGCAACGCCCATGCCAATGAGTGCCTGTGCAGCTAAGTCATTTTATGACAATAGGATAGAGGCATCCGGCAGGGCAGGAGGCCGGGGACCCGCGGGCGATTGTCTGCCAATTTGACATACACCTTGGGACGTCTGCCGCTTTGACAGGCGGCCGTCCCTCACGGGCTGATGCGGTTGATTCAGAGGGGGACGCTCGAGTAGAATGCCGCTCCTGAACGGTATGGCGCTGGCCGCACCCCACCTTCCTCCATCCGGCAGGAGCGCGAGCCCATGGCGCAGGAACCCCGAGACAGATGGATCAGCCGCACCGCCTTCATCATGGCAGCCGTCGGCAGCGCGGTCGGGCTGGGCAACCTCTGGCGCTTCCCCACCACCGCCTACCAGAACGGCGGCGGCGCGTTCTTCATTCCCTATTTCGTCGCGCTCATCAGCGCCGGCATACCGCTGATGATCGTCGAGTATGCCCTCGGGCAGAAATTCCAGGGAGGCGCGCCGAAGGCGCTGGCCGCGGTCACCGAGAAGTTCCGCTGGGTCGGCTGGTTTGCGCTTCTGGTCGCCACCACCATCACCTTCTACTACGTGGCCATCATGGCCTACGCGTGGCACTACGCGGCCGCCTCGTGGAGTGTCGCGTGGACCGACCCGGCGCCGATGCACGAGGTGGAGACCGAGGACGGGGTCCCCGCGGTGAAGGAGTTTCCCGCCGAGAACGTCCGCCTCTACATCCCGGCCCGTGACGAGGAGCAGCGCGAGCGGGAAGAGGCGGCACAGGAGAGGAAGGCGCCGGAGGACCGCGTCCCGGTCCTCACGCCGGCGCAGGTCGAACAGCTCAAGCGGCAGCCGGAAAACCGGGACGTCCGTTTCGTCTCCCTGACCCAGAACGTGGAGCACTACTTCCGGGAGGTCGTGCTCGGCAAGTTCCGCCCCGGCTACTGGGGGCAGGCCGCCGCGGCGGCCCGCGGCGGGCAGGCGGAGCGCGCTCCACCCTACACCCGGGATATGTTCGGGCTGACGCCGGGGTTGGTCATCGGAGCCCTCATCACGTGGCTGGCCATATTCTTCATCATATTCAAGGGTGTCCACAACGTCGGCAAGGTGGTGATGATCACCGTGCCGCTGCCGGTCATCCTGCTTCTGATCGTGCTGCTGCGGGGCGTGACGCTGCCGGGCTCGGGCGAGGGACTGCTCTACTATCTGAAGCCGAACTGGGCGATGCTCAAAGACCCGTCGGTCTGGATCGCCGCCTACGGGCAGATATTCTTCAGCCTCAGCCTCGGCTTCGGCATCCTGATCGCCTACGCCAGCTATATGCCGCCGGAGAGCGACGTCACCAACAGCGCGTTCATCACCAGCTTCGGCAACTGCGCCACCAGCTTCCTGGCCGGCCTGGCCGTCTTCAGCGTCCTCGGCTACCTGGCCTACGTGCAGGGGCAGAACGTGGAGGACGTGGTGGCGGGCGGGCCGGGGCTGGTCTTCGTGACCTACCCCATAGCGCTGGCCAAGATGCCCATGGCGGGCTGGGCCATCGGCGTGCTCTCGTTCCTGTTCTTCGCCTGCTTGATAACGCTGGGCATCGACAGCGCCTTCAGCCTGATCGAGGGCTGCGTGACGGGGGTGCGCGACCGATTTCCGTGGATCAGCCGACCCGTGATGACCGCCACGCTCTGCATCATCGGTTTCTGCGGGAGCCTCTTTTTCTGCACCCGCAGCGGGCTGATGTGGCTCGACATCGTGGACCGCTGGATGAGCAACTACGGCCTGGTGATGGTCGGCCTGCTGGAGTGCATCGCGGTCGGCTACTTCGCCCACCTCGACGAACTGAAGGGTTACATCAACAAACACAGCGAGATAAAGGTCCACAACTGGTTCGACGCCTTCGTGAAGGTCATCACGCCCGCCATACTCATCTTCCTGCTCACCAACCAGTTCCTGACCGACATCACCGAGGTCTACGGCGGCTACGACGCGATACTGGAGCATTCGGTGACTCTGGCGGGATGGGGCTGGTTCGCGTTCATCATCTGCGTTGCGCTGCTGCTCTCACGGCACTACAAGATGGTCGCCGCCATCGGCGGCACCGGTGTGCTGTTCCTGCTGATACTGGTCTGGTTCCGGGCCACCACCGGACAGCCGGCCGGGGCGGTGGTCGCGCCGGCCGCCATGGCCGCCGTGGCCGCCGCGCTCCTGTTCGGCGGACTGACCGCCTGCATCTGGGTCGCCGTCAAGACGCACCACATGGCCGGGCTGAGCCTGGAGGAGATGGAGGAGGCAGAGGAAACGGACTCCGAGGTCACGCGCTGACTCACCGGCTCGGCGTGTCCACCGGGGCGGTCAGCATCTCCGTGTCCACCGGCGCCGTGAACATCGGCGTGTCCGTCTGCGCCGGCGGCTCACCGGCTCGGGGAATCGGCGGGATGCTCAAGCGGTCGCCCTCAGCAATCCCCCTGTCCTCGAACCATCCCCGGCGGACCTCCAGTATGTAGGAAACCGGCTCGGGCGGCGAATAAACCGCTTCGTCGTTCGGCTCAGTCTGCCGGATTCCGACTATCTCTCCGTCCGTCTTCAGGAACGCCACCGACAGGGGGAATGGGGTGTTCGCCTGAGTCAGGTCCGGCTGCCGAGGCTCGTCGTAGACGTAGAGCATGCCATAGCCGGGCTCCAGCCCCCTGCGGCCCGACAGACCCTTTTGTCTTTTGGCCGCGGTGTCGGCAACTTCGGCCCGGATGGTGTAGGAGTATTCGGAGCGGTATTCCGCCTCCGGCGAGCCCGGCACGGTCAGCTCGACGACGGTGGCATCCTCCGGTCGCCCACCCCCACCCGGAGTGCAGCCCCCGCGGCCGAACACGAAAGCACCGAGGAAGAACACGACCAGGAAGATGATGATGTGCTTTTTCCAGTTCATGGTGGCATATCCGTAAGTTAACTGTCGAAACCAACAAAACCCTTATATCATGCGTTCCCCGCATGCGCAACGCAGGGGGCCGGGATACTGACGCCTCATCCACCGAGATTGAACTCGTAAGTTCCCGCTAATACGTCGCATACGACGCGGCCGTCCTCGACGCGCACCGCGCCGATACCATGCGCTTCTTCCAGGCCGGCGCCGCTTTCGGTGACCGCCTCCGGTTCCACGGCCGGCATGCAGACGGCCGGCAGGCAGACGGTCGCCCGGCAGTTGGCCGGCACGCGCACCGTCAGCCGCAGGCCGTCGTCGGTCTCCTCCCACTCGCTCGTAATCTGGCCGCGGATGGAGGCGTAGGAGGCCCTGACACGCTTCAGCCCCCCGCCGGCCGGACCGGGATATGGTCGTATGCTGAAGTGGGCCCAGTCGTCGGCTTCGCTGTGAATGCCGGCCAGCCAGCCGAACATCCACTGGCCCACCGACCCGTAGGCGAAGTGGTTGCGCGAGTTCATTCCGGGGCCTTCCGTATCGCTGTTCCACAGTTCCCAGATGGTGGTGGCGCCCTTCTCCAGCATGTAGCCCCACGAGGGGAAATCGCGATTCAGCAGCAGTCGATGCGCCACGTCCTCGTGGCCCGTCTGGCAGAGGGCCGGCAGGAGCCACTGCGTGCCGCCGAAACCCGTCGATAGGTGCCCGTCGCGCTCTTCTATGTTGGCCACAAGGTGCTCCGCCACACTCCGGCGGTGCTCCTCCGGCACAACCCCCCACGCCAGGGCCAGCGCGTCCACTGTCTGGGTGGCGTTCTCGTAGGCTCCATCGTCCCGCAGGTAGCGGTCGTTGAAGGCGTCACGCACGCTCAGAGCCCGCGCCTCGTACTTCTCGGCCGCCTCGTCGCGGCCCAGCACCCGCGCGGTGCGCGCCGTCAGGGTCGTGGAGTAGAAGTGGTTCAGGGTGGCGAACATCGTCTTGTCGGTCTGCTCGCCGGCCGGTACCCAGTCGCCGTAGTCGTTGCCCCGGGCGTTTTCCCAGATGCCGTCCGGGTTCTTCTCCGTCACGTAGTCCACGTAGCGGCACATGCTCTCGAAGTGCCGTTCCAGAATGCGCTCGTCCCCGTAGAACTGATAGACGGTCCACGGCACGATGACGCCGGCGTCCATCCATGCCGGCGCCCCGGCCGGGGGCAGCACGCCCTCCGGACTCAGGTAGGGGCAGACGTCCGGGAAGGCGCCCTCCGGGGTCTGCTCGTCCATCATGTCGCGGGCGAACTTGGTGAGCATCGCGGCCATGTCCATGTTATAGCAGGCGGTCGGCGCGAATATCTGCGCGTCCCCCATCCAGCCCAGCCGCTCGTCCCGCTGCGGACAGTCGGTCAGCACGCTGTGCATGTTGCCCCGCTGTCCCCAGACGATGTTCTCCTGCAGCCGGTTGACCATGTCGGAAGACGTCTCGATGTGACCGGTCCGCTCGCAATCGTTGTGGACCACCAGACCGGTGAGGGCATGCTCGTCGGGCGTACCGGGGTAACCGGTGACCTCCACGTAGCGGAACCCGTGGTAGGTGAAATGCGGACGAAAGACCTCCTCGCCCTCGCCGCGCAGGACGTAAGTATCCGTGGCCTTCGCCTTCCGCAGGTTCTCGGTGTAGAGCGTGCCGTCGTCGTTGAGCACCTCCGCGTGGCGCAGGGTCACCTCCGTGCCGGCCGGGCCGGACACGCGCAGACGGCAGAAGCCGACCATGTTTTGCCCCATGTCGAACACGTACTTGTCCGGCGCCACCTCGTTGACGGCTTCTGGGCGCAACTCCTCCGTAACGCGTATGGGCGGGTGCTGCTGCGCGCTCCGCTCGGCGCCGTTGTCCTCGAAGGTCTCCGCCGGGTTCCACGCGCTGTCGCCGAATCCCGGCTCATCCCACCCGGGCATTTCCATGCGGGCGTCGTAGAGTTCCCCGTCGTAGAACTGGGAGCGGCGGACCGGGCCTTCGGCACACCGCCACGTGGTGTCGGTGGACACGCGCTCGGTGGTGCCGTCCTCGAACTCGACCTCCATCTGCGCCAGCAGACGCGGCGGATGCTCGCCGAACTGGTCCTCGGCCTGTCCCCAGCCTATCTGGCCGCAGTACCAGCCCTCCCCGAGCAGGGCGCCGACCGCGTTCTCGCCCTTGTGGAGCATGTCGGTCACGTCGTAGGTCTGATACATCACCCGCTTGCGGTAGTCGGTCCAGCCCGGTGCGAAGACGCGGTCGGCCACCTGCTCCCCGTTCAGACACAGCTCGTAGAGCCCGAGCGCGGTGGCGTAGACGCGCGCCCGCCGCACGGGCCTTTCCAGGCGGAACTCGCGGCGCAGGTGAGTCGCCGGAGCCGGGCGCCGCTCGTCGGTCATGCCGATCCATTCGGCCGTCCAGTCGGCGTCCTCGAGCAAGCCCATCTCCCACCACGCGTGTTCGCTCCACGGGGACGGCTCATCGTCGGTGTCCCATGTGCGCACCCTCCACCAGTAGCGGCGCCGCGACTCAAGCTTCGGCCCGGCGTACTCAACGTGCGTGCAGCG
Organism: Candidatus Brocadiia bacterium; assembly: GCA_046483385.1. GTDB lineage: Bacteria > Planctomycetota > Brocadiia > SM23-32 > SM23-32 > B1Sed10-231. The sequence continues at coordinate 1,767 of JAWODG010000024.1, read as the reverse complement.
GTCGGACTCGACCTTCCCGCTGTCCCATACGTCGGCTTCATCGAGCGCGTCCGGGGAACTGCCGACCACGATGCGGTAGGCGGTCTGGACGGCGCCGCGGCGGTCGTCGTTCACCTGCCATGAGAGGCGCGGCACGCGCTCGTCGATGCCCAGCGGATTGCTCAGGTATTCGCAGCGGAGTTCTGTCGGTGCGCCGGCGCCGTTAGCTTCGCGGTCTGGCATGTCTGTTCCTTCCGTAGTCATCGGGCTCTCAGGTTCTTGCCGAAGCTTCTCATTTTCGGCCGAACCGGTTGCAATGGATTCGTTTCGCAGTGAGCGCCTGAATCGGTCGCCAGCGGACGATTCGGTCGATAGCGCCCATACCGGTCACGAGGGCCAAGGTGCGCGCTTCCGGTATCGTAGTCGTTCTGGGGAATGAATCAACCGGCGCCCCAACGTAATCCACCGCAGAGAGCGCGGAGAACGGAGAGAAGCTAACCACAACGACACGACGGCCCCGCTTGGGCGAGGCTCACGACGGACAGCAAAGAGAAACACAGAGGCACGGAGGGCACGGAGAACGGCAAGAGGAGGAAGGCACTACGGCCGAGGGGAAATCGTCCTCGCTCTCGTCGCCCTCGTACCCGAACGGCACCTTCGCTGATCCCCGGCCGCAGACGGCTGCTACTCACACAAACGCTCTAACGCACCGAGAACGGCGGACCATGGTCATGGACGCTCGGATCGCCGCAACGTACCACTTCTCGGCTTCGACCTCTTTTTGGACCCCTGTCACGATGATCACCACACCAACGACCTTGCGTGAGGGCAGGCGCCCTCCGGTTAGCCGCGCCACCGCTGGCGGTGCGGCTGGCGACGGTTGTTTCCTCCCGCCTCAGTCGCGGGATGCACGACCTCGATTTCTGGCGACCCGACGATATTCGATATCTGACGTTTCACGTTAGGTTTTCGGGCTTTCAGGTGAAGTCTCCTGGGCGAGCCGACTATAATCCCGTGTCTTCTTCTCGACTGGAAAAGGAGGTTGGCTTGAGAAAAGACGTACGCAGCGGACAGGCAGCGGACGGCGCTCCAGAGGATGCGGCGGAACGCCCGGGATGCTTCGGCATGCTCCTGCGGGTGTTTGGCGGCTTCCAGGGACCCCCATCCGACGTTGGAGCAACACCGCCCCCCAGGAAGAAGAGACTGCCGTACCGGCTCCGCGACGACTTCCTCTCTCCTGGTGAACTGTCCCTGTTCCAGGTTCTGAATGTGGTGGTTGGCGACGCTGCAACCGTCTGCCCCAAGGTCAACCTGTCCGATCTGTTCTTCGTCGCCTCTTCGGGCAACTCCATGGCACACTACAACCGGATCGCCCAGAAGCATCTCGATTTCCTCGTCTGCGACCCGGACACGATGCGCCCCCTTCTGGGGATAGAGCTCGACGACTCATCTCACAGGTCCAAACGCGCGCGGCAGCGCGATGCCTTCGAGGACGAGGTGTTTAAAGCCGCCGGGCTGCCCCTGGTCCGGATTCCGCAGAAACGCGCTTACAACCCGAGGTCGCTCGCCGGGCAACTGGCGGATTACATAGACTTAGGAGCCTGTCGGACTTTGCCACCCACCGGGTCAGTTTAATACCATGTGGGCATCATGGCTGCAAGATTCAAAAACATCGACCGCCGAACGCGCCTGCTGATGCCGCCCGATCTACGCGATTGGGTGCCCGAGGACGACATGGTTCACTTCGTGATCGAGGCCGTCGAGCAGCTTCCTATGGCCTCTTTCAAA
>JAWODG010000101.1:0-4391 GCA_046483385.1 Candidatus Brocadiia bacterium | reverse complement strand
TTACAAAAATACCAATATAATGATTATTTGACTTCAGATACTTCTCCCACACGTTGGGATATCAAAGGAACTTTTGAAGCAAATACACGCATGACTAGAAAAATATGGAACCTATTAAACAACCTGGATAAGAAAGAATTTGAACAGCTTATTTCCGGTTCTGATTATTTGGCACAAGCCGCATCTGGACGGACGAGCGCCCCAGCCTGGACGACCCCGGCGAGACCATCGAGATAGACGTCGAGGACGCGGCCGCCATGCTGCTGCGCTCCCCGGACGGCGCGTTCGGCATGGTGGACGTCAGCAAGATAGCGACCGGGACGCAGGACGAACTGCGCTTCGAAATCCACGGCCGCCACGGGGCGCTGCGCTTCAACCTCATGCAGCCGAACTTCCTGGAAGTCTTTGACGGCCGGCTGCCCTCCGGTGACTGTGGCGGCGAGAGCGGCTGGCAGCGCATCGACGCGGTGCAGAAGTACCCCGCCCCCGGCGGCAAGTTCGTGCCCTCGAAGCTCGGGGTCGGGTGGATACGCAGCCACGTGCACAGCCTCTACTCGTTCTTGAAGGCGATCGCCGAGGGCACCGAATCGAGGCCGTCCCTGGCCGACGGCCTGCACCTGCAGCGCGTCCTGGAGGCCGCCCGCGAGTCGGCCGAAAGCGCCCAATGGATCGAGTTACCACAGAGAACCTGAAAGGCTGTATAAACCACGAAGGACACGAAGCTTGCCCGCCTGCGGCGGGAGCACGAAGAACGGCGATAAAGGAAGACAGCGAGTCTTCTGTCTTTTCTTCGTGTCCTTCGTGTTCTTCGTGGTGAAAACAGGCTTTCGTTTAGCGGCTTGGAGGTGAGATGATGGCGACTGACGACGGACGGCCGAAGGTCGGCCTGCTGGGTTTGACGCTGGAGTTCTACGAACGGTCGTCCTCCGAACTGCGGGACGGCCGCGAGGCGTGGGTACGGGATGAAGTTCTGCCCGCGTTGGAGCCCGTGGCGGACGTGGTCTTCAGCGGCGCCGCGTTCACCCGCGAGGCCGTCGCGGAGCGGGTGGCCGAGTGCGAAGAGGCCGGCTGCGACGCGCTGCTGGTGATGCTGCTCACATACTCCCCGAGCCAGATAGCGCTCCCCGAACTGAAGGCGACCAACCTGCCCGTCATCGTCTGGAACACGCAGGAGCTTTACGGCATCGGGGACGACTTCACCGGTACGCTGATGGTGGAGAACCATGGCGTCCACGGCACGCAGGACCTGGCCAACGTGCTCTTGCGCGGCGGGGTGGACTTCGCCTACGTGACCTCGCACCTGCGCGACGACGGCGCGCTGGAGGAACTAACGGACTTCTTCGCCGCGGCCGCGGCCGTCCGTAAGCTGCGGCAGGCGAAGCTGGGAATCCTGGGTTACCCGTTCCCCGGGATGGGCGACTTCGCGCTGGACACCACGCACATGGTGGGCACGTTGGGGTGCGACTGGACGGCCATGACCATGGATGAGTACGTCCGACGCGCCCAGGAGGCCCCCGATGATGCGATAGAGGAACTCGCCACCGAGTATCGGGAAACCTACGAGGTGGCCGACGAGATAACCGACGCCGACCTGCTTGCGACCGCCCGGGTGGAGGTCGCGCTCCGTGGCATGGTGGAAGACCGCGGACTCGACGGCTTTACGTACCAGTTCCTGGCGTTCGGCGAGGGCGAGCGGACGCCGACGGTGCCCTTCGTGCCGGCCAGCCGCCTTATGGGCGAGGGGCTCGGGTTCGGTGGGGAGGGCGACCTCATCGCGGCCGCCGGAAGCGCTCTGCTCAACTGGCTGCAGCCGCCCGCCAGCTTCACCGAGATGTTCACCGTGGACTACGAGGGCAACAGCCTCTTCCTGAGCCACATGGGCGAGGCCAACGTCTCCATGGCCCGGGAGGACCGCAAGGTGCCGCTCGCGGTCCGGCAGAGGAAGATAACGCCGACGCGCGAGCGCCAGCTATCGCTGGTCACGGTCTTCCGCCCGGGCCCGGCGACGCTCTGCGCGCTGACCGTAGGCCCCGACCGGGACTGGCGGTTCGTGGTCACGGCCGGCGAGATACTGGATTACGGCCCTGTGGACTCGATGCAGGTGCCCCACTGCAAGTTCGCCCCGGACGGCGACGTGCGGGACTTCCTGACTGGCTACGCTACGGCGGGCGGCCCGCACCACTGCGCCGTCTGCTTCGGCGACGCACGGCGCAGAATCCGCATGGCGGCCGAACTGCTCGGTGCCGACTACCGCGAGGTGTGATGCATGCTTTTGCGGCTGGCCAAGAGACTATCTCAAGACCCGGATCCACTGCGGCTGGCTGCGAAGCCCGATTTCTGCGTTGTCGGCGCAAAACGTCCTCAGCGTGACGCCTGGCCACGCCTCCGGGCCTTTTGCGCCTGCCGCCTTGCCCTTGGGCTTCTCGCTCGCCCTCGTGGCGAACGGGGTTCTGAGATAGTCTCTAACGGCATCGGTGCGCGCCGCGGTCTTGCCGGTCCGGGGGGATGCAAGGCGACCGAGCGAGCGACTGTGTGGCCGGCCCCGACGGGGCCGGGTCATGAAGGCCGGGGCTTCCAGCCCCGGTTGCCAGCGGGCGCCATGAGGTGCGCCCCAGAGGGGCGCGGTAGACTCCCGTTGCCGGGCGACCTGCTCTTTACCGTGCCCCTGCGGGGCACAATTCATCGGTCTGCGGACAAGCAGCGGGGCTCGAAGCCCCGGCCTTCACCACAGCGCCGCTCCGCGGCGCAGGCATCGCGTCGCCCACACCATCGGAGCCAAACGCCGCGAGCAGGGGCGGTACGTCTGCGGCGAGCACGAGCACGAGAGCGAGCATGAGCACGATGACGAAACGCATGTTCCTGGGACTCGACCTGGGCACCACGAACGTGAAGGCCGTTGTCTGCGCGGCCGACGGCTCGGTCGTGGCGCGCGGGTCCGCACCGTGCGAAGTTCGCTACGTCGGCGAGAACGGGGTCGAGCAGGACATCGAGGACATCTGGTCCGCCGCCCTGACGGCCATACGTGAGGCCGGTGAGACGTGCGACCTGCCGGGTGTGCGCGCCGTCGGGGTTTCCAGTCAGGGTGGCGCCCTGCAGATGCTCGACGGCGAGGAAAAGCCGGTCGGCCCTGTAATAGGCTGGATGGACGGCCGGGCCGGCCCGTACGTCCGGGAGCTGAACGAGGAGTTGGGGCGCGAGTGGTTCGTCCGCCACATAGGGCACGGGGGCTTCCGCATTGGTGCGGCGCACCTGCTGCGCTTTCGCGAGGAATCCCCTGAACTGGCCGAGCCGCCCCACCGTATGGGCTTCGTGGGCGACGTCATCGTGGGGCGGCTGTGTGGACGCCGCGCGCACGATCCCACTTCACTGTCCCTCGCCATGCTGCTCAACCCACGTGAGCGCCGGGCCGACCCGGAATTGCTGGACAAGATTGGCCTGACCGAGGACCGTCTGCCCGAGCTGCTGCCGGCCACTGAGGCGGCCGGCGTACTGACACCCGAGGCCGCGGAGTTGACCGGGCTTCCGGCGGGCATCCCCGTCTCGCCCGCGGTGCACGACCAGTATGCGGCAGCGCTCGGCTGCGGGGCGGTGCATGCGGGAGATGTCATGTTCGGTGCCGGCACAGCCTGGGTGCTGCTGGCCGTGGCGGGGGATGAGCCGGGGCGGGAGGGCGCGGTGCTGTCCGCCGGTTTCACCTGTCCCCATCCCGTCGATGGCCTCTACGGGCGGATACTGTCCATGGCGAACGGCGGCTCGTCGTTCCGCTGGGCGGTGCAGACGCTGGGTCTGGACGAGCTGAGCGGGGCCGAACTTGATGCGCTCATCGAGGAGGCGCCCGCCGGCTGTGAGGGGCTCCGGTTCAGGCCGCTGCTGGCGCCGGGGGGCGGCATGGGGCTGCCCCGTGGTACGGCCGGACGGCTGGACGGCATACGCCTGGCCCACACGCGAGCCCACGTGCTGCGGGCGGTCGTCGAGGGCCTTGCCATGGAACTGACGCGCTACGTGCGCCTGCTGGAGGAGCAGGGCACGACCGCCGAGCGGCTCATTATGTGCGGCGGCGCGGCCGACAGCGCCGTGACACCCCGGATCGTGGCCGACGCAGTCGGCCTGCCGGTCGCCTGCATCGCCGAGGGAGAAGTCAGCGCCCTGGGCGGCGCCGTGCTGGCGCGCGCGCTGGTGGATGATTCGCGAGAACTCGCCGCCCTGTCCGAGACGATGAGACCGGAGGAACGACTGCTCAACCCCGGGCCGCCCAGGGGCCTTTATGGAGAGCTGTTCCGGGAATACCGGGCCTCCCTCTCGAAAAGCACGTGAGAGGAACCAGTTTAGCGTCGCTGTCGTCTGGTGAGTCCGCGGGGGCAATTCGCCGTACGGCGAACCCGCGTGGCCGG
>JAWODG010000087.1:0-28635 GCA_046483385.1 Candidatus Brocadiia bacterium | reverse complement strand
GGCATAACGTTTGAGCGGCAGGTCTCGCTCCCCATCACCTACGGCGAGGTACGGTTGGACTGTGGTTACCGATTGGACCTGGTCGTGGATGGACGCGTCATCGTGGAAGTGAAAGCCGTTGACAAGCTTCTGTCCATCCACGAGGCACAGCTCCTTTCATACCTCAAGCTTTCCGGGCTGACCGTAGGGCTATTGCTGAACTTCAACGTCAAGATGCTCAAAAACGGTGTTCAGCGAATCGTGAACCAGTTCCCCGATGGCGCAAGCACCGGCAAGACCGGTTCGAAAATACCAACAAGCTAAGGCATGGGGTCTCGGTTCCATCATCGTTCGCCGCGCGTCAGTCCCACAAGTATAATGGATGTTGCTTTACAGCCGTTCTCTGCATTCTCTGCAGCCTCGGCGGCAGACATGAGGATTGTTCGGATGGAACATGGCCCTTCAGTTCCACAGCGCTTGTCGTTGCCGCATAAGTACATTCCCTGGCGCCGTTTTTGTCGTTCTCGGCGGTCTCTGCGTTCTCTGCGGTGAATAGTGAGGTTTGGAATGGATACGGTGACGATTGCCGGTTGCGAGGTTAGCCGGTTCATACTGGGCAGCAATCCCTTCAGCGGTTTTTCCCATCAGGGGCGCGACCGTGACTCGGAGATGGTGCACTACTATACCTGCGAGCGCATTAAGGATGTGCTCTGGCAGGCCGAGGAACTGGGCATCAACACCATCATCGGCCGCGCCGACCACCACATGCTTCGCGTGCTGATGGAGTTCTGGGACGAGGGCGGCACGCTGCAGTGGTTCGGCCAGACCTGCCCCGAATTGGGCGCCCCCGAACCGAGCCTGCGCCGTCTGGCGAACGCCGGCGCCCCGGCGGCGCACATCCATGGCGGCTACGCCGACCACCTGCAGGCCAACGGGCAGCTCGAGAAGCTAAAGCCCACAGTCGAATACGCCCGGGAACTGGGCATCAAAATAGGCACGGCCGGCCATAAGACCGACACCATACGCTGGGCCGAGCAGAACCTCGACCTCGACTTCTATATGTGCGCCTATTACAACCCCATCCCGCGGGACAAAGAGGCCGCCCACCGCGCCGGCACCCGGGAGGTTTACCTGGAAAAAGACCGCCGGGCCATGACCGAACTCATCCAGAAACTCTCGAAGCCGGTCATCCATTACAAGGTCATGGCGGCGGGCCGCAACGACCCCGAGGAGGCGTTCGACTACGTGGCGCGCTCCATGCGGCCCGGGGACGCGGTCTGCGTCGGCGTCTTCCCCAAGGACAACCCGGACATGCTGCGGGAGGACGTGGAGATGCTGGAGGAACGCCTGGCCGCCCGCGTAGACTGAAAGACTTCCTCACCACGAAGGATGTCCGCCGCAAGCGGCGGCACGAAGAACACGCAGAAAGGACACAAGCATCACGGCTGGTCTTGTCACTTGTCTCTGTCGTCGTACTTCGTGTTTCCTTTCTCAGTCGTGAGCCCCGCCGCAGGTGGGGTCCTCGTGGTCCCGCCACACGGCCGACGGGTAAACGTTGTGGTCAATCCCCGCCCTTCCTCCTGCTACCAGCGGCCAGCAACAGCCGAGGACGACGACGAGAGCGAGGACCATCCTGGCCCCGTACGTTTCCGTCATTGATCTGCCGTCCTTGGCCTCTCCGCGCCGTTCTCCGTGGCCTCCGTGACTCCGTGTTTCTCTTTCTGCCTTTGCGTCGTGAGGCCCGCCGTGGGCGGGCACGTCGTGGTCGTTGTGGTTAGCTCGAGCCGTTCTTCGTGGTTCGATCCCGGTTTGGGGTAGCCGGGTCGCCTACCAGTCGAAGACGCAGGTGAAGTGTTCGTCGGGGTGTTCCAGCAGCTCCTTGATCGCCTGCTCGGCGTACTCGGGTTCGGCGCGCAGGGTTATCATGTCCGAGACGTCCAGGGCCCCGGTCCGGATCATCTGCGCGGCGCCGTAGAGGTCGCGCGGGTCCGTGTCGCGGGTGTTGAGCAGCATGTATTCCTTCCCGAACAGGGTCCGGCAGTTCAGTTCTATCTGCCCCATGAAGCTTGCCTGGATGACCAGCACGGGCATGCGGTCATCGGAGTTCCACCGGCGGGTGCGCAGCAGTTCGGCGCAGAGGTCCAGCCCCTCCTGTCGGGCGCTGGCTTCGACGGCCACCTGAGCGCCGTCAGGCCATATCTCGTTCACGACCGCTTCCACGTCCTCTTCCCGCGCGTTGATAGCCCGCATCACGCCTCCGGCTTCCGACCGCTCCAGCCGCCAGGGCAGGATGTCGCTGGCCACCACGTGGCAGCCCCGTGCCGCCTGGATGCGGGCGTGAAGCTGACCGATGAGGCCCTGTCCGATGACCACGACGCGGTCGCCGGGCAGTGACAGGCTGCGCCGGACGCCGTGAAGGGCTATGGCGGCCACCTTGGTGAAGACGTACTGCTCCGCCGGTCGCTCGTCGTCGAGAGGCACGACGGAAGCCGCCGATTTGACGCAGTGGCGAATCTGGGCCCCCCAGCACTTCGTGATTCCTGTAAGCGCCTTCGGCGCCCCGGCGAAGACCAGGTCGCCTTCGTCAATATCGCCCGTCTCGCCGACCGCTTCCTCCACGATGCCCACCGAACTGTAGCTCGGCACTAACGGGAAGTTCGGCGACTGGCCGCCGTGCAGCGTTCGGGTGTCCGTACCCGTGCTCAGCACGGTGTGCGTGGTGCGGACGACGACGTCGCCCGGCTCCGGGTCGGCCACCTCGACGGGGCCGTAGTCAACCTTGTCCGCCTCGGGGAAGATAATGCCTTCCGTCTTCATCTCGTCACCTCGCTGAATTGCGGCAAGCTCGATTATACCGCCCGTCTCCGCTCCCTCAAACCGGCCTTCCGGGCCAACGTGCTACGGCGAGAGCGCGCCCGACCCGATGTCCCGGGGCCGGTGTGCGTCGTAGTCAAACCACCTTCCCTCGAAAGGTCGGATGAGGGTTGTATAGACGCGCACGACAAGCTGGTTGGCGCCTTTGCTGAGTTCTCCCGCCGGCATCCGGAGAGACCGGGGTTCCCAGAGCAGGGGCCGGAACGGCCCGGAGTTGACGCTGACTTCGCAGGCCTCATGGAACGGCCGTTCGGAAGCGAACTCCAGAACGCATTCCCCTCTCTCCGGGGCATCCCGCAGCCGGAACTCCATTTCGTATTCCAGCGCCCCCGCGTAGAACGGCAGCAGGTTGCCCTCGTAGTCCTCGAACGCGCCCTCCCGAGACGGCGCGACGAGGCCCGGGGGCTCCAGCTCCACGCCGAACTCCCCGGCGAGGTACAAGGGATTGACAAGGCCGCCGTCCGGGCGGTCGGTGCTCAGTTCGATCCGGATTGTGTTCGGGCCATGCTCCAGCGACTCCGTGAGGTCGAGCCCCAGGCTGCCCCGCACGTGACTCTCTGTAGTTCCGAAGTCGTCGGGCCCGTAGCAACGCCCGTTCACCTGCAGGGTCCAGTCGCCCCGCAGCGAACCGGGCTCCACCACCAGTTCCACGGGTCCCTCATAGCGGCATTCGAAGCAACACTCGTATGCAACCGCCATCTCGGGCATCTGCCACTCGGACGGATGGCCGAAGAACTTCCGGAGGCGGGGCCTCACGGCGAAGTCGCCCCTATCGAGCTGGTCGCAGATCGGCAGCGCGGGCACGCGCGCTTCCTGCCCGTCGGGCAGGCACATCGTCCACTGCGCGAGGCGGAGCAGGTTACGGTTCAGCGGGCGCACCTTAGCCGCGCCACCCAGCGGGACGCGCAGCCTCGGCGTCGGCTCCGGCTGCGCCGCGGCCTGCTCGGCGGACTCCAGCACGAACGATTCGAAGGGGGCCACGTGCCGGACTGACTCGCCCTCCCGCTGCCGCAACCGCGGCCCGACGTCCGGGTCCAGGGGCACTTCCCTTACTGCGCCACGGCAAGGCCGGATGGTCAGCTCGTGCCCTGCGGCGCCGGTGTTCAGGACAAACCAGCGGACCCCTGCGTCCGTCCGCCAGCGCGAAACCCAGATGTCCTCTTGCTCCGAGTCGGCTTCCCGGAGCGACAACGTCGGCGTCGTCACCTCGTTCAGGCGGGCAAGAAGGTCGTCCTTAGCGAACCCCTGCTCGAGGTGCAGCACGCGCCCGTCGGCATCCTCCCCGGCCGCCAGCCACTCGGACAGCGCCTCCTCGGTCCGCCGCATAGGCGGTATGAGCACGGCGTCAGCGAATATCTCCTTCACACGAAGGCCGCCGTCCTCCCAGGTCCCTTCTCGCAGCACGTCCACGTCCACGATGAGGAAGTCGATGTGCGCGCCCATCAATACCTTCTGGATGCGTGCAAAGTCGGTGCGTTGCTCCTCGGTCGGCAGGCCGGGGCCCGGATCGACCAGCAGCACCCGTGCGTCGGGAACGCCGTCGGTCAGCGAAGCGATACGCTGGACGCGCGCGGACAAGTGCCCGAAGTGCCGCCAGTAGGGCATCTGGAAGAAGAACGAGGGCGGCGCATCGTGTTTGGCGAGGGCGTGGGTTGTGTAGAAGAACCCGTGGGGCACGAGGTGTCTAACCCCGAGCAGCAGCAACCCCTCGGCGATCAGCCTGGCGTCCTGGAGTGTGCCGCCCCAGCCCAGGCTGTGGTAGCATTCGGCCAGCGCGGCCGGCTTGTCGTAGAAATAGGCGGCGGACGCTGCGGCCCGCGCGTTCTGCCGTAGCTGAGGCTGCAGCAGGTCCATGGGCGCGCCCGCTTTCGTATGGCCGGGGTCGCCCCCCGGGATGCCGGCGAACCGATGTTGCGAAAGGCGCCAGACCCCCTTTTCCGTGGCGTAGAGCAGGCCGTTCTCCTCGCACCATTCTGCGTAGGGTTCCTCCCATGCTTCGCAGAACAGGTCGTATTGCACGTCCCACAGGTCCCCCGCCACCTCCAGATGGCGCGGATGCTCCTCGTCCTGCAGCGCGTGGAGGAGGGGCGGCAGTTCGTAACCACAGCGGCGCTTGAACTCCGCAGGCACCCGGTCGCTCCATCCGGGATATGCCTCGTCCGTGAAGATGGCGGGTATCCTCTTGCCGAACTGGACACCGCAGTGCCGGCGATAGCGCTCGTGGGTCAGGCGCATGAACTCGCGCACCGCCTCCGGATTCATCGTATCGAGGTAGTGGTTCCAGTACTTGTGGTGCGTGACCAGCGCCTGGACGGAGGCGAAGACACGGTGGGGCTCCGCCGGCAGGTCCGCTTCAAGCACCGGTGTCGGAGTGCTCGCGAAGAAGCGCTTGTGGCTGTAAGGGGTGTAGGCCGCTTCGTAGTAGCTCTCCTCGAGCAGCACCATACCCACGCTATCCGCCATGTCCCGTTCATCCGTCCATGCAGGGCTGCCGTCGGAGAGGGGGACCGCCGTGCAGTTAAGCACCGCGCCCTGGGGCAGCTCGAGGCGGACGTGACCACCCGGAACGTCCCAGCAGCGTTGCACCAAGCGGGTAGCGTGGAACTGCGGCTTGCCCAGCAGTGCCTCGCCGCCCGCCGCGCCGCTGGGGTAGGGATACTCGTCGTAAAGGCAGACGTCCATCCCCCGTCTCTCGGCGGCCTCGACCGCTACTTCGACGCATTCGAAGAAACGCTCGGACAGGTATGGTGTCCGGAGCCCCTGGCGCGGGTGGATGTAAAAGCCGCGGATGCCCTGCCGGGCCATCTGATCCACTTGCCAGCGGATCTCGTCCTCTTGCAACTGACCGTTCCAGAACCAGAACGGGTAGAACCCGTCGAGCGACGGCATGGAGTTCCCCTTCCGAATACCCGTCACGTTGGCCGGGCTGGCCGTCTCGAGCCGGCCGGACCCGGTCAGTAGGAGTTCTCTTTGGTGAAGTCGATGATGTCCCGCAGCGGGGCGAAGGCCGCGCAGACGTAGGTGTCCGCGCCGCCGTAGTAGAGGGTCAGCATGCCGTCCTCGTCCACGGTGGCCGCACAGGGAAAGACAACGTTCGGCACGTCGCCCACTCGCTCGTAGTCCTCTTCCGGGCTGAGCAGGTAGGGCCTGGTGCGATAGCGAACCCTCCACGGCTCCTCGAGGTCCAGCAGGGCGGCGCCGACCGAGTAGATGAAGCCGTTGCACTTGGTGATGACGCCGTGGTAGATCAGCAGCCATCCCTCGTCGGTCTCGATGGGCACGGGGCCGGCGCCGATCTTGGTGGCCTGCCAGCGCTCGGTCGGGCCCATCACGAAGCGGTGGCGTCCCCAATGGACCAGGTCCTCGCTGGAGCAGACAAAGATGTCGCCGAACGGCGTGTGGCCCCGGTCGCTCGGGCGGTGAAGCAAATAGTATTTCCCATTTATTCTGCGGGGGAAGAGCACGCCGTTGCGGTTGTAGGGCGGGACGGGGTTGCAGATGAACTCGAACCGCTCGAAGTCCTCCGTCTTCGCCAGGGCCAGCGTCGGCCCGTGGTAGGGGGCGCACCAGCAGACGTAGTAGGTGCCCTCGATCTCGATGACGCGGGGGTCGTAGCCGCCGGGTCGCATGTCTATCTCCACGTCGCCGAAGTCCAGGTCGAACGGCTCCGGCTCAAGCTCCCAGTCCAGCCCGTCGTCGCTGAACCCGACGTGCAGCCACTGCATCAGGCTCTCGTCGTCCACGCGAAACACGCCCGCGTAGCCGTCGCGGAACGGCACGACGGCGCTGTTATAGATGCTGTTGGCGGACGGGATGTGCCCCGGTCCGATGATCGGGTTGCCCTCGTACCGCTTGAAGATGCCGGGCTTGGCCATTTGAGTCTCCGTGTGATGGTGTCTCGTGCAGTCACGCCTCGTGGAGGCGCCGGGCGCCTTCCTTCAGGGCATGGTATGAGGGTTTCGGGTTGCCGTCCACGTCCACCAGGCCCCAGGCGGTCTCGGCCGGGCAGTCGGGCTCGCCGCACTGCCAGCACGTCTCCTGGTCCGCCCAGCGGAAGTAGAGTTCCCCCATCATCCTGTCCTTGACCTTGATGAAGGCGTCGAACGTCTCCCGGATGAACTCGGCCTGACCCTCCGGGGTGTGTCCGGGACCCCAGGTGTGCGGCCACTTGTGGCAGGCGCAGGTGGGCTGTCCTTCGTCGGCCTCGGTCTTGACGCCGCCCGCCGAGGCGAAGCCCCATTCGTTGACCAGCACGGGCACGCCCGCCCTCTCGTTGAGCTGCTCTATCAGCGGGGCCCAGTCGCCGGGGCCGCCCGGATGCCACGATCCAAAGTAGCGGTCAATCCCGCAGTAGTCCAGCAGCCCGCCGGAGAACATGCGCTCCGACAGGAAGTATTCGTCCTGGTGTCCGACGGAGTTGTGCCCGACGAGGAGGTCGGGGTCGGCGGACTTCAGCCCCCGCGCGGCGGCCAGTATCATCTCGCACGACTGCTCGGCCGTCATGGGTCCGCTGAACTGGTGCCAATCCAGCTCGTTGAGGGCCTGCCAGACCGGCACGATACCGCGCAGGTCCTCTCCGAGCCAGGCACAGAGTTCTCTATACGTCTCCAGGCAGCGCTCGCTGCCCAGTTCGCCGAACCACTCCGGCAGGCGTCGGTGCCAGACGAGTCGCCATTCCCCATCCTCGCCCCGCCGCCACAGTTTCGAGCCCGGCCCGGGCGTCACGCCGACGACGCTGATGCCCGCCTCGGCGTAGCCGGCGGCGACCTCGCGGTAGCGGCTGTAGCGACCGGTCAGCTTTCCGCCGATCCTGTCCTTGAAAGGCAGGGGCGTGCCGAGCCGCACCCACTCGATGCCGGCAGCCTTCATCAGTTCCTTGTCCGCGTCCGCCCCCGGCTGCACCGTGCCCAGCATGAGTTCGCGCACAGTCTCCTCCCGGTCGAGCCAATCGGTCAGGGCGCGGTATGGTAGGTTCGCGATGCCCGGACGTCAACGGTACGCGAGGGCCGGCGTCACTCGTCCAGCCAGGTGGTGACCTCCTGCCACGGGCGGCGGGGCCGGGCCTCCGGCTGTTCGGCGGGGTAGCCGAGCGACACGGCGCAGACCATTTTGTCCTCACGCCCGAGCCATTCGCGCAACTCCCGGTCGGCGTAGAACACGTCGCAGATCCAAAGGCTTCCCAGGCCGAGGTCGGTGGCCGCCAGACACATATTCTGGACGGCGGCGCCGAGGGACTGAAGGTCCGGTACGCTCCAGTCGGTCACCTCGTAGTGGACCGATTCACCGTTGAACACGAAGATCGTCAGGGGAGCCTGCTCCATGACCCGGGCGGTGTTCTCGCTGCTGCCGAGGGGCACACCCGCCTCGCGCGCCCCCGCGATGCCCTCTCGCATTCTCTCCATCATCTCGGTGCGCGCCTCGTCCCCTTCCACGACGACGAACCGCCATGGCTGGCGGTTCTTGCCGGAAGGCGCCCGGACCGCGGCCTCGAGTACCTGCTCGACCAGTTCGCGGGGAACCGGCTTGTCCTCGAACTTCCAGATGCTGCGCCGCGCCTCTATCGCGCCCAACGTGTCCATGTAGTCTCCTCCCGTTCTCCTCTCGCGAATGTCCGCCACTCGTCCCCCGCGGGGCTCAGCAGGGCGAGTCCTCCCGCCCTTCCATCATAGCCAGTAGCAACTGGATTCTGCCAAAGTGCAGGGCGGTGTGCGCGGTCGTGAAGAAAACTCGGCTCATGCCAGTCAGTCCTCCAGGGGAACATGGGGCTCGAGGGGCTTCGACGTCAGTTCCAGCACCCGGAGCAAGCCCCGTCTCTACATGGCACTCCTCGCACTCATCCACAGCGCGGCCCCGCCGCGCCATCAATGCGGGCGGAGCCGGTCGAGCACGCCGAACTCGTTCAGCACGTCACAGACGTGGCAAGTCGCCAGGCGGGGGCTTATGCAGGGCCATTCGTCGTAGCTGCGCTCGCAGTGCAGCTCGCCGTGGTCCCAGAGGCCGTCCTCGCGGCGCGCCTCCTGCTCGGCGGTCCACTGCTCCAGTCCGACCTCGCCCTCACGCGCATCGGCATCGAGCAGTATCACCTTCTCGGCGCGGGAGAGGTGTCTCTTCCCGCAGTGGCTCCTCGGCCGGCTGTGCCGCGCAGGGAATGCGATACGGTCCTCGTTGCTCACTCTCGTTATTGTCCCTCTGGGCGATCTGGACGATAGTAAGCTTCCCCGTATGGCGAACTCAGGTTCCTAATCTCCGTCCAGGCTACCGATCTTAAACTCCTCCTCCAATGCATGGGTTGGCGGGCCCCGCCGGACTCGACGGGGCCCGTGCGATAGCGTCATGGATACTCGGCTCCCGGCTCGTGCCGGTTCCAGGACGCGCGCCAGATGTCCCAGCCCTGCGCGTTGCTCATCACGAAATCGCCTCCGCCGCCGGGGCCCATGCCGATGCCCAGGCGCTGGGCCTTCTGCGGGTCGTAGAAGGCCAGTCCGGCGTTGCCGGCGTCTCGGCTCACGCCCACTGTAAACCGCGGGCGCCGCTCACCGTCGTAGAGGTCCAGGTGGTTGGTCGACTCCCACGCGCCGAGTGCGACCTGCGTCATTCCCTCAGCATTGTTCATGACGAGACCGACCTGGTCCTCCGGCAGCAAGCCGAGGACCATGCGGTCCTTCAGCTCGCCGTCCCGCACCACCAGGCCCATGCCCTGCGAGTGAGGGCCGAGGGCCAGGTGCTCCCGCCCTTCGTCGTCCACGACGACGAACGACTTCGCCTTCATCACCTGTGCGGTCTGCGCCGCGTCGGCCTGCGCCAGGCTTCCGAACAGCGCCTGCGCCACAAAACCACCCGCGAACGCCGCCGCCACAATTAGCACGACTACCTGCACGCTGTGCTTTCTCATCACAGCCTCCTCGGGAAATAGTTGCCAGCAAACAGGGGCGCGGGGCCGGCTCACACCGGCTCCCTGCGCGCTCTCACTCACTGCTCCCCTGCTCTTCGGGAATCGTCCAGGACGCACGCCATATCACCTCACCCCCCAATCATGGAGGGTGAAGTCTCCCCCGCCGTGCGGTCGGCGTCCCGCACGGTGAGTGCCGGGGCCTGGGCGCAGGCAACAGTCCCACCGCGACAAGGACAAGGATGTCCAACCAGCCACACATTCGCGTCATTTCTTACGCCCCTTCGCTGAACGGCGAGCATGCATCACTCTTCTTTGGTCACTGGTGCCCGGGGGACGAACGCGTGCCGCGCCAGCGCCCAGCAATCGAAGCCGTGGCCGGTAGCGTCCTCCGAACACTCTATGCTCACCGTGTGCTCTTCGGCCGTCAGCTCGACAGAGCCCAGCGGCGTCCAGCCGATCATCAGGGCCGCCAGGCCCCAGATTTCCTCGTCACTGTCGGCGTACTTGACCGCCGCCACGACCTTCCTGTCGGGCCCCGAGACGTGCCACTCGCGGTCGTCGATGCGCCAGCGGAAGCCGCCCTCATACCAGAAGCCACGCGCCCAGAGGGTGTAAGTGCCCTGCTCGGGAACGTCGACCTTCCACGTGGCCCCGGCCCCTTCAGCCGCGAGGTGCTGCAGCCACGCGTCGTTGCTCAACAGGCGCTGCTGCTCGGCGTTATCCGGCTGGTAGAGGCCGCCCGAAGGGAAGCTCTCCTCGACGGCGTCCTCGCCCTCCCACTGGACCAGGCCCGGCCCGACCGACTGCGCGCCGGGCGTCGGACGGACGCGGCGGGCGGGCAGCGGCGGCCTCTCTCCCTTGCGCGGACCGTCCACCATGACGGCCTCGATCCGGTCAACGTAGGTCCTGTGGGGGACGTCCCAGCCGTCCGTCGGGCGCAGCCAGACGAAGCAAGCATCGCTGTACCTGTCAGGAGCCGCCACGTCGAACTCGGGGCCCTTCTGGAGTATCCCGCGCGCCTGGTGCCAGCGGTCATCGGCGATGAGCCGGCCGTCCTCCCCGCCGCCGTCCAGCTCGGCCGTCAGCACGTGCACCGGCCGCCCGGCCTCGTGGACGTAGATCCAGACCTCCATGTTCCACTTGCCGGCCCAACTGTCGGTGCGGTACCAGAGCCGTCCCTCGGTGTCACCGGGCAGCAGGCCGGTCCGGCGAAGACTGGCCGCGTTGCGGAAGCGCACGCTGGGCCAGCCGGATTCGTTCTCCAGCAGGGCGCTGAAATCGCCGGCTATGGCCGTGCTCGGGTCGCCGGCCTCCTCGGTGTCCACCTCGGTGACTTCCACCTCGTTATGGACGATTTCCGGCGACCAGTACTCGTCCAGCAACACAACACCGGCCCGGGCGGACGCGACGGTCGCACCCAGCAACACCACCGTGATAACGCCGACCCACCTGACGACATGTCTTCCGGTGATCATCGTTCACCTCTCTGCGCTGAAGCGTGGGGGCAGCAACTCAGCATTTCGCCAGGACCCGCGCGGCCACGGTGTGGCGCCGGCGGTCGTACTCGTTTTTTGGTTTCCGCTCGAGCACTCTCTCACAGGCCGGGGCCGCGTGCCGCATCTCCGCGACGGCCGCCGGCGAGTCCATCTCACTCAGTGCCAGCAACGTGTAATGGAAGGGGAAGAAGCGCCACTTGCCGGTCTCCAGGCGATACTTCTTCAGCGTGCGCAGGCCGGCGTCCATGAACTCTGCCGCCGGCGCTTCGGCGAGCCCGCCGACGAGGATGTGACGCCAGACCGACGGCGTGCAGCGTCCGCAGCAGAACATGCCCCGCTCCAGCGTATCGCCCTTGATCTGGGCCGCCATGTAGGCCGTGGCACGCTCCAGCGCGCCGCCGACACCATCATCGTGCACTTCCAGCAGGCGCAACGCCCGGCAAGCCTCCTCCCCGATGACGTGCCGTGCGCCGCCGCCGGACCCGACCTTGCGTCCGGTGAAGATACGCATGCCCTCCGCCATGTCCTTCTCGGTCGGAGCGAACATGACGCCGCGGTAGGATCCCTCGAGCCCCTGCCGGTCGGCTATCCACCGGGCCGTCCGCTCGCTTTCCGCCTGTGGCACGTCCTCTCCGTAGAAGAAGGCCGCGTTCACCGCATCCACCGTGCCCGCCAGGCTCGTCTCGTCCAGTAGATTCACGGTTATCCCCTCAGAAGTGCCAGCCGGGGCAGAACATGGCCTCCGGCTGCTCGGCAATCCAGGCATCCAACCCGATCTCGCGCATCCGCCTCAGGTTTTCGACGGCCAGATGGTGATGCTCGTAGCCGTCGGAGGCGAACGCTTCCAGCTTCTCGCAGGGGAAGTCGTCGCACTCGAAGCAGTATTCGTGGCCGCGCTCCCGGGCGCAGGGCAGGAACTCGCAGCCGGGGCTCCAGTGTTCGTCCAGCGGCCCCCGACAACCCTTGCATTCCTTGTTCTCGGTCAATATCTTGCAGCGGGCGCAGTTCAGCCCGCAGACCGATATGTCCCAGTCGTTTCCTTCCACGCTTGCACCTCCGGCTTCTGTCGGATGACTTACGTTCGCCTCACCCGCCACGTCCCGGTGCTTCGACGTGCCGGAGCGCGCGCAGCAGGGAAGCAGCCCGGCCGCCAGTGCCGCGGCGGCCGCACGCAGCGCAACCCGCCGGCTGACACAGTCCTCGCCCGAAGAGTCTTTGCCCATCACGCGGCTCCCCCGCTCGTGGTAAGGGTGCCCGGCGCGCCGAGGCCGGCCGAGCGACGCCCGCCATCTATACATATAAAGGGCTTTTGCCAAGTTTTTCCTCAGCTTTTCTTGTCCCGGTTTAGGCGGCGGCCCCTGCCCACGGTTTCCCCGAGGGCCCGGGGCCGCCAGAAAGCCCGGCCGGCCTCGCGTGCGCTCAGTCCTCCGGCCCAGAAACCGTTGCTACCGCGTCATACCTTCGGGCGTCTCGACCGTAGGGGCCATGGCCGGAGGCACGAAGGCGTCCCTCGCCAGCACATAGCAGTCGTAGCCGAGCGCGGTGCGGTCCGGCATCTGCATGGTTTGCACCTCGAACGTGTGCTCTCCCGCCGCCAGCTCCACCCGGGCCAGGTGCGACCAGCCGACCGGCAGCCAGTTTCCGGTGAGCATCACCGCCCCGATGGATTCCGTGCCGGGCGCGGAGGTGTGCCACTCGCTGTCGTCCCAGCGCCAGCGGAAGGATGACCTCTTGCAGTAGGCGCGGAGCCAGAGCGAGTAATCGCCGGCTTCGGCCACGGCAACGCTGTAGCGGAACGACTCCGCATCCTCCGGGGCCTCATACGGATACATCACCTGGTCCGTGGCGCCCTGCGCCCAGGCCCCGTTGGACAGCAGCTTCTGGGCATCGGCGTCGCGGGGCACCAGCGTGTTCGTCGGCTCCGGCACCGGATCAAGGGCGTCCTCCGCCTCCCAGCAGACGAACCCCGGCCCACTCGTCTGCGCGCCGGGCATACGGCGCACGTGCCGCGCCGGCGCCGACATCGGCTCGCCCTGCCCCGGGCCGGAGATGACGACGGCTTCGATCCGGTCCACGAAGGTCGTGTGGGCGATGTCCCAGCCCTCGATCGGCCTGAGCCAGACCAGTCCGGTGCGATAGATGTCGTCCATGGGCACCCTGTCGAAATCGTTTCCCTTCCTCAGGATGCCCTTCGCCTGGTGCCAGTGGCCGTCGGCGATCAGCCGGCCGTCTTCGCCCCCGCCGTCGAGTTCGGCCTGCAGCCACATCACCGGCGCGCTGCGCGGCACCATGGCCCAGAGCTGGAGCGCCAGCTTCCCGTTCCACTTGTCCGTCCGGTACCAGAGCCGGGCCTCCGTCACGTCGGGAGGCAGGTCCTTGTACAGGCCGCTGTTGGCGCTTCGGAAACGCACGCTGGGAGCCCCCGTCTGGTTCTCCAGGCGCACGCTGAAGTAACCGGCGACGGCCTGCGTCGGGTCGCCGGTCGACTCCGTGTCGACCTCCGCTACCTGCACGTCATTGTGCGCGATATCCGGCGTCCAGTACTCGTCCAGCAGCACGACGCTGGCCTGCACCGGCCCGGCCGCTCCAACCAGCAAGGCGGCCACAACGAACACCCACGCCATCCGCACGGCACTCGTCTTGAGCATCGCTGCTCCCTCCCTGCCAAAGTTGCCTCTGTCACGCCCGGGCCTGGCCGGCACCCGCAGGGCGCTACTCGTCCACAGCCACTTCCCGAACATTGGCCTGACACGCCCGATCTCCTCAAGCGTCGTCAGGCACTGCTCAAGCCATTGGTGGCCCCCTCTGTTGACTGCGCCGACTTTCCGCCGCCGGCCTGAGGAACCAGTAGAGCGACAGCGGGCTGGCGATAAGGAAGGTAACCACGGGCTTGGCGAGGACGAGGCCCCAGAAGAGGTGACGAAGGCGGGGCGAATGCACGCGGAGGAGTCGGATGACCACTAACACGACGATGGCCAGCACGACGAACTCAATGCTGAGCCGACCGAGATGGCGCAGAAGCCATCCCCCGAACTCGTTGAGCAACTGGACCAGTTGTGTCATTCCTCAGGTCCCCCGCGCGTCGCCTCCTCGCGCAGCTTCTGGTCCACCTCCTCCCGAATCGCGCGGATCTCCTCCTCGTCCAGTTCGCCCGTGCTGAGCAACTGGCTCACCAGCGCCTCGGCTGATCCGGCGAAAAACCGCTCCAGCAGTTCCCTCAGCGGCCGGCGGGCGGCCTGCGTGCGGCTGACCTCCGGCCAGTAGACGTCCGAGCGCCCCTCCCGGCGGCTCTGCAGGTAGCCCTTGTCCCGCAGTATGCGCATGACCGTCAGCACCGTGTTGTAGGCGCGGTCCTTGTGGTCCTCGTTGAGCCTCTGCTGCACCTGCCGGACGGTGGCCTCCTGCATTTCCCACATGCAGTCCATGACCAGCGTCTCGAGCGGCGTCAATCTCACCGGCCTATTTTCCGCCATCCGGCGTTCCCTCCGGGCGCGACGAGTCGTTTCCAACTAATGATTTAGTTGGATTACACCCCTCACGGGCTATATGGCAACTATTATTTTAGTTTTTGGGGAAAAAGCCCCCCGCGTCCGATAATCGGTCCGCGCAACGCCCCCCTCGGCCCTGCCTCCGGTCAGCGGGCCTCCTCGTCCTCCCCGAGTCCCTCTCGACTCCTCGCCGTCTCCTCCATGCCCGGCGTGGGGCGCACGGAGGCGGCAGGCACTTCCTGGCGCTCCACCTGCAGGGCCTCCTGGACGGCCCGCACCGCGGCCCGCTCGCGCTCCAGCATGCGCCGCACGGCGGCCGCTCCCAGCGCCCTCCGGTCTGTGTCGGCCAGCCAGGCTTCGACTTCGTCTTCGTCCCCATCCAGGAAAACAGAGAACGCGTCGCGGGCGAGCGCGACCTCACGCCTGTAGGACCGCGCAGCGGCGTCCATGTGATGCCGCACGTTGCCCAGCAGCATGCCCGCGCGGTTGCAGAACTCCGCCGCGGCGGTGCGGCCGCGCACGACAGTGTCAACCATGACGTTGACGATATGCATCTCGTACCAGTCGTAGGCGCCGTTCGGGCGCGGCTTCTGGAGGTCGGCCGGGTAGTCGAGCGCTTCCAGCGCGCCGGCCCACTCTCGGTAGGCGTCCTCGCCGAACCAGTAGGTCACGCCGCCCCAGTGGTCGATCTCGTGTGGCTCCGCTTCAAAAAGGTCCACCGCGCGGGACAGCGCGCTGACGGCGTTGGCGCGGCGGCTCGGGCGTCCGTGCCGGTCCCCCAGCATGAAGGCCGGGTTGGCCAGCCAGCCGCCCACGAAGTTCGGCCGCACGGTCCCGCGCACGCGCCCGTTCCAGTAACCGACGGTCTGGCTTTCCTCCTCGTTGTCGATGGTCAGCCCGCGGATGCCCGTCCAGCGATAGGGTTCGCCGATGCCGACATGGCAGAGCTGCTCTCCGGCGTCGTCGTAGCCCACCACCGCGCTCCACGGCGCGCACCCCCTGTCGGCGCAGCCGCCGACCAGCACGGGTCGCCCGGCGTCGATCTCTTCACGTATCTGTTTCAGGGAGCTTTCAGTCAACTCGCGCCGGGCGCTCTCGGTCAGCCCCCGCATCTCCCGGTCCTGCAGGGGGGCGTTCCACCAGTGCTCGTAACCGTAGGCGTCCGTGACGTTGCCCAGCGTGTCGGTCGGCACGGCCAGATAGGCGGTGCCCTGCCAGTGGGAGGTGAAGCAGAGGTTGAAGGCATCCCCCGAGAGGGCCATCAGATCGTGGAAGCGCACCCCCTCCCCGCGGTGCTCCAGCAGCACGCGCACCCCGCGCAGCAGCATGTCCCATCGGTCGCCGATCTGCCTCCGAGGGACATCTTCGATCCACGTCCTGCCCTCGCGTCGGACCACGTTGGCCTGCGTCTCTTTGCGGTCTGCCATGTCCGCTCCCTTGGTGCCATGAAAGTCACGGCCATAGCGGTGCGCCATGGCCACCATTGCATGATAGCCCTCGGCGGCCGGAAGTCAATGCTTTAGCTCGCCGTTCATGCACACCACACACCTCTATCTCGGCCGGGGCGCGTTGCCAGGAGTGCGGCGGCAGGCGCGCTCCCGAAGCCCGGCAGCGCTTTGCGCCCAACCACGCTCTCCGATATCCCGCCCGGCGGCAAGCCGCCGGGTATGAGGGCGGCGCCAAGGCGCCGCACTCCAGAAATCGCCGTTCATGCACACCACGCAACTCTACGTCGGCCGGGGCGCGGGCCCTGCGGTGCGCCGGCGCCTTGCGACCTGCCGGCTTGCCGGCAGGCGGGGGTACATTGCTCGCTCCGGGAATGGGAAAGTTGAATGGTCCTGTCGAGGCTCGGCCTGTGTTGAGCGCAGGTGTTCAGAACCCCGGCACGGCGCCGCCCGTCAGAGTGCTGACGAACACCGAGAGGCCGTCGGTGAAGGCCTCTACGACGATGACGGCGATGAAGAACTCGCGCGCCTCGCGCAGTCGCCGCCCACCCCCGAACTTCATGATGCCGACCTTGGCCATCCACCCGAACAGGAACGGGATCCAGAGCCGCTGGGCGTGGAAGCCCGCCACCGCCAGCAGGCCGATGGAGTGGATGGGCCACCAGTAGAAACGGGCCCGCATGAACGTGAGAAACCCCATGGCGGCGGCGCCGAAGAAGAACGGCCCCAGGTGCCGGTCCACCGACCCGGCGGGACGGCGGATCATGGAGTCGGCCTCGGCAAAGCCCCACCGCGGCACCTGCTGCTGCCCCCAGAGGTCGGAGAAGTTGAGCACGCCGCGCCCGTAGGCGTGGTGCAGCACCGAGTGGGACGCGAAGACCAGCGCGACCAAGATGGCGACCATGCAAACCGGGACCAGCAGCTTCTTGCGCTTCTCGAACACGTCGGAGATGCGGAACGCGTTCATGGCCATCGGCGCCAGCGCCACCGAACCGCCGCTGACCAGGAGCGTCCACTGCATGGCGCCGATCACCTTGCCCGCGGCGCCGAAGATGTGGCCGCCGCTGACCGAGTGCAACCACCGGTTGCCCGTCCAGATGGTGCGGCAGACGTGCAGACCTCCCTGCGCAACCACGCGCGCATAGACGAGGTAGGAGATGAAGAAGGTGGCCAGCAGCCCAGCAGCGGCGTGCGGTCGCATGCCCAGAAGCCAGTACCAGACGACGCACGCCAGCAGCGAGATGACGAGCCCCCAGAAGGCCACCGGGTATCCAACCGGCTCGTCGGAGTCATCAACCGAAGCGCCCAACCCGACCGCCTTGCGCAGAACGGCCATCAGATGCCGCCGGCCCAGCCAGAGCATTCCGCACGTGAAGGCGATGTAAGCGCCGCCCTGCTGCCACCGCATGAGCGGACCGTGGTCCCCGCCGGCGGACGGCAGCGCGAGCCAGTGCGCCACGGCCAGCTCCCCCCGGGCGAACAGGAAGAAGAACCAGACGCTCAGCGACACGTCCGCCGGCACCAGAAAAGCGAATCCCATCGCCCGCGGCCAGAACGGAACGTTGGTGAAGCCGGCGTTCCCGAGAGGTGTGTCCTGGAACACTGTGCCCAGCGGGATGGTCAGCGCCAGGGTGCTGTCGGCGCCGAACAGCAGCGGCAGAGCGCGCACCAGCCGGAATGCCGCCGCCGCGGCGAGGCCCCACAGGAAGGCCTTGCGAGCAAAAAGGTTGGGCAGCCAGCCCTGCCCCGCGCTCCCCTCGCTGAACTCGAGGGGAACGCGCGCCAGTGGAAACATCAGCCGCTCCACCTCCACCCACTGCCGCCGCAGGATCGCGCACATGAAGAAGACCGCCAGGTATAGAAAAAGCAGCAGAAGGCCCCAGGTCAGCATAGGCGGGACCCAAAGGCCCCACGGCACCCGGCCGCCCGCCGGCTTGCCCTCGTGGTACTGCCGGACGGCCTCGGAGCGGGGGTTCTTGCTGAGCAGCAGTTCACGGGGCGCATATTTCATGGCGCCGTCATCCCAGAACACATCGGGCCGACGGGACTGGTAGGCCGGTCCCGCGATGAGCGAGTAGAGGAAGCGGCCGATGCCGTAGGAGGGTATGACGGCGGCGCATATCATCATGCACCAGACCAGCATCAGTTCGGCCCGCCGCAGGGCCCAGCGCCGGTGGAGCGCCTTCAGCAGGGCGTTCAGCCCCAGGCTCAGCAGAACCAGCGCCAGCACGGGCGCCGCCGGAAACGCCGTCGAGTTCAGACCCCCGTAGGTCTCAATGAAGGCAGCGTACGGGTCCACCCAGCTAACGAGCGCCACGAGGACAAGACCGATGATGAAGGCTCGCCAGGTCATCCCTTGCGGGTCCTCCGCGGACTTTGGAGGCGTGGAGACGTCCAAGAGCGTACCACGGGTGGTGCAACAGGTCAAAGTTACGGTCCCGCCCCGCGGTGGTCAGAAGCCGGGAAGTTCGATGTCAAAAAGGGTTCTGAACAGAAGCTGGGACACCCCGGACAGCCCACCGATGAAATACTCGGTTGCAATGACGGCGATGAAGAAATTGCGGGCCTCCCGCAGCATGCGTCCGCCCGCCAGCTTCATGATCCCGACCTTTGTCATCCAACCCAGGAAGAACGGGAACCAGAGCCGCCGGGCATGCCAGCCGCTGCAGGCCAGCAGGCCTATGGCGTGGACCGGCCACCAGTAGAACCGGGCCCGCATGAACATGACGAACGCCATGGCGACAGCTCCGAAGGCGAGGCCGCCGAACTTGGGGTCCACCGACTGGGCCGGCTGGTTGATGAGGTTGTGCGCGGTGTTGAACGCGCCCTGGGGCATGTTGATCTGCAGACCGTCCCAGAAGTTGACCGCGCCCTGGGCATACGCCTGCGTCAGCACCTGATGCGTCATCCCCATAAGGGCGACCAGTATGGCGACGACCAGCGCCGGCAGCAGCCAGCGGCGCCGTTTGCCGAAGACCTCCGATATGCGCAGAGCCCCCATGGTCTGAGGAGCCACCAGGGTCGTACGGCCGCCGAACAGCAGCGTGCCCTGCATGCCGGCGATGACCGCCCCGGCCGGGTTGAAGGCATAGCCGCCGCTGAGGCTGTGGATGACCCCCGGCATGCTCCACTGGTTGACCGCCACGTAGAGGCCGCCCTGGCTGACGATGCGGGCATAGACCAAGAACCAGCAGAAAGTCAGCCCGAGCACGGCCAGCGCAGTCATCGGACCCATGCCGTGATACCAGTACCAGCCGACACACCAGGCGATGCACGCCAGAAAGCCCCAGAAGGCCAGAGCGTGGCCTATGGGTTCCTCCGAATCGTCCGGCGCGCCCGGCAGCCGGAGCGCCTTCTTGAAGACTCCGAGCAGGTGCCGGCGCGCCATCCACGCCATGCCGATGATGAAGGCAAGGTAGGTGCCCAACTGCTGCCAGCGCAAGAACGGGCCGTTCGCTTGCGCCAGGTCCGGAATCGCCATCGCCTGACCGAGCAGTATCTCCGCCCGCGCGAAAAGGAAGAAGAGCCAGACGCTCAGCGACACGTCGGCCGGCACGAGGAAGGCGAAACCGACGGCCGGCAGGTTCAGCCCCAGGTTGGCGAACCCGGCGTTCTCCAGCACCGTGTCCTGGAACACGTCCTGGAAAGGAATGGTGATGGCGAACATCGTGCCGCCGAAAAAGACCGGCAGGTCCCGCAGCAGCCGGAAACCAACGGCGAAGGCCAGGCCGAACAGGAAGCCTCTGTTGTAGAAGAGGGCGGGCAGCAGGCGGTCCGTCACGCTCCCCTCGGTGAACTCGAGGGGAACGCGCGCCAGTGGAAACAGCAGCCGTTCTACCTCCACCCACTGCTTTCTGAGTATCCCGCACATGAACATGACGGCCAGGTAGAGCGGTACCAGGAAGAGCGTCCAATGCAGGAGGGGTTTCGCCCAGACGCCCCACGGCACGCGGCCGGTCTCTCCGGCGCCCAGGTAGTACTGCTCTGCGGCCGTGGAGAGGGGGTTCTTGTCGAGAACCAGTCCCTCGGGCGCATGCTCGAGGGCTCCGCCGGGCTCCTCCCACGGGATGTCCGTGCGCCGGGCGAAGTAGGTCGGCCCGGCCACCATCTGGAAAAAGTACCGCCCGATGCCCTCGCACGGTATGGCGGCGGCCACGAACATCATGCAGAAGACCAGCAGCAGCTCCGCCTGCGTGAAGGCCCAGGCCCGGTTCAGCGCCTTCAGGATGACGTTCACCACCACCGTCAGCAGCACCAGCACCGCCATGGCACCCGAGGGGAAGGAGGAGTAGCTGAACCACGCCCCGAAGGAGGTGATGAAGGAGGAGTAGGGTTCGACCCAACCCAGCAATGCGACGAAGACGAGGCCGACGATGAACGCGCGCCAGGTCATGTCGCTCGGCTCCTCCGGCGGGGTTCCGCCAGCGTGAGAACGCACCGAAGGCTATCACAGACCCCGCAACAGGTCAAAGTTACGCCCCCGCCCTGCGGTCGTCAGAAGCCGGGAACCACCCCGCCGGAAAGGCTCCGGATGACCGAGGAAGTACCCGACAGGAACGCTTCGGTCATGATGAAACCGATGAAGAAATCGCGCCCGTTACGCAGAGCACGGCCGCCTGCCAGCTTCATCAGCCCTATCTTGGTCAGCCATCCCAGGAAGAAGGGAAACCACAGACGATGGATGTGCCAACTGCTGCAGGTCAGCAGCCCTATGGCATGCACCGGCCACCAGTAGAACCGCGCCCGCATGAACATGACGAATGCCATCAGGACCACCCCGATGAGGACCGGGCGGGGGGAAAATGCCTGCGTACCCGCCAGGCGCCCCTCGATGATGCGCTGGGCCTCCCCATAGGCGTAGTTCGGGGTGTGAAAGGCGCTGAAGTTGGACGCGCCGATGGCGTACGCCTGATCCACCACCAGCCACGAGCCGACCACGAGGGCGACGACGAGACTGATGAACAGGGCCGGCACGAACAGGCGCCGCCGTTTCTTGAACACGTCGGAGATGCGCAGCGCGTTGGCCGCCATGGGGGCCAGCACCACGTTGGTCCACGTGACCAGCATGCCCGACTGGATGGTGGCGATGAGCGCGCCCTGCGCCCCGATATTGCCGGTGCCCAGCAGCCCTTCGGCGGCCCGGTGCATCACCCACAGGTTGCGCGTCATGGGCAGCCCGCCCTGAGCCACGATGCGCCCATAGACCAGGTGGGAGCAGAAGAGGAGGGCCAACACGAGCACCGCCGTCAGCGGCCGCATGCCATGGTACACATACCAGCCCAGGCACCCGACCAAGCAGACGACCAGCCCCCAGAAGGCGACGGCGTAAGGGAGGGGCTCGTCGGAATCGTCTATCCCGCCCCGGCCAAGTGCCTTCTTCAGCACGGCCACCAGGTGGCGACGCGCCAACCACAGCATGCCCACCAGGAAGGCCACGTAGGCGCCGAACTGCTGCCACCGCATCAGCGGGCTCCACGTGCCGCCCGCCTCCGGCGCGGCCAGCCAGTGGGCCACCAGAAGCTCCGCGCGGCCGAACAGGAAGAAGAACCAGACGCTCAGGGACACGTCGGCCGGAACCAGGAACGCCAGCCCGATGACCATCCAGTTGATGGGGAAGCTGTGGAAGTCCGCACTCGCCAGCGGGGTATCCGCGAAGGCCTGATTGAGGGGGATATTGAGTTGCCAGGGGGAGGCCCCGGCGAAGATGACCGGCAGTGCGCGCAACAGCCGGAAACCGGCCGCCACGATGAGGCCCACCACGAACGGACGACGCGCGAAAAGGCTGGGCAGCAGGCCCGTGCCGCTGCCCTCCGTAAATTCCAGCGGGACCCGGGCCAGTGGAAACATCAGTCGTTCCACGTCCACCCACTGACGGCGCAGAATGCTCAGGGCGAACAGCATGCCCAGATAGAGCAGCAGCAGGAAGGCGGCCCAGTGCGCCAGCGGGGCCAGCCACCGGCCCCAGGGAACGGTCCCACCCTCGGGCGCACCCTCGTAGAACTGCCGGACGGCCTCGGAATTCACGTCCTTGCTCAGCAGCAGTGATTCGGGCGCGAGAGAGACGGACCCATCGCGTTCCCACGCGAAGTCCGGGCGCTTGGCCAGGTACGTTCCCCCGGAGATCATGCCGGTCAGCATCCGCCCCGTGCCCGCCGAGGTGAACGGGACCGCTACGATCAACATGCACCAGACGAGCATGAGTTCCGCCTGCTGGAAGGCCCACGCCCGGCGCACCTGCTTTATCGCCAGGTTCACCACCACGGTCAGCAGCACGAGGAAGAAGACCACGCCCGCCGGAAAGCAGTCCCCCGCAATCCATCCGTAGCCCCGCACCATGGTGGAATACGCGTCCAGCAGGGCGAACGCGATGACCGCGAGCAGGCCGATTATGAAGGCTCGGAGCGTCAAAGGAGCAATTCCTCTGTCATCAGGATGGCAAGGTGAAGAGCACAGACTCTACTATGCCACTTCCGCAACGTCAAGCCGCGTCAGAACGTGGGGACCGCCCCTCCAGACAGCGTTCGGACGACCGCCGAGAGGCCGGTGATGAAGGAGTCTACGATGATGGCGGCGATGAAGAAGTCCCGCGCCTTGCGGAGCATGCGACCGCCGGCCAGCTTCATGATGCCCACCTTGGTCAGCCACCCCAGGAAGAATGGAAACCACAGCCGGGCAAACATGCCCCAACTGCTGCATATGAGCAGGCCAATCGAATGGACCGGCCACCAGTAGAACCGCGCCCGCATGAACATAAGGAACGCCATCCCGAGCGAGCCCATCAGGAACGGCCGCACGTGCAGGCGGGCCACCTCCGACTCACCGCCGGTCATCGTGCGCTGGGCATTGTTGAAGACGGCGCGGGCCAGATGCTGGATCTCCCAGCTCGAGGAGAAGTTGACCGCGCCCATTGAGTAGGCGCGCGTCAGCACGACCCATGTGGTGCAGGCAATGGCCACCAGCAAGGCGGAAAACAGGGCGGGAAACAGCCACCGGCGCCGTTTGCCGAACACGTCCGAGATACGGAATGCGTTGATGGCCATGGGCGCCAGCCCGATGCCGGCCCCTTCAAGAAGAAGCCAGCCCTGCGAGGAGACCACGACCGCCCCCTGCGCGGTGAATATGCCCGCCCCGCCGAATCCCTCCATCACGTGCGGCAAAGACCAGAGCGTGCTGACCTGCGGGACGCCGCCCTGTGCGACCACGCGGGCGTAGATGAGGTAGGAGAGAAGCAACAGCATCACGGCCACAAAGCCGGTCAGCACGCGCATGCCCTGAATGTGATACCACACCAGGCACCCCGCCAGCACCAGCAGGAAACCCCAGAAGGCCACGGGATAGCTGATGGGCTCCTCGGAGTCGTCCACGTCCCTGCCGATGCCGACCGCCTTGCGCAGCACACCGAACAGGTGCCGACGGGACATCAGCAGGATGCCGACCGCAAAGACCAGGTAAGCCCCGACCTGCTGCCAGCGCATCATCGGGCTCCACGTCCCCCCGGCCTCCGGCAGCGCCAGCCAGTGGGCCACAAGTAGCTCGGTGCGGCTGAAGAGGGCGAAGAACCAGACGCTCAGCGACACGTCCGCGGGGACCAGGAAGGCGAAGCCCACGATGGGAAGGTGGATTATCAGGTTGTCGAAGTACATAAATTCAAGCGGCGTGCCCATCAACACGTCCTTGAAAGGGACCGTAAGCTGGACGCGGGTCTCCGCTCCGAACAGCAGCGGCAGAGCCAGCACCAGCCGCAGCGAGAGCGCGAAGAGCATGCCTTTGACGAACGGCGGGCTGGTGAACAGTTCCGGCAGCATCCTCTCCCCGGCCGCCCCCTCGGTGAACTCGAGGGGGACGCGGGCCAGTGGAAACATCAGCCGCTCCACGTCCACCCATTGCCGCCGGATGATTCCGCACATGAAGAAGACGGCCAGATAGAGCAACAGCACGAAGGCCGTCCAGTTCAGCAGGGGCTTCAGCCAGGCGGACCACGGCACCCGCTGGGTCTCACCGCCCCCCTCGTAGTAAAGGCGTGCGGCCTCCGAGCGCGGGTTCTTGCTCAGCACAATGCCCGCCGGCGCCCTCTCCAGTGAGCCCCCGTCCTCCCACGCGATGTCCGGCCGGCGGGCGTAGTACGGCGCCCCGGCCAGCAGAGTGTACCAGTGTCGGCCGAGCCCCGTGGGTATGATCGAGCCCACAATCAGCAGGCACCAGATGAGCATCAGTTCCGGCCGGCTCAACTCCCATCCCCGCCGTATCTGCTTCAGCAGGACGTTGAGACCCAGCGTGATGATGACGATGAACAGCACCGCCCCGGCCGGAAACGCCCCGATGGTCAACCATCCCCCGCCCTTGATGAAGGACGAGTAAGGAGAGATCAGGCTGAGGGCGGCGACCGAGATTATACCGATGATGAAGGCACGCCAGGTCATGAAAGCTCGCTCCGGGTTCGTCCACGGAAGCCTTCCAAGAGAGCCGCGAGAATACGGGAAATGGCCACAACACTCAACGAGACGCGTCTCAGAAGCCCGGCACCGTGCCCCCGCTGAGTGTGCGCACGATGACCGAGAGGCCGCTGAACAGGGCCTCCACCAGGATGAGCCCGATGAAAAAGTAACGCGCGCTGCGCAGCATGCGGCCGCCCGCAAACTTCATGATGCTCACCTTGCTCAGCCATCCCAGCAGGAACGGGAACCACAGCCGGTGGGCGTGCCAGCTACTGGCGCAGAGCAACCCCAGCGAGTGAACCGGCCACCAGTAGAACCGCGCCCGCATGAACATCAGGAATCCCATGCCGAACATGCCCATCAGGAAAGGCCTCAGGTGCAGGTCCGCCGCCAGACTCCCCTGCGTTATGAACCGCTGCGCTCCCGCGAAGGCCCCCTCCGGCACGGTTGTCTGGCCCCACCAGTCGGCGAAGTTCGCCCCGCCCACCTTGTATGCGTAGCTCAGTTCGGTATAGGTAGCGCAGACGGTCGCGACCACCATTGCCGCGAGCATGGCGGGCAGCAGCCATCGCTTGCGCCTGCCGAAGACCTCCGAGATGCGGAACGCGTTGATGGCCATCGGCGCCAGCACGGTCGTGCCGCCGGTCACGAACAGGGGCGACTGCATGTGCACGATGAGCGCACCCTGCGGGGTGAACAGCCGACCGCCGGTCAGGCCGTTGGCCACCCCCTGCAACCCCCACACGGTCCGCCCGGCATACAGGCCCCCCTGCGCCACCATGCGCGCATAGACTATGAACCAGCAGAACAGAAGGGCCAGCACCACCAGCGCCATGCGGAACGTCATGCCGTTGTAGCAGTACCACCAGATGCAGCCCGCGATGCCCAGCCAGAAGCCCCAGAACGCGACGGCATAGGGTACGGGCTCGGCGGAGTCGTCCACCCCGCCCCGTCCGAGAGCCTTCCGGGCGACAGCCCACAGGTGACGTCGCGCCATGAACAGCGCGCCCACGGTAAAGGCGATGTAGGCGCCAACCTGCTGCCACTGCATCATGGGACCATAGGTATTGCCCGCCTCGGGCAGGGCCAGCCAGTAGGCAACCAGCAACTCGACCCGGCTGAACAGGAAGAAGAACCAGATGCTCAGCGAGACGTCCGCCGGCACAAGGAAGGCAAAACCGATGGCCGCAAGCCAGATGTTGAAGTTTTCGAAGTACATGAAGTACAGGGGCGTGTCCCGCAGCACGTCCTGAATGGGGATGGTCAGCGACATGGCGCTCTCGGCGCCGAACAGCAGGGGCAGGTCCCTCACCAGGCGGAAAGCGGTCGTCGCTATCACACCGGCCAGAAAGGCCCGGCTGGTGAACGGGTCGGGCAGCAGCCCCTTCCCCGCGCTCCCCTCGCTGAACTCGAGGGGAACGCGCGCCAGTGGAAACATCAGACGTTCCACCTCCACCCACTGGCGCCTCAGGATCGAGCAGAGGAAGAAAACGGACAGGTAGAGGAAGAGGAGGAACAGGGCCCACCACGCCAGCGGGCGCAGCCACAGG
Organism: Candidatus Brocadiia bacterium; assembly: GCA_046483385.1. Classification (GTDB taxonomy): domain Bacteria; phylum Planctomycetota; class Brocadiia; order SM23-32; family SM23-32; genus B1Sed10-231. The sequence goes on along the minus strand of JAWODG010000087.1, from coordinate 2,476 downwards.
TGCCACGGCACGCGCGCCTCGCCCCGGCTGCCCTCGAAGTACCTCTCCGCCGCCACGGACCGGGGGTTCTTGGTCAGTATCAGCCGTTCAGGGGCCTCCGCCAGAGAGCCGCCGGGCTCCTCCCAGTCGAAGTCCACCCGGCGCGCCATGTAGGGGCCCCCGGCGATGAGGGAGTACCAGAAGCGGCCGAAACCCGCGGAGGGCATCACGGCGGCGGCAATCATCATGCACCAGACCAGCATTAGCTCGGCCTGGCTCAGCGCCCAGCCCTTCCGCACCAGCTTGATCAGGACATTCACCACCAGGGTCAGGACGACCAGGGCCAGAACGGCGCTGTTCGGGAAGGCAGTGGTATTCAGCCAGCCCCAGCCCTTGGCCAGGGAGGTGTAGGGGTCCAGCAAGCTGGCGGCGGCAACCAGGATGAGGCCGATGATGAAGGCGCGCCAGCTCAAACTTGCGGACCTCCAAGCGGGGGACACCGGAGAGGGGAGCGGATTATAGCAGGGCCGCCCGGAACTCGCAAAGCAGCGTGTGCTCAACATGCGGGCTCAGGTGCGCTATAATGCGCGTGGGACGGATGTAACGGTAGATTGAGGTGACAGCGACTATGGCAACGGCAGTGGTTCGCTACGGGGCGATGGGAACGCACGAATCGTTCTCCCCGCCCGACGATGAGATAAAAGTGGGCATGCACGTGGTGGTACGCACCCCGCGGGGCGTGGAATGGGGCGAGGTGGTCAAGATCAACCACTCCGACAACGGACGTGAAAGGTCCGACGGGGAAATCCTGCGGGCCGCCACCTCCGCCGACTACGAGAAGCAGCGCGACATCGTCGAGAACGTGGAGGGTGAGGAGTTCAAGCGCTGCAAGCAGTTCATCGCCAAGCACGGCCTGCCGATGAAGCTGCGCGCGGTGGAGCACCTGTTCGGCGGACACAAGATCATCTTCTACTTCATGGCCGACGGCCGGGTGGATTTCCGGGGCCTGGTGCGAGACCTGGCCAAGGAATATCGCACGCGCATCGAGATGCGCCAGATAGGCGTCCGCGACGAAGCCCGGATGATGGGGCTGTTCGGCCCCTGTGGTCGCGAGCTCTGCTGCCGCCGCTTCCTCAACTCCCTCAAGCCCGTCCCGATGAAGCTGGCCAAGGACCAGAAATCGACGCTCGATCCGGCCAAGATCAGCGGGAGCTGCGGGCGGCTGAAGTGCTGCCTCCGCTACGAAGAGAAGATGTACAAGGAGCTGAAGAAGAAACTCCCGCGACGCGGCACGAAGGTGACAACGGCCGGCGGAGACGGCACGGTCGTGGATTACTACATCCTGTCGCAGACGGTGACCGTTGAGATGGAGGACGGCGGCCGGCAGAGGCTTTCTCTCTCAGAGATCGAGAGAAAGGAGTAGCCCCACCGGACTGGCCGCCGCGCCGCCCAGCAGAGCTTGACAAGCCTCCCGTGCGGGCCTAAACTTAGCCGGTGCGTGCCCACGCGTTCTTTGGGACGACTCAGAGAGGACGAACCATGCGCCCACGAACCTTCGGAAAAATCGCCTTCGCCGTCTTGACGGTCGTCTGCCTCCTGGTGGCTCTCATCTACGCCCTGGCGTCCCCCGACCAGACGGAAATTTACAAAAGCCTGCGCGGCATAACCTACGGGATTATGGCGCTCACTTTCGCCACGCTCTACCGCTACGTGGAAGACTGACGGGCGGTCGGTTAGTCGCTGCCTTCCTCCTCCGGTGCTTCTTTCTCCGGGCTCGCGTCGCGTTCCTCGCTTCTGCCTTTGCCCCCGAAGAGCGGTTCCACGGTGATGATGTTGTCCCGAGTGCGGCGGGCCGTCCCCCCGCCGGGTGACGGCGTGGGGGGCTCGCGACGGGGCGGTTCCGAGGAATCGCCGTCCGACACGCCGTAGAGAATCTCCTCCTGAATGGCCTCCAGGGCGGACAGGACCGTGCTCTCGACGGTGGAGAAGGAATTGGCCACCTGCTGTCGCACCGACTCCTTCACCTCCACGTCCAGCGTGTCGAAGTCGGTCCGCAACTGCTGCACGCGCTTGCTCAGCGCCTCCATGTTGCGCACCGCCTTGCGCAGTTGCTCGGCTGTCTCGCGCAGCTCCTCCTGCGCCGCCCCGACCTCCCCTTTCACGACCTCGAGTTCCCGACGCGTCTTCCGGTCGTCCCGGCTCAGTTCCTCCAGCTTCTGCTCCACCTCTTCCCGGTGCGCCTCGGCACGCTCTTCGGTCTGCTCGCGCAACTGCTCGACCTGCCGGTTTACGCTGTCGTGGACGCCGTTGACGTGCGCCTCGATCCCCTTTATGCCGCCGCCCAGAGTCCGCACCCGCTCCCAGAAACGTTTGACCGGCACCATGAAAAACAGGCAGTAGAGCGAGATGATCAGGGCCAGGCAACTGAACACCACGACGATGACCGCGTGCAGAGTGGACATTATCAGTCTCCCTGGTCCCGCCCCGTGAACGCACG
>JAWODG010000098.1:0-5012 GCA_046483385.1 Candidatus Brocadiia bacterium | reverse complement strand
AGGCGAAGAAGGGGCGCGAGCCGTCCCGCTGCCCGAGGAATCGGGCGAAGGACTCGATCACGCTACTTGCGTCGCGCCAGTGGCCTCCTCGCTCCAGCCAGAACCCTTCCTCGACGTCGTCCACGTAGTCGAAGCCACGCAGGATGCCCGTCTGGCTGTTGAGTATGAAGACAGCCGGGACGGCCGCCGTCTGGTAGCCCCGCGCCCGCAGGGCGTCCGCGATGGTGGGCACGTCGTCGCGCATTCGCTGCCCCATCAGCAGACGCACGCCGTGGCGTTGCGGGTAGAGACCGGTGAAGATGGAGGCGTGCGCGGGCGGCGTGAACGGAGCCGGGGTGAACACGTCCTCGACGGCCAGCCCGCCTTCGGCAATGGCGTCCAAGTTGGGCGTATGGCTATAGCCCGCGCGGAACCAGCGTGCGAGTCGGTACCGCCAGTTCGCCCGATCCGGCCCGGCCGGGTTGTACACACCCAGTGCATCGGGACGAACGCAATCGAGGCTGATGAGAATCAGGTTCTTCACTCCCGTTCCATCTCCGGAAAGCATTGACCACGCGCCGCAGCAGCCGTCGCGAAATCGGAGGTCGGCGGGGCAGTCAGAGTCCGGTACCATTCAAAACACTTTCTCAATCTGTCAGCCATCCCATCCTTTCTCCCTCGCGGCTCCATTTGACCCGGCCGAGCAAGGCCAATGCGCTGCACTGGAGGATAACTTTCTCAAGCCGTCTCAACCCGCCATTCTCCCTCCCACAGGACAGCAGCTCCGCCGACGAAATCGCCCTTGACCCGCAGGGTCTCCGTGCAGTGCCGCCAGCAGAGGTGCCGCGCGCCCGATTCGTCGAACACCAGTATGCTGAGCCCATACGTCCCCGGCGCCAGCAGGAGCTTCGGGATGGTGACCTCGACGTGCTGGCCCGATTCGGCGTTCTCGAACACGCCTCGTTGCAGAGAGTGACACTGGCTCACGTAAGCACCGTCTGGACCAAGAAACGCAAGGTTCACGCAGAAGTTTCGATGACGCCTATCCACATCGACGTCGAAGCCCACCGTGAGGGGGGCCCCGTAGCTGAACGTATCCGTCTCCCGCCCGCACCCGCCCCGGAGCGCGACGTTGCTGACCCGGGCCTCCCCCGGCCCGAGGACCGACGGCTGAAGGCCGTGATCGCGGAACAGTTCGAAATACTTCTGCAAACCCGCCGCCGTGGGCCCCTGAAAAGCCTTCTCACCCGAATCGAGCACGATGACGCTGTCGCAGATCCGGGATATGGCGGGCGTGTGATGCGAGACGAAGATGACGGCGCACGTCTCCATGAGGGTGGTGATCCGTTCGTAGCACTTCGAGCGGAAGCCGACGTCGCCCACGGCCAGCACCTCGTCCACCAGCAGCACGTCGGGATCGAGGTGGATGGCGATGGCGAAGCCCAGCCGCACGCGCATCCCGGACGAGTAGGCCGAGACCGGGGTGTCGATGAAGTCCTCAAGCTCCGAGAATTCCACGATGCTGTCGAACTTCTCGTCGACCTCCGACCGGCTCATGCCGAGGATGCTTCCGTTCAGGTAGATGTTCTCCTTCCCGGTCATGTGCGGATGGAAACCGGCCCCGAGGGAGATCAGCGCGCCCACCCGGCCCTTCACGTAAATCTCCCCGCGGTCCGGCGGGAAGATGCCGGCGATCAGCCTCAGCAGCGTCGTCTTGCCCGACCCGTTCGGGCCGATCAGGCCGAGGGCCTCCCCGCGGCGCAGGTCGAAGCTCACGTCCTGCAGCGCCCAGAACTCGTGCTTGCGCAGCTTGCCGGAATCCGGCTTGACGCCGAGCAGGTCCTTGCTCAGATCGATGATGCCGTAGGCCATGCTTCGGCGCAGGTGCTTACAGAACTTCTTAGAAACGCCCCGTACCGAGACGACGACGTCTTCGTCGAGAGGCGGCGCGGGTTCCACGGCCGTTTGGCTGGCGAGGGCGCTCTTCATAGCATCCGCTCCACGATCCGGGCCTCTCCGAGAAAGAACAGCCGCCAGGAGAAAAGGAACACCACCAGCGCAAGCCCGGAGGCGACCGCGTAGCCTGCGGCGCCGAACTGCCCGTCGTAGAGCCGCCCCCAGATCACAATGTCCCGCGCGGAGCAGACCAGGTAGGTCAGCGGATTCCAGGGGATGACCGCCTGGATGAACGGGTGCGGCACATTGCCGGCATAGATCACCGGCACCAGGTACATCACCAGCTCCAGCCCCTTGTCGGCCACCCGCCGGACGTCCACCGCCACGATCGACGCCATCGAGAAGAGCAGCCCGATCCCCGCGGCCAGAAGGAACAGGGGCAGCGCCACAACGGGTAGAAGCACTACCTTCCAGCTCGGCACGACGCCGAACGCCGCCAGCACGATGAGGTTGAGCGCCAGGGCGACGGCGAAGTTGGCGACCTGCTGAGCCGACTGCTTGAACAGCAGCGCCCCGTGCGGATACCGCACCTGCATGATGAAACTCTTGCCGGCCGACAGCGTCTCGGTAGCGGACCGGAAAAACCCCATGAAGAGGCCCCACATCGAACTGCCCACCAGCACGTACGCCGGGTAGGGTATGCCGACCTCGCCCGGCTGCAGCATGCCCGTCTGCTTGAGGAAGACCCACGAGACGATGGCCAGGATGGGTGAGATGAATATCCAGGCGAAGCCGATGAACGACTTCTTGTAGCTGGCCAGGAAGTCGCGCTTGAAGAGCTCCCAAATCAGGTCGCGCGCGCGAACCGTGCTGCGCACTATCTCCCCCCAGGTCTGCCAGAATCCCAGCTCGTGCCGCTGGTTGGGGCGGTAGACGGTGACGCGGTCGTCTGCTTCAGTGGACATCCGCTGTCTGGTCCCTTTCTTTCGGGAGTTCCGCGATCGGCGGCGGCCTCACGCCGAGTAGAAGCCCATCACCTGCTCAATCACGTGTTCGACCTGCGCGTCGGTCATCTCGGGGAAGATGGGCAGGCTCAGCACCTCCCCGGATATCTTCTTCGACTCCGGCACGGGGGTCTGCGCGAAGTCGTGGTCCTTCAGGGCGTGCAGCTCGGTCATCGGGGACGGATAGTGGATGACCGCCGAGACACCGGCCTCCGCCAGGTGCTCCTTCAGCGCGTCCCGCTCCGCACACCGCACCACGTAGAGGTGCCACGCGGAGCGGCAGCCCTGGGCTTCCGCGGGCAGGACGAGCGGCGTCTCGGCGAGCCCTTCCGAGTAGGCGTCCGCTATCTGGCGGCGCCGGGCGGTCCACTGCTTTAGCCTCTTCAGCTTCACGTTCAGCACCGCCCCCTGGAAGCCCGACATGCGGTAGTTGTAGCCGACGCACTCGTGGAAGTATCCGCCGGCCTGGCCGTGATTGCGCAGCAGGCGCATCCGCTCGGCCAACGCGGCGTCGTCGGTGGTGCAGGCGCCGGCCTCCCCGAAAGCGCCAAGGTTCTTGGTCACGTAGAAGCTGAAACAGCCCACGTCGCCCATGGCCCCGACCCGCCGCCCCCTGTACTCCGCCCCGTGCGCCTGCGCGGCGTCCTCGACGACGGCCAGGTCGTGCTCCCGCGCAAGCTCCATGATCGGGTCCATCTCGGCGGGGTGGCCGAACAGGTGCACGGGCATGATGGCCCGCGTGCGCTCAGTCAGCACGTCGTCTATCAGCGCGGGGTTCAGGCAGTAGTTCTCCGGCCTCACGTCCACGAACACCGGCCGCGCGCCGGTGTAAAGGATGGCCTCGGCCGTGGCGAAGAAGCTCAAGGCGGTGGTGACGACCTCGTCGCCCTCCCCTATGCCCAACGCTTCCAGCGCCAGGTGGAGGGCGGAGGTGCCGGAGTTGACGGCCACGCAGTGTTCGGCTCCGCAGAAGGCGGCCCAGTCGCGCTCGAACTGCTCCACCTCCGGGCCGAGCTTGAACCACGAATTCTCGCACACCCGCTGGAGCGCGGCGTCGATTTCGTCCTTCAGGGCCGCGTATTGCGCCTTCAGATCGAGCACGGGTACCTTCACGTTCGCCTCCGGTCAGTCATCGGTTTCGGGGGTGTCGCTGCCGAATATCCACACCATGCGGGGGTCCGCGGCGACATGCTCCGGCAGCCAGCGCGGCGTCATCGGGTGCTCCGGGTTGAACAGCGTCACGATGATGGACTCCGATTCCGCCTCCGGCAGCTCGGACGCCGGCCGCACCGTGCAGTCGAAGAAGTCCCGCCCGGCTCCTTCCGGGTCGAAGACCTCCGCCAGCCTCAGGCCCCACTCCTGCACGCCCAGGTAGGCTATCTCGGCCAGCTCGCTGACGCCCAGGAAGGCTATCTCCCGGGCGCCGTCCTCGGCCAAACCGCGGCAGACCTGCGCCGACCGCCGCCGGGCCTCCCGGTAGAACTGCATGCTGAACTCGATGAACTCCCGGGTCAGGCGGGCCTTCTCGGCCATTCCGCTGGGCGTAAGGAAGTAGAGCCATCGGCGGGCGTTTTCCTTCTTCACGTGCAGCAGGCCGCGCTCGACCAGGCCGGTCAGCAGCTTATGGGCCAGCTTGACGCTGACGCCGAGCTTGGAGGCGGCCACGCGGCGGGGCAGATCGGGCTGCTCCTCGACATGCTCGAGGATTTTTAACTCATAGTAGCGGTGGGAATCCAGCGAATCCATCGGTTCCCCGCGGTAACGTTACCGAAAGTAACGATAGAATACTCATTCGCCGACCTCGTGTCAAGCCCAAAAAACGTCCCGCCCTGTGTGATCCGCAGATTACGCAGATTGCGCGGATTACGGCTGAAGGCAGAGCCAGGTCTGCCGGCCGGAACGGCTTCTCGTGGGGTGTCCTGTGGGGGTCGGCGCGTTCCGGGGCTCCAGTTATTGAGCCCGACAAAACTAATGATGTCACCCGGGGGCGGGGGAAGTCTCCCCCCCCTGGATGGGAATCTCGCCTTTCGGTCAATCCGGGACCTCTCCGCGTCGATACTGCGGCTTCTGGAGGAGAGACACAACGAGTTCCCCAGGTCATTCGACCTGCTGAAGACGCTATGGCAGAGCAAG
>JAWODG010000175.1:0-5005 GCA_046483385.1 Candidatus Brocadiia bacterium | reverse complement strand
TGGTCTTGGATGCAGTCGCAGGCGTGCAGCCTCAATCTGAAACGGTTTGGCGTCAGGCCGACAAGTACCGTGTCCCCAGGATCTGCTTCGTGAACAAAATGGACCGCATAGGAGCCGATTTTCAGAGAACCGTGGCCATGATTGGCAAAGTTCTTCAGGCTAAAGCAGCTCCGCTGCAATTACCCCTGGGTGAAGAGAAATCCTTTGAAGGTCTCATTGACCTGGTTCACAACAAAGCACTGGGTGGTGGTGTGTGTGGTCCGCCTCCATCACCAGCCGGCCTCTCAGCTCCTCCCGGGCTTCTTTGAACAGCCTCACCATGCGTTGACGCGAGGACTCGTCGAAGACGGTCGCCAGCGTGTTCAGGTACTCGATGCCGCCCTCGACCAGCCCCAGCATGTGCTCGGCGGCCGGCCCGTCGAAGGCCCGCGTGTTGCCGCACTTGACATAAACCGGAGACGTATGGGCGGCCATGTAGCCGGCGGGATGGTCCTCGAGGCCGACGCAGCGGGCCGCAATCCAGCCGCTGCCGGGCAGCTCCACCTTCGCTTTGACCTTGAGCGCTTTAGCGCCCTCGCAGGCGCTTTCCGCCGCCACGACCTGCCCGTTGCGGACCAGTTCGATCCTCCCGAGCGGCCAGACGCATTCGGCGCGCGCCTCCACCTCCACGGTGCCGCCGGCGGCCGACATCTCGATGGTGTCGCCGATGCGGCGGCCGTCCACGCGCATGTCGATCAGCGGTCCCGTGGTGCTGAAGGTGCGGCCGGCCCGCACGGCGTCCCCCCAGTTGTCGTAGTCGAACGGCCTGTCGCCGTCGAGCAGGGCGTAGGTGCGCAGCCACCCGAGCGGGCAGTAGGCGCCCATCTTGTCGGTGCCGCCCACGACGCCGACGCGATAGCCGCAGTTCAGGTAGCGATACCACTCCTGCGTCGGGAAGTCACTGCCCCGCATGCCCCGTATCTCCAGCGCGTCCACCAGCCCTTTCAGGATGGGCACGGGGTCCTCGGTGAAGCCACAGAAGGGGAAGTGCGGGCGGATGACCACGCCGCCCTTGCGCTTGTTCTCCAGCGCCCACTCGGCCAGCATGCGGAAGTCGGGGTCGCCGATGAACGCCTCCGACGGCCCGCCGGCGCACATGGGATAGACCGGCAGCCCTTTGGTGCCGAGCATGGACATGTGGCCCAGCATGTGGTTGCGGTTCTCGGTGCCGCAGTAGACGATAGTGTCGTCCGCCACCACGTTGGCCCCGCCTATGTAGTCGCCCACGTTGGTGAACAGCCGCCCCCACTGGCTGGCCAGCAGGTTGACCACGTTCACGCCCTCGGCCTGGCCCTCAAGCCACGCGGTGTGCGGGCTGATGAAGTGGACGTGCGTGTCGGCGGTGACCCAGTTGCTGCTGCGCCAGTCCAGCTCCCGGTCGATGGACAGCTCCAGCAGCTCCTGCCCGGGCTCGATCTTGACCTTCTTGCGGACCGGTGCGTACTCGTAGCCCTTGTTTATCTCGACGTAGAGGTCGCCCACGGGCAGATCGGTGAGGAACTCGCCGGGCACGTAGGCGTACTGCCGCCCGCCGGCGATGACGTCGGCCCCGTAATCCTCGAACCAGTGGGGATTGACCACCTCGTGATGGCCGTAGGGAGCGATGTGTTCCCCGCGCGGCCCCGTCATGTGCAGGCGGACGGGGGTCGGCTCGCCGGTGGAGGAGTCCCGCACGACGGCGCGCATCCACTGGCGCTTTTTGCCCAGCACGCGCAGCTCGCCGCGGTTTTTCTGCTCGGGAGCCTTCCCCTCTTTGAAGGCCTGCCCCAGACAGAACCTGAGCCGGCGCCGGTCGCCCTGCAGCTTCACCGACAAGGTGGCGTCCTCGGCGCCGAACGCTTCGACGACGCTCTCGCCCCCGCGGTCGGGTTCCTCGCCCTGGTTGAGGCCCGCGTATCCGGAGTCGAGCCATCGCTTGCCGCCCGGCCCCCTGGTCTGCTCGATCCGAATGACGCCACCCAGATCGATTTCAGCTTCCTCGATCTCGGCGGGCCCGTCATCGGTCTTTATCTGGTACATGCGGCGCGGCACGTGTCGCAGCGGGTGGGCGGAGCCGCGATAGAGCGTCAACCCGGCCACGACGACGGGGGATTCCTGCATGCCGCGGAAGGTGATGCTCTTGAGCGTCTTGTCCGGCTCGGGGTTGGGCAGGGCGTAGATGTAGGGGCGGCCGCGGGTGTTCAGGAGTCCCGGCTGGGCTCGTCCCCATTCAACGGATTCCGGTGGCTCCACCGGATCGATGGCCTCCCACATGTTGAACGGCCAGGCCAGCCACGCGGGACCAAAGCTGTCCTTCATCGGCAGCTCGAACCGGCCGCGCACGGGATGGCAGCGCGACGTGCCGTCGCCGTACGCAAGCTCGTATTCCGCCACCACGAGCCCCTCGGTGGGGTCCTCCGGGTGGACGTCGTCGGGCATCTGGTGCCATTCGTGCAGCAGGCAGACGTAATCCGCCCGGCCCCCGAGGGGGACGCTGACCTCCGGCCGTCCGCTTGAGAAGAGGATGACGCGGGAGGTCTTTCCGGAGCCCATCGCGAACGGGACGCCCCAGGATTTCCCGTCGCCCTCGGCATATTCGCGCACGGTCTCGGCCAGTTCCCGCCACCAGTCGCCCTGCACGTTCCGGCCGGGCCAGTTGAAGTGGTCCGACAGGTCCACCTGTTTGAACTTCGCGCCGTACGACCGACTGGCTTTGCTTTCCGCCATGTCACGTCTCCTTCCGCGGTGTCCGCTGCGTTCTGAATCCCGGTGCCGGCCTCAGTCGTCCTGGGTGGGGGCGCCGTCGTCGTGCGTGTGCCTGATGAACGCGTACCGGATGTGAATCGAAATGGCGACCAGGATGATCGCTCCCACGAAGACAAAAGGGATGTATGGACCGATCCCCTCCAGGTACTGGTTGATGCGACGGAACAGGATACTCCAGGAGAGGATGGCCATGTAAGTGGCGAAGAGCACGACGGTGATGTTGACCCACGGCCGCAAGCCCACCAGAAAGCCTATGGCCGAGCCGACCACGGGGCCGGTCATGGCGAAAGGGAACCAGACGAAGACTATCAGCCAGGGGATGCCGAACTTCATGATGGCCCCCTGATGGGCTTCCGCCCCGGCGCGGATCCGCTCCATCGTGTCTTCCAGCGGCTTGATGATGGTGAGCCGATGGTAGGAGAAGACGAACAAGGGGTAGAACAGGAGAACCAGGAAGGTTTCGATGGCCATGTTGGCCACGATCACGATCCAGTGGGCCACGTCGGTGGCGTAACCCGAACTCATGCCGGCCGCCCGGCCGCCCAACAGGTGGGCGAACGTCATGGCCATAAGATTCTGCGCCAGAACTGGCCGGCGCAGCCGAAGCACGCCAATGACCGAGACATAGGCGGCGAGCAGGGCAATGCCGGCGAGCAACACGCGCCCCTCCGTGCTGGAAAGCACGCGCCGCCAGACGCTCCGCCGTTCCTCCGCGGATTCCCCGCTGTGGAGACGGTCGTCCATAGAGTCCCACCTCAGTGACCCCGCCTCCATTCTGACGAACCATCGCGGCGTGTCAACGGCGGGGCAGCGGGGCGTCAAAGGGTGCTCGGGTCGGGTCTCACGTGGCACAGCGGTTCACCCCACGGCGAACTGTGGAAGTCCACGCCGGCGGAGTGAAGGCGTCTTTACTGTCTCGGGTCGCCAACGCCGAGAGTTCAAGCCACAGACGTTGGGCTTCCCGTTCTGCCTCACCGCCGAGGGGGGCGGAAGCCCCGGTCGGCGCCGAAGGTGAGGGTGCCCTCGATGGAGGAGAGGTGGCAGTCCAGAATCTCCTCGTGGGTGTAGGGGTTTTCCCGCACGCCGTGGGGCCCCTCGAAGGTGACCGCCAGGGCGCCGCAGGCCAGGTGCAGGGCCCCGACGAGGTTGTAGCCGGACTGTTCGAAGTAGTCGCGCGGGCGGAGATCCCGCTCCTCCAGAGCGCCCTCAATGGCTGCGGACAGTCCCCGCTGCCGCTTCGCGTAGCCGTCCAGAACCGTGGAGTAGGCGATGACGCCGGGGCTGAGCTGATAGGAATGCGAGTTCACCACGCAGTCGGGGACTTCTTCGAGCGCCAACTCCATGAGTGCCCGCACCTCGTTGGTGCGGATGTCGCCGGGCGTGCAGTCGTGCATGAGGTTGTAGCCGTCGTCATTGGGGTAACCCCCGGCGAACTCCACTTCCGCCAGGGGCAGTGGCTGGTGCCGTTTGCAGTCGGGATAGCCGATGTTCTCGCCGGACTTCCACCGTCCCTGTCCCCAGTAGCGGACGTCGTCCAGCGTGCCGCCGACGAGGCTCCGGGGCTCCACCCGCGCCCGCCCGTCTGGATTCAGCACCGGCAGCACGACCAGCCGCATGCCCCCGGCTGCCTCCTGTAGGCGCGGCCATTCCCGCCCGCGCAGGTCCCGGCCGTTCTCGATGACGTGCATGAAGTTAACGGCGGCCATCGGACCCTCCATCTCGGCGCCGTGCACCCCCGCGACGTACATGAGGCACTGCTGCTCCACGTCGCGGCCCCAGAAGGCCTCCGGGTAGGCGGAGTGATAGGCGGCGCTGAAGTTCGCCGTCCGCTCTATCTCCTTCTTGGGCCCGAATACGCAGGCCCAGACGGAGTAGCCGCCGGCTGAGCGGCAGATCTCCCGGACCTCCCACTGCTCGAAGGATTCCAGGTGCCGGTCTATCTCGGCGAGTTCCACGACCCAGAAGTCGGGGGTTTGGGCGTCGATTTCCGATTGGGCAAGCATTCGTGATGGTCTCCAATGAAAGCTGGTTTTCAGTTGATAGTTGTTAGTTGAGAGTTGTGAACTGCACGATTCGGCTCCTTTGATCCACTGAAAGCGGCGATCATCCTGAAAACCCATCAGGAACCTGCACCCTTCCGCCACGTCCCGTCCCCCCTTTTCCGGCTCCGACCCCTTCCCCTTCGACCGTCACCCAGCCTCGCTGCTCAACCCGGCGCCTG
>JAWODG010000193.1:0-27054 GCA_046483385.1 Candidatus Brocadiia bacterium | reverse complement strand
GTCGGTGTTGACGATGTAAACGCGCAGCCGCGCGCCGAAGCCGGCCCAGTAGCCCTCGGGGTCCTTGAAGGCCGCCGGAATCCTCTCATAGCCGGGACCCTTATACGGCTGGAGAACGCCCTCGGTCTTCAGGTCCATTGTCCCCAGCAGTTCATTGTTCCAGAACACGTCGCACCGGGGGTTCTCCTTCTCGCGGATCAGCAGTTCGATGAGCCCGAGAGACTTCGTGGCTTCCGTATCGAACTTGACTGCCACAGGAATGCCTGTTTGCTCCTCAAAGTCGTTGAGCACACTCTCGGAGTAGACCGAGTCGTGGGCGCAATAGACGACGAGTTCATCGCCGCCCCAGGGAATGACGACCACCGCAGCGACGGCGATGACAACGATAAGGACAATCGGAAGCCAGCCGGGTAGCATCTTGCCCGTTGATTTGCGTGCCATATGCTTCACTCCAGACTATCGAAGTAGCTCTTGACCGCGTCGTGATACGCCGGCGGTATCTCCTCGTTCACCACCGCCTCGCTCACGCCTTCCTTCACCTCCCGAAGCCGCTCCTCGTACTCCACACGTGCCTCCCCCGCCTCCGGGACATCCCGGCTCTTTATGGACAGCAGTATCTTGCCGGCCTGCACGGCGGAGCGGGTCCTGGTGGACTCGACGTCGGTCTCGGCCTCGGGGCCTTCCGGGACCACGCCCCCCTGGCCGCGACCATAGCCGCCCGTCCCCGGCCCGATACCACCGCCTCCGGCGCCGCACGCCACGCAGACGCCTCCGGCCCCAAGCTTGCCCCCGCATTTGGAGCACCGCCCGGCGGTCAGCTTCCGGTAAAGCTCCGCGTACTCGGTCATGCTCTCGCACTGGGAGCACCTCTCGCCGTCCAGTTCCTCCCATTTGTTGAGGAACTGCGCGTTGCGGCAGGCTTCCAGCGCCCTCCCCAGTTCGTCCATGTCGCGCAGCGACTGAGCCAGCGCTTCCAGCTCCTCCTCGGTCAGCTCAAGCGATTCCTCCAGCCCCTTCAAAGCCTCCGCGGACAGCCCCTCCATCTCGGACATGGCGAGCTGGTCCAGCGCCCGGCCCAACGCAGCATCCAGGCCCGCAGAACCCAGTCCCTTCCCCGCAAAGTTGCTAAGCTCTTTGAGCCGCTTCTGCATCTCGCGCTTGATCTCCTGCTTCTCCGCGGGATCGACGGTGCTCTGCAGCTTACGCGCCAGCTTCCTCAACTCTTCGACTTCTTTCTTCACGCCGGAGGGATCGCCCTTCTCCAGTTGCTTGCGCCACTGCGTCTGCTCGCCGGTGGCGGACTGCCCGAACCGCTGCGGCGTGTTGCGTCTGCTGAGGGCTTCCTTCAGCTTCTGTTCGCTCTTCTTGCGCCACAGTTCCGCCAGCCGTGCCTGCTCTTGGCGCAGCCGCCGCCGGTTGACGTCCTGCAGTTTTGGTTTTGCCTGGTTGAAGGTCTGTTTCAGGTCTTCGAGGGCGTTTTTGACCGCCGGCGACAGATCCTCCTCAGGTCGCATGGCGCGCAGTTGCTCCAGGCGCATCTGGTTGGCCTTCCGGCTGTCACGCAGTTGCCGCCGCCGCTCCGCGGCCCTTTCGCGCGCCTCCGCGCGCCCGAAGGGATCGAGCTGCGGAAGGAACAGCACGGCGCCCACGAGTAGCACCAGGGCTCCCGCGACATGACCGGCGGGACGCTGCCACTCGTAGCTCAGGACATCCCCCGGTCGCACGTTCGAAGCGACCTGCTCGGCCTGTTGCACGACAAGCGGCTTGTACTCCCCCGGCGCGGCGGCCAGCAGGACGCGCGTCAGGAAGAGGTCCTCGGTCCGGGCACGGTCATCCACCAGCCGGGCTACTTCCCTGCGAGTCGGCCGGTGATGGAAAGCCACCGCCAGCGCCCCCGCCCCGGCCAGCAATGTAACGAGATTGAGGGGCGCGAACACGTCGGGCACAAGCGCCAGCAGGCGCGACGCCGCGAGAAACAGCGCGTAGAGCGCCGCCAGCACCAGGAAGTAGCGGTGGAAGCACCGGCCCACCAAAGCGATGTGCCGGCGCAACGCAACTCCGCGCAGAAGCCTGTCCGTCTCATTCCCCATTTTGTGCTATCCCGCTCTTACGTTTCCACTTACAGCATACAGGTGCGTACGCGGCAGTGTCAACCGGACCGAACCGGGCCGTAGTAGCCCGCGTTTCACTCGGCCTCGAGGTACTCGTGGGATCGCGCTCTGTCGGGGTTGAAGAACTGCTGGAGGTCCTGCAGGCGTGCCTTCTCCCGCCGCGTTACCTCGTCCACCTCCGCCGCGCCCCGCATGCCATCCGGGGTTATGAACGCGATAAGCTCCGTGGTCTCCATAATGGTGTCTCTCTTGCTGAACGCGAAGTTCAGCAGCGGTATGTGCCCCAGGATGGGCACACGATGGACCGTCTCGCTTTCCTCCTGGCGGAAGATGCCGCCGATGACGATGGTCTGCCCGTCCTGCACGGCCAGCTCGGAGTCGAAGTTACGCGTGTCCAGGATGAAGCCGCCGAAGAGCACCTCGCCGGGCCTGATCTGCGAGGACTCCACCTCGATGTCCGCCACAACCATATCGTTCTTGTTGATGTGGGGGGTGATGATCAGCTTGGTGCCGACCTCCCGGTATTCGAACGCGTCGTTCCGCGCGGTGGTGCCGGGCTCCCGCTGGGTCTCGGTGATGAAGGGGACCTCGGCGCCGACAAAGAGCTCCGCCTGTCGGTTGTTGTTCACGGCCATCGTGGGCTCGGACACGATCCGCGCGTCGAACTGGCGCTCAAGGAACTGAACCAGCGCCGAGACGTCAAACCCCGCGGTAATGACGGTATCGCTGGTAATCTCCTCCCAGCTCACCCCGAAGTTACTCAGCAGGCCGTTGTTGAAGTCGTCCGTCTCGAAGATCGTCGAGTCGGAGGTCCACCGGGTGCCGATGCGGTCCTCGTCGCTCCGGGTCACCTCAATCAGCCGCACCCTGAGCAGCACCTTCGGAGATTCGACGTCCAGCTTGGCGATGAGTTCCTTGAGGATAGTGAAGTTCTGCACGGCCGTGGTGATCAGCAGCGCATTGATGCGGGGCCCCGGGACGACCCGCACGTTGCCGATCAAGTTGCTGATGGGGCGTTCGTCCTCCCTGCCCCGGCGCATGTCCAGGAGCCAGCTATAGTAGGCCTGCTGGGCATCCTCCTCCTCCCTCCGGCCGCGGCCCCCTCCGGGCGGCGCGAACAGTGTGTTGAGCTGGTCGGCCAGTTCTACTGCGTCCGCGTTCTCCAGCTCATAGACCATGGTGTTGGCATACTCGGGCATGGCCCTGTCGAGCTTCAGCAGTATGTCCTCGATGATCCGGAAGTTCTCCGCGTTGTTCGTAATCACTATGACGGAATTGGTATTCGGTTCGTGAACGAAGCGCACCTTCCCGTACAGGCGCCCCACCTCCTGATCGGTGCCGCCGCGGGCCCGGAAGTAATAGTAGTAGTATCCGCCCCGGCCCTCGTCCTCCTCCGTGCCGAATACCTCGTTCAGCACGTCCGTCATCTCCTTGGCATCGACGTTCTCGATGTGGTAGATGCGCGGGGAGACCTCTGCCGTGTCGATGGGCTGGTCGAGCTTCTCGATCAGGGTTTCGATTTCCTCGAAGCTGCTGGGGGGCGCTATGACGATGAGGCTGTTCGTGCGGCGTTCGGCGACGAACTGGGGCTGGTCCTGCCGGGAACGGGACCGGCTATAGTAATAATAGTAGGAGTAACTGGACGCCCCGCCGCCGGAATAGAGGTCATTGAGCTGGTCGGCCACGTCCTGGGCGTCGGCGTATTCCAGCGTGTAGCTGCGGGTCTCGGTTTTGCGCGATTCCTCGGTGTCCAGTCGGGCGAGTATCTTCTTTATCAGCTCGAAGTTCTCCGCGGTGGCCATGATGATGAGGGCGTGGGATCGCTCGTCGGCGGTGAACTCGATGGTCTGGCGCAACTCCCGGCTGCGGGGTCTCCTTCGGAAGAGCTCCGACAGGCGGCGCGCGAGTTCCGCGGCATCGGCGTGTTTGACCATCACCACGTTCAGGTCCAGCTCCGGCGGTTTCTCTTTATCCAGTTGCTCGACAAGCTGCCGGGCCGCCTCCAGTTTCTCCTTCGGCGCCCGAACGACAATCCAGTTGGCGGAGGGATAAGCAACCACAGCCACCGGAGCTTGTTCGGCGGCTTTCGCGCCCCCTTTGGCCTGCGCTTCATCCACCAGCACGGCCTTCAGGACGGGTTCGACATCCGAGGCCTCGGCATGCTCGAGCTGGAAGATGTGCATCTGCGTGCCCTCCAGTTCCAGAACGTCGATGGCCTGGATGATTTCCTCCAGGTCGGCCAGCACCTCCGGAGGACCGGTCACTATGACTTTGTTGGACCGGGTGTCGGCCATGAACTTGGTCTCATCCGTCAGCAGGGGTTTCACCAGCTCTTGCACTTCCGTGACGTCCGCGAACTTCACGTCAAAGGTGCGCGTGTCCATGCCCAGTTTCGCGGCTTTGTCTTCGGGCATAAGGTGGATGACGCCGTCCCGCTCGACGACGGCCACGCCCTCGAGGGAGAGCGCGGTGTAGATGAGTTCCACGGCGCGGTCGGGCGTCACCGGTTCCGGAGTCGCGAGGGTAATCTGCGCCTGGACGTCCTTCTGCTTCAAGATCACCTTTCCGGTGTGATCGCTGATGAACTTGATGATCTGGTCGATGCCGGCGTTCTTCAGGTTCAGGGGGACTTTCTCCGGCTCATCGGACTTCTCCGCATTCTCCGATTCTCCGGCCGGCGCCGGCTTCTGGCCCTGTGCCTCAGTCCCCTCCTCCGGCGATTCCGCAACGGCGGTCCCCTCCCCCTCGCTCGTGTCGCTCGGGTCAACGTCCGCCGCCGCACGCTGAGCTAAGGGCGAGTAGAGGGTAAGCAACAGGAGGACGATCAGCAGGAAAACTCGCTTCAGTGCGTCACTGTGCATGTTTTCATCCCTTTCTGGCTGCGCCGGGGAGACGCGCACCGCTACATGGCGCTGCCCATCTCCTGAAGGTGCTGCCTGACTTGGTTCTTCTCCTCGTCCGACATGCTGGACCATCGTTTGGTCAACTCCTCAATCATCCGCTGCCGCACCTCGGGCGGTATCGGAAGGTTGTCCGGTATAACAGGCATAGCGTCGCACGGGGGTTCGGCGCTCGCCGGCTCCGTCTGCTCCTGTCCGGTCTCGGGCTCTCCGGCCTGCGGTGGTTGCGGTCTCCGGCCGGGAGGACGCGGGCGGCTGGGCCGGCGCGGACGGGCCCGCCCGGGAGTCCCCATGTCCGGCCAGAGCTGAAGGGTCTCCTTCTCGCCTTCGCTCTCGATAACCACCGCCGACGGCTGGACCTCCACGAGTTTGTAGCCACCGGGCAGACCGGCGCCGACGGCATGGAACTTCGCGTCGTTCTCCGACATGCCGATGAGCGCCTGATCGCCCAGCACGCCGAACAGCTTCGGTTTCGGCTTCGGCTCCTTGCCGAAGTGGCCCTCGTGGCCAATGGGGATGTAGTCGTCCACGTTCGGCGCTTCGGCCCGTCCGACGGCTTCGGGTTCCCGCAGTTCCTCCAGCGCGACGGTTCGGTCGTCCAGGCGAGCGTAGCCGATGCCCTGTAGCGCCAGCAGAACGGCCATCACCGCCCCGAAAGCCAGCAGCCACCCACCGGGCCCGATTCGGCGCAATGTCCTTAAAATGCCACTCACGATGTCACTCCTCAGTTCCCATCCACGCGCTGGTAGGCCACGAGTTCCATCGTGGCAACCACGGCGAGAGGTTTCTTCGGATCGTGCCGCAGTTTGAGCCGGTCGATGCGTATGAAGCGCGGCCCCTTCTCGATCCTGTGCAGCACTTTGATAAGTGAGTCAATCTTCGTCTCGGTCTCCACCTGCAGGCCGACCATCTCGTAATGCTCGGGGCGCAACCCGAGGCGCGACAGCCTCTTTGCGGAGAGAAGCTTCAGGCCGGCGCCGCATTCCTTGAACATTCTCTCGACTTCCGTCTCGAGTTCGTAGCCCTTCGGCTTCCGGGCGGACGCCTCCGGCTGCTCGGACTCCTCGGACTCCTTTTCTGAGCCCTCCGCGGTCTGGTCCGGCTGCCCGGGGTTCCCGGATGGCACTGGTTCGTCCGCAACAGGCTCCACTGCGGCGCCCGCCCCGGTGTCCACCGGTGCCGCATCGTCCGGCGCGGTCTTCGGCGGGCGTTTCTCGGCAAGGCCTTCGGGACCGGATTTCTGTTTCTCCTGGCCCTCTTCCTCTTGCGGTTCCGGTTCGGGTTCCACCAACCAGCCCAGCTCGCGGATGAGGCGCTGACGTTGCGCCAGCAGTGTCCGCTGGCGCTCCGCCCGCTCCTGCACGGTTTCCAGCGCCCGGAGGCCCGGCTGCAACTGGCGGCCCAGGTCGGTCCATCGTCGGTGAAGTGGGAGGAGCACCCATGCCGTCAGGGCGACGGCGAGCGCAATTGAACTGCCCAGGACCAGCGTTGTTTTCTCGCGTTTGGACAGCTTCATGGCCCGCTCACCTCCCCGCCGGTTGCCACGCAGCGGATCGTGAAGGACATGCCCCCCTGTCCGCTGGAGACGCGCTCCAACTCAAGCTCATCGAACATGCCGGTCGTCTCCAGTTTTGAGGCCGCCTTCGAGAGGGCTTCCACGGAGGGCGTGGTGCCCTGGACCGTGACGCGATTGTCCGAGCCCACGTCGAGATCGGTAAGCGTGACCCCGTTCGGCAGCGCCTCGACCACGGCGCGCAGGGTCTCCGGCGTGGAGCGATACACTCTGGCTTCAGCCTCGAGTATCTGCACCTCCTCCTCGAGCACGTCAAAGCCCTCCAGTGCCCCCCGGGCCTCACTCAGCTCGGACCGGACCGTCCTGAGTCGGGCGGACCGGACCCCGAAGGACGCGGCCACCAGGCCGACGAGCAGCAGGATATCGAGGGCGGCGAGTGCGACTCGACTCCACCATCTGCCGGCCCCCGTGCGCGTCTGTCGTCGTCGTAGCGCCGGCGAAGCGGCCGACCCGCCGGTGCTCCGGTTGTGCAACGCCATCAGCGCGCCCGCGCACGTCGCATACGCCGCGGGATCATCGTCCAGGTCGGCCCCGGTCAGCCCTTTCAGGTCGGACGCCAGGACGGTCTCCGCCGACGCGGCACCTGTCAGCGCCTCACGCATCGCGGCCGCAAGTTCCGGCTCCCCAGCCAGAACAAACCCGTCGGGCTGCCCGGCTCCGTCCTGCATGCACCAGTGCCGCAGGGTCTGTTCCATCTCGGCGGCCACCGAACCCGGTGATTCACCCTCAGCTCTCGCATATCTTCCGCACCAGCCGCTGGGCCACGATGCCGCGCAGCGCGGACGCCGCCAGGTACGGCTCGACGCCCATGTCCAGCAGCCGCGGTATGGCCTCGCACGCGTCGTTGGTGTGCAGCGTGCTGAACACCAGGTGTCCGGTAAGCGCGGCTCGGACGGCGATGTCGGCCGTCTCCTTGTCCCGTATCTCGCCCACCATGATGATGTCCGGGTCCTGGCGGACCATGGCCCGCAGGCCGTTGGCGAAGGTCAGCCCGCGCTTGGGCCGCACGGGTATCTGGTTCACGCCGGGCAGTTCGTACTCCACCGGGTCCTCGATGGTCACGAACTTCCGCTCGGGGGTGTAGATGGCGTTCAGGGACGCGTAGAGCGTGGTGGTCTTGCGGCAGCCGGTCGGCCCGCAGACCAGGATGATGCCGTGGGGGTGCTCCAGCAGTCGCCGGTAGCGGGTCAGGGTCTCATCCTCGAAGCCCAGCTCGTCCAGGCTCAGCAGGAAAGACGACTTGTCCAGCAGTCGCAGCGCCACGCACTCGCCGTGCATGGTGGGGATGGTGGCCACCCGCACATCCACTTCCCGTCCCTCGACGTTCAGCTCGATGTGGCCGTCCTGCGGCAGGTAGCGCTCGGCGATGTTCATGTCCGCCATGATCTTTATGCGCGAGACGATGGCGGGATGGAGGTGCTTGGGGGGCGACGGGGTCTCGTGCAGCACCCCGTCAATGCGGTACTTGACCTTCAGGTCGTTCTCGAAGGGCTCGATGTGGATGTCGCTGGCGCGGTCGCGCACCGCCCGGACGATGATCAGGTTGACGAGATTGACGACGGTCGGCTCGCTGGCCATCTCGCGCAGGTGGCCAATCTCGATGCTGTCCTCTTCGGCCTCCCCGCCCTCGCCGAAGTGCTCGATCATGCTCTCCACGGTCAGCCCGTGCAGCCTCTGCATGGCCGCCTCGAGGTCCGTGGAGGAGCAGACGGCACGCTCCACCTCGCGCTCGGTCAGGATGCGGATGTGGTCGACCGTCTCGAAGTCGAGCGGGTCCTCCAAGGCCAGCAGGAGCCGTCCGTCCCGGCTGGCCACGGGTACGACGCGGGCGCGTTGCAGTAGTTCTCCCGGGACCAGGCGGGCCGCGGCGGGGTCCACGTGTGTCTCGGCGAGGTCTACGTAGCGAATGCCCAGAGCCGCGGCCACCGCCTTCAACCCGTCGGACTCCTTCTCCCACCCGAGTACGGTCAGGCAGCGGCCCAGTGTCTCCCCGGTCTGACGCCGCCGTTCGAGCACCCGAGCCAGCTTTTCGCGGGACAGGGTTGGCTCGCCGCCCGTCTCGGTCCTGTCCGACATTGAGACCTCCCGGATGCAAGGGCCTGGTTGTCCGGCCGGAGTTCCCCCTCCGCCGAAGCCTTCGCTCTATCAGGTGCGTCGCCGGCCGCCTCCGCCCTATAAGACGCGGGCCGCCGGATAAAGTTCACAACCGGGACGGTGGCGCGCAGATCAAAGCTGACCGTTCGGTGAGCATTGCGCCTGTTTCCTGTATTTTCACAAGCCTGCGCTCCACCCGACCGGAGCATACCGGCTGGGGGCACCCCGGTCAAGTGGAATCGAGAAGAATTGCTCGCTTAGCCCAGGGACTCACCTAACTCTCACCGCTCTCTTCATCTATCACTACGTCGCCGCTCGGAGGATTATCAGTGATTTCCGCCGGATGGCGCTCTCTTTACAGTGTGATCCGAGCGGCTACAATCAACGTCTCCCCCGCCAATCACTGCCTGCGGAACCATCCAGGGAGAAGACGATGCACGGATACCTGCTGTCGGGACTGTTCCTGTTCGCCTGCTTTGGCATTCTCGCCATGAGGGCCGGACCGCCCGGCGATCTGGAGGGGGCCATCCGCCGGCACCGCATGGGCACGCTCTGTGTCCAGGCGCCGCCCGGCGCCCGAGTCCGGGTGGACCAGCTCGAACACGAGTTCTGGTTCGGCACGGCCATATCCCACGGTCTTTTCCGCGACGACGCCGAGCCCGAAGACCGACGTCGCTACCTGGAGATACTGCGAGAGAACTTCAACTCGGCCGTCCACGAGAATGCCCTCAAGTGGTACCAAACCGAACGCCGGCGCGGGGAACCAGACTTCACGGATGCCGAGCGCATGGTTGCCTGGTGCCGGGACAACGGCCTGCGCGTGCGCGGTCACTGCATCTTCTGGTGCGTGGACCGTTACGTGCAGGACTGGCTGAAGGAGTTGGACGACGGCGAACTCAGGCAGGCCGTCGAGCGCCGCGCCCGGGAGGTCCCCCGCCGCTTCCGCGGCCGCATTCTCGAATACGACGTCAACAACGAGATGCTCCACGGCGACTTCTACAAGGACCGCCTCGGCGAGGGCATCCGGGCGGACATGTTCCGCTGGGCGGCCGAGGAGGACCCCGACGCCCTCCTGTTCGTCAACGATTACAACATCCTGTCAGGCAAGGACGCCGCGGCCTACGAGCGGCAGATTCAGGCGCTTCTGGACGCCGGGGCACCCGTCGGCGGCATCGGCTGCCAGGGGCACTTCGGCGGGGACATCGACATGGACGAGGTCCGTGCGGCCCTGGACCGGCTGGCCCGGTTCGACCTGCCCATCCGGATTACCGAGTTCGACATCAACATGGACGACGAGGAGAAGAAGGCGCGCCTGCTGCGAGAGTTCTACCGCACCTGTTTCGCCCACCCGGCGGTGGACGGCATCCTAATGTGGGGCTTCTGGAGGGGACGCCACTGGCGCCCGAAGGCAGCCCTGTGGGAGAAGGACTTCTCCCCTACCCCGGCGGCGGAGGCCTACCGCGACCTGGTCTTCGACCGCTGGTGGACCGAGTGGGAAGGCGAGGCGGACGGCGAGGGTCGCTGCGAAGTCCCGGCCTTCTACGGCCGCCACCGGGTGACGGTCGGGGGCAAAAGCACCGAGGTCAATCTCCGCAAAGCCGACGGCACCGTGACCCTCGACGCCCGCGACGACGACACCAACGCCTGGTAGGTCGCCGCAGGGGACCACGACGGCAACGGCAAATGAGCCACAGATTCCACTGATCCACGCTGATCGAAGGAGCCCCCACCTGTCTGCACCACAGGATTTGCGCCAGGCAACGGGCAGACCATCAGGGGCCTTGTCCGGCGGGTTGTCGGCCAGCTTGCGCCGTCTCCCGTAAGACCGTGAGGAGGTCGACTTCAGTGCGTCGGGTCTCTTTCCACTTGCGCATGGCCAAAGGCTGGTCGCCCGGGTCTTCGACCCATTCGAGCACACGTCCGTCGGCATCGGCCACATACAGGGGGGGCACTGGACGCCAGCACGTAGCCGGGAGGCGGCCGCCCCTTCACGAAATAGTAGATTGCCTCCCGTATCCAGGATGGCGACTATAGCAAACCGTAGCGTACGGTTCAAGACTTCTTATCGCTGTGCGTCCAAACGAATCGTAGGCACCGACCAGTTGAGAGTTGCTGGTTGCGAGTTGTTAGTGAACAGGAGCGCGGCTGGCGCCGCGAATTATGAATCAGGAATCCAGAATCATGAATTCAACGGCAACGGCGGACGGGGGCGCAGCTTTGCCGCGAATGCCGAATGACAGATTACAAATGACAAATGATGGCGCCTGCGGCGCTAATGGTCAGCCATGGCGTAATCTGCGTAATCTGCGGATGGCTTGTTGGGCGGGCAAGCTTCGTGTCTTTGTGGCTTCGTGTGGGAACGGCAGAGCTGCGCCGCGGAGCGGCGCGGTCATGAAGCTGCACCGGGACTGAAGTCCCGGCCTCCATCACCCGGCCCCTGCCGGGGCCAACGGCGGCGCGGCCTCGGCGCGAATCAGGAACCATGAATGATGAATGAACGGCAATGGCGCGCGACCGAGCCGCCTCCGTTCGCCAAGCGGCGAACTTCGGCGCCCGGGGGGACGAGGACACTCAGTTGTCACTCGGCAGTGGGCGGAGGAGTGCAAACGGCCGACGACGGGGACGAGCCTGCTTCGCCGAGGCTTCGCAGCCCGGGGATCGAGGTCGATTGAACGTGGGCGTGCCGTCTGTCAACTATCAACCAGCAACTATCAACTCTTCTTCGTCCTCCGTGTCTCGGTGGTTCGCTTCTCGGTCGGCGGCGATGCATGTTTCCCGTGGCTCTGCTATAATGCCCTGTCGGGCCCTATCCGGGCCGATTGCCATTCTCCTTTGCGCTCTGGAACGCTTCGCCATGCAGGTACCGTCGGTGGTCATCGTGGGACGCCCGAACGTGGGCAAGTCCTCGCTGTTCAACGCCCTCTACGGGAGCCGTGTGGCCATCGTGGAGCCGACCGCGGGGGTGACCCGCGACCGCGTCAGCCGCGTGGTCGAGCGCGACACCACCGCCTTCGAGCTTGTGGACACCGGCGGCATCGGCGTCGAGGAGGAGCTGGCCGAGCACGTGGAGATGCAGATACGCATCGCCATCGAGCAGGCCGACCTCGTGCTGCTGGTGGTGGACGCCCGCGCGGGCGTGCAGCCGCTCGACCGGCAGATAGCCAACGACCTGCGGCAGGCCGGCAAGGAGATGCTGCTGGTGGTCAACAAGTGCGACACTCTGGACCATCAGGCGGAGGCGGCCGACTTCTACGAGCTGGGCCTGCCGGAACTCCACCTGACCTCCGCCACGCAGGGACGCGGCATCCTCGACCTGCTGGAGCGCATCGGGGAGGTGCTGCCCGAGGTGGAGCCGGGCGAGCGCACCGAGCCGATGAAGATAGCGTTCGTCGGACGCCGCAACGTCGGCAAGAGCACGCTCGTCAACACGCTGGCGCAGGAGCCCCGGGTGGTCACCAGCGAACTGCCGGGCACCACGCGCGACTCGGTGGACGTCCGCTTCCGCATCGGGGAGGTGGAGTTCATCGCCATCGACACGGCGGGCATCCGGCGACGCAAGCAGATAAAGGACTCGATCAGCTTCTACAGCACGGCTCGCTCGTTCAGCTCGATACGCCGGGCGGACGTGGCCGTGCTGATGCTGGAGGCGCCGACGGAGATAGCGCGCGTGGACAAGCAGCTCGCGGCGAAGATCGCCGAGGAATACAAGCCGTGCGTGCTGGCGCTGAACAAAATGGACCTGGCCGGGGGGACGTCCTTCGAGGAGTGGCAAAAGTACGTGCGCGACCGGCTGCCGGGGGTGGCATTCGCCCCGCTTGTCTTCCTCAGCGCGCTGACCGGCGAAGGGGCTCTGCGGGTCGTGGAGGCCGCGCAGGCGCTGCACGATCAGAGCCAGGTGCGCGTGGGAACGGGCGAGCTGAACCGGGCCATGGAGGAGATAACCAACCGCAACCCACCACCTTACTCCGGGCAGCGCTTCACCAAAATATACTACGCCACGCAGGTGGGCGTGAAGCCGCCGACCATCGCCCTGTTCACCAACTATCCGGACATGATCGACGACAACTACAAGCGGTATCTGGGCAATCAGTTGCGCGAGAGCTTCCCCTACACCTCCATCCCCATCAAGTTCGTCGTGCGCGGCCGGCAGAGCGCCGAGGCGGAGACCTGACTGATGGCAACCGGCACGGAAGACACAATGCTGGCGGACGCGGCGGAGTGGGGACCGGAGGGCGGCGGTTTCATCCGCGTCCTGCACGCGCGGACGAACAACCTTCGCAACATCGACTTGAAGCTGCCGCGGGATACGATGGTCGTGCTGACGGGCGTGAGCGGCAGCGGGAAGTCGTCGCTGGCGTTCGACACGCTCTACGCGGAGGGGCAGCGGCGCTACATCGAGAGCCTCTCCAGCTACGCGCGGCAGTTCCTGGAGCAGATGCCGCGTCCCGACTGCGACCAGATAGTCGGCCTGCCGCCGACCATTGCCATCGAGCAGGAGATGCAGGGCGCCAGTCCGCGCTCGACCGTGGCGACGACGACGGAGATATACGACTTCTTCCGGCTGCTCTACGCCCGGCTGGGCATCCCACACTGCCCCGACTGCGGCGAGCGCATCGAGCACCAGACGGTCGAGCAGATCGTGGCGACCATTCAGGACCTGCCGGAGGGCACGCGGCTGACGCTGTTGGCGCCCGTCGTGCGAGGACGGCGCGGGCACTACCGGGAGCTGTTCGAGAACATCCGGTCAGAGGGCTACGTCAAGGCGCGCATCGACGGTGTCATCCGCGACCTGGACGAGGTGGACCGGGTGGAGCGCTATCAGGTCCACGACATCGAGGTGGTCGTCGACCGGCTGGCCATCAGCGGCTCCCCGGACGCCGGCGTAGCGGACGCGAAGAAGCGTGTGCGCGGGATGCGGCTGTTCGACAGCGTGCGGACGGCGCTGGACGTGGGCGGGGGAACGTGCATCGCCCTGTTGGAGAACGGGCGCGAGGTGTTCTTCAGCCAGCTTTTCGCCTGTCCCGAGTGCGGACGCGGCTTCGAGGAGCCCAACCCCAACACCTTCTCCTTCAACAGCCCCTACGGTCAGTGCGAGGAGTGCGACGGGCTGGGGACGGTTGACACGTTCGACGAGGGGTTGATCGTGCCCGACAGGTCGCTGAGCATCGAGGATGGCGCCATCCGGGGCTGGGACGATTGGGGGGGCCGCACCGGGCGGCAGTTCCAGCGGATGCTGGAGGAACTGACCGACGCGCTGGAGGTGGACACATCCGTCCCGTTCGAGGACATAGCGGAAGAGAAACGCCGGGCTTTGCTGCACGGGGATAAGCTTGAGGAACGGACCGACATAGAGGGCGAGAACGCCGTGATCCCGTCCCTGAGCAAGCTGCTGGAGGAGACCAGCCGACGCCCCACGCGGCGCAAGCTGAAGAAGTACATGAGCGCGGACGTCTGCGCGGCCTGTGACGGCGCCCGGCTGCGGCCGGAGGCGCTCGCCGTAACGGTGGACGGCGTCAACATTGCCGAACTCTGCTCGATGAGCATCCGCGACTGCCGGCAGTTTTTCGAAGAGTTGGAGTTCGAGGGTGCGCGGGCCAAGATTGCGGCGCCCGTCGTGAAGGAGATAAAGCAGCGGCTGGAGTTCATGCTGGACGTGGGACTGCACTACCTGACCTGCGAGCGGCGGTCCAACACGCTCAGCCGGGGCGAGTTCCAGCGCATCCGGCTGGCCACGCAGATCGGCAGCGGCCTGACCGGCGTCTGCTACATCCTGGACGAGCCGTCCATCGGCCTGCACTACCGGGACAACCAGCGGCTGCTGGACTCGCTTGAGATGCTGAGGGACAACGGCAACACCGTCATCGTCGTGGAGCACGACGAGGACACCATCCGCCGTGCCGACTGGGTTCTGGACCTCGGCCCCGGCGCCGGGCGGGACGGCGGGAACGTGGTGTTCAATGGGCCGTACCCGGAGTTGCTGGAGGAGCGCGACAGCGTAACGGCGCGCTACCTGAACGGGCAGGAGGAGATATCGATCCCCCACCGGGTGCGGGAACCGGAGGCCGGGAAGGCCATCGTCGTGCGCGGCGCGCGGGAGCACAATCTGAAGGAGATCGACGTGGAGTTCCCGCTGGGATTGCTATGCTGCGTGACGGGCGTGAGCGGCAGCGGCAAGAGCACGCTCGTGCACGACGTGATGTACCGGGCGCTCCGCCGGCAACTCTACAGCAGCCGGCCCAAGCCGGGCGACCACGACGCCGTCGAGGGCGCCGAGCAGCTCGAAAGTGTGCTGGAGATAGACCAGAGCCCCATCGGGCGCACGCCCCGCTCCTGCCCCGCCACCTACACGAAAGTCTTCGACGGCATCCGACAGGCTTTCGCCGGGACGCGACAGGCGAAGGTTAGCGGCTTCGACGTGGGCCGCTTCTCCTTCAATACCAAAGAGGGCCGCTGCCCCGAGTGCGACGGGCTCGGCGAGAAGGACATCCAGATGAACTTCCTGCCGGACCTGCGCCTGACCTGCGAGGCCTGTCAGGGGCGCCGCTACAACGAGCAGACGCTGCAGATAACCATCCGCGGCAAGAACATCGCCGACGTGCTGGCGATGACCGTGGAGGAGGCGCTGGAGTTTTTCCGCAATTATCCGTCGGTGGAACGCAAGCTGCGCCTGATGCGGGACGTCGGGTTGGGATACCTGACTCTCGGCCAGCCCAGCCCGACCTTGAGCGGCGGGGAGGCCCAGCGCATCAAGCTGGCCCGCGAGCTGGGCAAGCGGACGACGGGGGATACGCTTTACATACTGGACGAGCCAACCACGGGGCTTCACTTCGACGACATCGAGAAGCTTCTGCGCACGCTGCATGCGCTGGCCGACATGGGCAACACGCTGATCATCATCGAGCATAATCTTGAAGTGATAAAGAACGCGGATTACATTGTGGACCTCGGCCCGGAGGGCGGAGACGAGGGTGGACGCGTGGTGGCCTGCGGAACGCCGGAGGAGATAATCGAAGCCGAGAAATCCTACACCGGACGCGCGCTGAAGCCGATGTTCGAGAACCATACCCGCGCCGCCGACTGAGCCCCCGCCCCGGCCGGTAACTCACATGGAGAGACACGCGCATGAGCCCGGAGCCCGGACGTAAGGAACTGGAACGGATGGCCGGGGACGCGCTGGCCGACCCGTCAGCCGGCCGCCGGAAGGTGGCGGACGGCCTGCGGCGTTTCCGGGAGCGCCTGCTGGAGCTGGGACGGGAGGGATTCCCGGCCGGCAGCATGGGCAGGGACCTGAGTCGTTTTCTCCGCCAGGGGTGCGACATCATGGTGGAGAACGCGGTGGAACACGTGGCCGGCGACGTCGACGGGCTGGCAGCCTGGGTCGCCACTGGCGGCTACGGGACGGGCCTGATGAGCCCCGGCAGCACCGTACGACTGGCCCTCGTGCACGATGCGGATGATCCGGAAGGACCGCGGAAGCAAGCGGCGGACGTTGCGGCGCTGCTCCGGGAGGCGGGCTTGCGGGTAGCCTGCGCCGCCCGAACCGTGCCTGAACTACTGCACCTGATGGAGACCGACGCGGAGACCGCCGTCTCGATGCTCCAGACACGCCGCGTGACCGGTTCTCGAAATATCCACCGGAGCCTTCGTGAGGGCATCCGCAGCGACTTCCTCCCCGAATACTGGGGCAGTCTCTTCGAAGAGACACTGAATGAGATACTGACCCGTCGGGACCCGCTCACCGGTTCGCCTTACTGCACCGAACCCAACCTGAAGGAGGGTTCGGGTTGCCTGCGTGACATCGGCGCGGCCCGCAAGATGGACGATGCGCTCGGCGAGGTGGCGTCCCTGCGGGAGTATCTCGACAGCGATGATGACGGGCTGCTGACGTTGGCGCAGAGGCAGGCGCTCGGCCGTGCACAGAGCGTCATTTTGCGCGTGCGGAACGCGCTTCACCTGGCCGGGCCCGGCTCGCCTGACCTGCTGCATCGCCACGTCCAGGCCGACGTCGCGCGGGAACTGGGCTTCGGCGACGGGCCCGGGGCACCGTCTGCGCTGCTGGAGGCACTTTTCCGCCAGACCGGCAGAGTCACGGGCATTCTCCAGGCGCTGAACGAGCGCTTCCTTCACCTCCACCGGGTTGCCTGGCGCCGTTCACGCCAGCTGGCCCGACGTGATCTGGGCTCCGGCTTCGCAGAGGTCGAAGGTTACATCTACAGCGCACGGGAGCCGACTTTCGCCGGTGATGAGGCCGCACCCGCTATGCTGGGCCTCTTCCGCCTGAGCCAGAGACGGCACCTTCCCATCAGCCGCCGGCTTCTGGACCAGGTGAGCGACCGTCTGGATGCCGTCACGGAGGAGTTTCGCCGCGAAGAAGAGGCGGGACGGGCCTTCCTCGACCTGCTGGGGGGCAGCGTGGGCGTGGCGGAGCGACTGGCCTGGATGCGTGACTGCGGGCTGCTGCAGGCCTACCTCCCCGAGCTCCAGCCGTTGGTGCACAAGATCGACGCGGAAGCCGCCGGGGAACTCACGCTCGACGAACACGCGATCGAAGCCGTGCGCGTGATCGACGAACTGAGTTACAGCAAGGAGCCGGCCGATATACCGCAGCGCCAGACGCTCGAGCAGGTCGAACGCACCGACCTGCTGCGGCTCCTCATACTGCTGCACGATCTGGACCTCGTCACGGACCAGGACCCCGCCGGTGTGGCTTCCGCGATTGCCGGGCGACTGGGCGTGCGTCGGCAAGGCTGCGAGCTGCTTGCCGATCTGATGGGACTCAAGGACGTGCTGTGGGAGCGCGTTCTGGCGGGCGGCGAACCCGACGAATCCGAACTGCGCCGGATGGCCGAGCGCATCGGCAGTCCGGAGAAGCTGCGCAAGCTGTACCTGCTGACCTATGCCCACGGCCGAGCAATGGGCTCCCTGGGCTGGTTCGCCTGGCACGACGCCAAACTATTCGAGGTCTACCAGGGACTGATGGCGGTGCTCGTGCCCGGCTACGAACCCGTCGCGACCAGCGACTACTTCGACCGGGAACTGGCGCAGGCTGCTGCCCGTGAAGGCTTAGAGGCCCCTGCCGAACGCCACGCATCCCTGGTGCCCGACACCTACAAGACGGAAGTCGCGCCATCGGTGGCCCTCGAACACGTCCGGATGGTTCAGCGGCTGGACGGTCGCCCGGCCGCGATGACCTGGGCAATTCACGAGCAGCAGGCCGTCGTCTGGGTCTGCACTTCGGACGTGCCGGCGCGCTTCGCGCAGATCGCGGGCATCTTCACCCACAACGGGCTGGATATCCTCAGCGCGACCGCCTTCACGCTGGAGGATGGCACGGTGCTCGACAGGTTCACCGTACGCATGAAGGACCGGCCCATCAATCCCGACCCCAACTTCTGGGGCGCCGTTGAGGACGACCTCGTGCTCGCAATAGACGGACAACTCGAAGTCGCCCCCGAGTTGCGCGAGAAAGCCGAGGAGAAAAGCGAGTCGGACGAGATATCCTCCCACCGCTCGATCGCGTCGGTGCACTTCGACAACAGGCGCGGACGTCCTTTTACCGCGGTGGACATCGTGGCCCGTGACCGGGTCGGGCTGCTGTTCTCGCTTGCCGACGCTTTGGGGGCCGAAGGCCTGGACATCGAATTTGCGCAAATCCTCACGCGCGGGGAACTTGCGCGAGATGTCTTCTTCGTGACGGATGCCGGGTCGGGGCGTCCCGTCACGGATGAGGCCCGGCTGGAGTCCATCCGGCAGGCCGTCATGGCTGCGACGGAATAAGTCTCGCCTCTCTCCTGCCAACTCCGCAAGGTCCGCAATTGTTGCCTTGACATGCCCGTTGCCCCTCGTTATATTACGCGCGTGCATTGTGCTTCTGCGGTTCTTGTGGAGGGAGTTGAGAGGTGGCAGCAGAAGGTACGGTGAAGTGGTTCGACAATAAGAAGGGCTACGGGTTCATCGACCCGGACGATGGGGATGAGGACGTTTTCGTCCATTACAGCGCTGTGTCAATGGACGGTTTCAAGACGCTGATGGAAGGGGAACGGGTCAGCTTCGAGATCACCGAGGGCGACAAGGGACTGCGGGCCGCGAACGTGCGCAGGCAGTAGTCCGCAAGCAGCTTCCCACAAAGAAGGTTCGGTCCGGACGGCCCGGACGGCAGCACGCGGGGCTTTACTCCGCGAGCCCGGTCATCCGCCCGGCGCAGCGCTCTGCAGATCGACCGAACGCTCAGCAACTGCGTTCCGTGTGAGCGCCGAAACCGGCGCCGGACCCCGAAGCGACCCTTCCGCACTTGAAGGCCGACTGCTCTATTAACTACAATCCTCTTTACGCTTCCGGTGTGTCTGCCCCCTTGAGCGGCAGGCCCGTCGTCTCCTGCGGTACGCAGTATCGGAGGCGCAATTCTCGAACCTTGACCCCCTGAGGATACCTCGACCGGTGAGCTACGAGATTGTCGTCTGCGTCAAGCAAGTGCCGGATACCGAGAACCTGACCGGCGAGGCCATGAAGGAGGATGGCACGGTCAACCGTGCCGCCCTGCCGGCCATCGTCAACCCGGAGGACCTGAACGCGCTTGAGCTCGCTGTGGACATCAAGGACCGCCACGGCGGACACGTCACCGCCCTCAGCATGGGACCTCCCAATGCAGCCGAAGCTCTGCGGGAGTGCCTCTACCGCGGCGCCGACAGGGCCGTGCTTCTTACCGACCGGCGCGTGGCCGCCTCGGATACCCAGGCCACCTCGTACGCGCTGAGTTGCGCCGTGCGGACCATAGGTGCGCCGGACCTGGTTCTCTGCGGCCGGCAGGCCATCGACGGGGACACCGCGCAGGTTGGCCCCCAGCTTGCCGAGAAGCTGGGCCTGCTCCAACTGACCTACGTGGAGGAAGTCGCGGACATCACCGACGACGCCGTCACGGTGCGGCGCGCGCTGGAGGACGGGTACGAAGTAGTGTGCGCCCCCCTGCCGGCCCTGCTGACGGTCACGGGCGACGCCAACGAGCCGCGACCGCCGTCGGCCAAGCGCGTGATGAAATACAAGAAAGCCCGCGCCGCCTGCGAGCTGGACGACCCCGACGAGGAACGCCTGGCCGGTCTCCGCCAGCGCGACCTGCTCATCGAACAGTGGGGGTTGGATGAGATAAACGCCGACGAGTCGGCCTGCGGCGGAAGCGGCTCTCCCACTCGCGTCAAGAAGATCGACTCCGTCCAGCTTCGCTCCGAGGAGCATAAGCCGGTCGAACCCACCACCGAGGGCCTGACTGAGCTGGTGGAAGAGCTGATAGAAGAACACATCCTCGACTGACCCGCCTGAGACGATCCGAAACCCGGGAGCCCACAGCACCATGCACGAAGAACCGAGAGACGTTTGCGTCTTCGCCGAGGTCCACAACGGCAAGGTCGCGGAAGCCAGCCTCGAACTGGTCCACAAAGCGCGCGAACTGGCCGCCGACCTGGACGGCGAAGTGGGCGCCTTCCTGCTGGGAAGCGAAGTCGAGGCACTGGCCGAGCAACTGGTGGCCCACGGCTGCGATCAGGTCTACCTCGCGGACACCGACGCGTTGGACCACTACTCCACGCTTCCCTACGCCGATGTGCTGTGCCGCATGATCCGGCAGGCTCGTCCGGCCATCGTGCTGTTCGGCGCCACCACCACCGGACGCGACCTGGCCCCGCGGGTCGCCTCCACGCTCGAAGTCGGCCTGACGGCCGATTGCACCGACCTGCAGATCGGGCCGCACACCGACGTGGTCAAGGGCAAGGAGTACCCCAAACTGCTCTACCAGATCCGCCCCGCCTTCGGGGGTAACATCATCGCGACGATCGTCAACCCGGAGACGCGCCCTCAGATGGCCACCGTCCGCGAGGGCGTCATGAAGATGGGCACGCCCGACCCCGACCGCCAGGGCCAGATCATCAAGTTCGACGGCACCCTGGAAGAGTCGCTTCTATGTGTCGATCTGCTGGAAGAGCATCGCGCCCCCCGCTCGGTCAACCTGAAGAAAGCCAACATCATCGTCTCCGGCGGGGCCGGCGTGGGCAGCGCAGAGAACTTCAGCCTTATCCGCGAACTCGCGGACGTGCTGGGCGGGCACGTGGGCGCCTCCCGCGCCGCCGTGGACGCCGGCTTCATCGGCAAGCCCCACCAGGTCGGCCAGACGGGCACCACGGTCCGCCCGAAGCTCTACATCGCCTGCGGCATCAGCGGCGCCGTCCAGCACCGGGCCGGCATGCAGGAGTCCAGCAAAATCGTGGCCATCAACACCGACCCCGAAGCCCCCATCTTCCAGGTGGCCCACTACGGCATCGTCGGGGACCTGAACGAAGTCATCCCCGCGCTCATCGACATCTACAAAGAACACGCGAAGTAAGGGATCGGAGCCGAAGATGCCCAACTTCTTCACCGACAATGACGACATCCTCGACTTCCTGGACAGCGCCGACCTGCGCACCATGGTTATGCTCCAGGAACGCAACTACGCCGAGGCCCACCAGTACGATTACGCGCCGGCCGACTACGAAGACGCGATGGATAGCTACCGGCGCGTGCTGGAGATCGTCGGGGAGCTGGCCGCTGAGTTCATTGCCCCCCGGGCCGCCGACGTGGACGAGGAGGAGGCACAGTTCGAGGACGGCGTGGTCACCTACGCCCAGGGCACGCGGGAGGCCCTTGACCAGCTCAGCAAGGCCGACCTGATGGGCTTCACCCTGCCCAGGCGTTACGGCGGCCTCAACATGCCTGTCACTATATACACCATCGCCACCGAGCTTGTCAGCCAGGCGGACGCCAGCCTGATGAACCTGTTCGGCCTGCAGGACATCGCCGAGACCGTCAACAGCTTCGCCGAGGAGGACGTGAAGGCGGAATACTTGCCCCGCTTCAGCAGCGGAGAGGTCACCGGAGCCATGGCCCTCACGGAGCCGGACGCGGGCAGCGACCTGACCAACGTCCAACTCCGCGCCGACTACGATGAGGACAGCGACACGTGGCGGCTCAACGGCGTCAAGCGGTTCATCACTAACGGCTGCGCCGAGGTGCTGCTGGTGCTGGCGCGCAGCGAGCACGACACGGCCGGCGCCCGCGGGCTGTCGCTCTTCTTGTGCGAGGCCGGCCCCGAGGTCCGCGTGCGGCGCATCGAAGAGAAGCTGGGCATCCACGGCTCACCCACCTGCGAGTTGCAGTTCGTGGACGCCCCCGCCCTGCTGATCGGGAGCCGCAAGCGCGGGCTCTCCACCTACGTGATGGCGCTGATGAACGGGGCCCGGCTGGCCATCGCGGCGCAGGGCGTCGGCATCGCCCAGGCCGCCCTGAACGAGGCGCTCGAATACGCCGCGGAGAGGGAGCAGTTCGGCCGACCCATCCGCCAGTTCCCCGCCGTCCGCCAGATGCTGGGCGACATGCACATGAAGGTGGAGACGTCCCGGCTGCTCACCTACGAGACGGCCATTGCGGTCGACATGACCAACAGCATCGAGGAACTCAGGGAGGACGGCGAGCTGGAGGTGATGCCCGGCGGCGAAGAACTCGCCGACCAGCGCCGGTACTGGCGCACGCTGGCCCGCGCCCTCACACCCATCGCGAAGTACTACGCCACCGAAATGTGCAACGAGGTGGCCTACGACGCCCTCCAGGTGCTCGCGGGCAGCGGCTACATGCGCGACTACGAGGTCGAGCGGCTCTACCGCGACGCGCGTATCACCACGATCTACGAGGGCACGACACAGATCCAGCACAACGCCGCCGTCGGCTACGTGACCAACGGCACGCTCGAGGACCGCTTCGGTGAGTTGCACGAGGAACTCGCCGGGCAGGGAGCCGACGAGGACATGCTGGAGTCGCTCGAGCAGGCCCGCGGATGGCTGCAGGAGGCGGTGGACTTCACCAACGCGCAGGACAACGACTTCCGCGACCTCCACGCCGGCAAGCTGGTCGAAAGCGCCACCGCCATCTACAACGGCTACCTGCTGCTGGGACCCGCCATGCGCTCGGAGCACAAGCACGCCCTGGCCGAGAACTACATGAACGAGCAGCTTCCCGAGATAAAGATGCGGCGCGACCAGATATGCAGCGGTGCCCGCACCTACCTGGACCGCATGCCCGAACTGCTCGACTACGAGTGACCCCCAACTGTCGCCCAGTTCTCACCACGAAGGTCACGAAGAGCACGAAGAAAGGCAGAGAAGAAGGCAATCAGGGGGGTACAGGCGGCACTGCCCGCACCGACCAGGGTCACGCTTCTTACACCGCATGCTTCCGCCAGACTACATTGTTAGCAGTTCTTTGTCTTCGTGTCCTTCGTGTCCTTCGTGGTAAGTAACTCTCTTCAGGTTTTAGGGGGGGCGTGATGCAGTCCGGGCGCCGCATCGGCTTCCACGTCTCCATGGCCGGCGGGCTGCCCATGGCCGTTGACCGGGCGCTGGAGCGGCACTGCACCACCTTCCAGATATTCTGCGGGAATCCCCGAGGCTGGCACCTGCAGGACAGGGACGACCAGGAACTGGCCGCTTTCCGGAAAGCCCGCCGCGACGCCGGCCTCAGGCCCCTCTTCGTGCACGCGTGCTACCTGGTCAACCCGTGCGCTTCGGATACCACCGTCTATCGCCGCAGCATCCGGCGGCTCCGGGACGAACTGGACCTCTCCGCCGCCATGGGCGCGGAGTTCTACGTGCTCCACCCCGGCAGCCACAAGGGCCACCCCCACGACTGGGGCGTCGCACGCGCAACCGACGCTATCTCCCGCGCGCTCGAACGGGCCAACTCCGCCCCCGCCCTGCTGCTGGAGAACACCGCCTCGGAACACGGACCGGGCGGCAGCGCGGAGACCATCGGCACCCTTCTACAGGGTATCGAGGACGCCGTGCCCGAGGCCGAAATCGGACTCGCCATCGATTCCTGCCACGCCTTCGGCGCGGGCTACGACCTGAGACGGGCCGAGGAAGTTGAGCGACTCGTAGCTGAGCTGTCGGAGGCCGCCGGCCCCGACCGCATCCGCCTGCTGCACGTGAACGACTCCCGCGACCAGCCCGGCAGCAAGCGCGACCGCCACACTCACATCGGCGAGGGCAACATCGGCGACGAGGGCTTCCGCCACTTCCTCAACCACCCTGCCCTCTCCGGCCTGCCGCTCATCCTTGAAACCCCGTGGGAGTCCGTCCAGACCGACCTACGGAACCTGGAACGCGTCCGCTCCCTCCTCGACTGACAGCATTAACCGCAGACAACGGCGGGAGCTAACCACAACGACCACGACGCCCCCGCCAAAGGCGGGGTTCACGACGGACGGCAACGGCAGACTCCTCACACAAAGGCACGAAGACACGAAGAACTGCACGAAAGACGGCAGGCTTAGCGTGTAGATCATCCCTGTCGCTGCCCTACCCTGGGGACCGGAGTTCGCCGCATGGCGAACGAAGACGGCTCGTCGTCGTCCGCCGCCATCTGTGGCACAACCGTTGCGCCGTACGGCGAACTGTGGAAGCCCGCGCAAGCGGGCTGCCGTCGGCCGCCCGCCGCACTCGCCGCCGCTTGACGCTCTCCCGCCGCCAGCTTACCATCGGTCCCGTCAGAATCACCAGCCAGGAGACATCCATGAAAGTGCTCTTCATCGGCGGAACCGGCCTCATCAGCACCGCCTGCACGCGCCTGGCCGTCGAGCGCGGCATCGACATGTACCTGCTCAACCGCGGCCGTTCGCGCACCGACCAGGTCCCCGACGAAGCCACCGTCCTGACCGCCGACGCCCGGGACCGCGACGGCGTCGCCAGCGCCATAGAAGGTCACCAGTTCGACGTCGTCGTCGATTGGATCGCTTTCACCCCCGACCACGTCGAGCAGGACATCGAGCTGTTCGCCGGCATGGTCCGACAGTACATCTTCATCAGCTCCGCCAGCGCCTACCAGAAGCCCCCCAGCGACTACCTGGTCACCGAGTCCACGCCGCTCGCGAACCCGCACTGGGAGTACTCCCGCCAGAAGGCCGCCTGCGAGGAGCGCCTGCTGGCCGAATACCGCGAGAGCGGCTTCCCCTACACCGTCGTCCGCCCGTCGCTCACCTACGGCCCCAGCATGATCCCGCTCTGCGTCGGCGCGTGGAACAAACCCTGGACCATCGTTGACCGCATGCGCCGGGGCGAGAAGATCATCGTCCCCGGCGACGGCACCTCCCTGTGGCAGACCACCTGGAACGGCGACTTCGCCGTCGGCCTGGTCGGCCTGCTGGGCAACCAGCGCGCCGTCGGACACGCCTTCCACATCACCACCGACGAGGTGCTCACCTGGAACCAGCTCTACCAGGAAGTCGCCCGCGCGGCCGGCGCCGACCCCGAGTTCGTCCACGTCCCCACCGACCTCATCTGCGCCTACCAGCCCCACGAGGAGGGCAACCTCTGGGGCGACAAGTCCTGGAGCATCGTCCTGGACAACAGTAAGATCAAGCGCTTCGTGCCCGACTTCGTCTGCACCACCACCTTCGCGCAGGGCATCCGCCGCTCCATCGCCTGGTTCGAGGCCGACCCCGACCGGCAGGAGATAGACCACGAGGCCAACGAGGCCTGGGACCGCATCATCGCCGCCTATGAGGGCGCCTTCCCGTCCGACTGACCCGGAGGAGACATCGACATGACCGACCCCTACCCCATCGGCATCCTCGGCTGCGGGGACTACCTGCGCTGGGAGCACGAGACCATCCGCGACAGCGAGCGCGTCCGCGTGCGGGCGCTTTTCGACCCTGCGCAGGAGCGCGCCGAGCACTACGCCGACTTCTTCGACGCCCGCCCGGTCGGGTCGGCGGACGCCATCTTCGACGACGACGCCATCCGCGCCGTGCTCATCTTCACGCCCCCGTGGGTGCGCCGCGAACTCGTCCTGCGCGCCGCCGAGCGCGGCAAACACATCATCACCGTCAAGCCGCTGGCCCCCCGGCTGGAGCCGGCCACCGAGATGCTGGAGGCCGTCCGCGGAAGGGTGCGCTGCGCCGTCTTCTACCGCCGCACCGGCAACGCCGAGATAGAGACCCTCAAGCGCATCTTCGATGGCGGCGAGATAGGCCGGCTGGCCCTCTACCGCCAGGACTGGCTCCACCACTACCCCACCTGGAACGAGTGGGCCACCGACCCCGAGCGCAACGGCGGCCCGTTCATGGACGCCATGGTCCACAACCTCAACACCGCCCGCTACCTGGCCGAGGGCGACGTCGTGCGCTGCACCTTCTTGAGCGACAACCACGCGCAGGACCTCGCCTGCAACGACACCGAGTCGATGAAGCTCGACTTCAGCGACGGCGCCGCCGCGCACCTGTTCATCACCTGGGCCGCCGACCTGGAGATATACGACCCCACCAAAAACGACCGCGAGCACATCGACATCTTCTACATGGCCACCGACCGGGGCTGGCACGTCACGTCCGAGGGCGGCCGGATCCGCGCCAAGAAAGAGGACCAGGTCCGCACCTGGCCCGTCGAACCCCTGGAAACCACCGCCTACGACCGCTTCGTGGAGTGCATAGAGGCCGACGAGCCCCTGCCTTGGGACATCGTGGACGCCTGGAAGGACATCGCCATCATGGAGCGCGCCGCCGCCCGCACCGGCCAGCCGGTAGACCTCCACCTCGCCCCACCCGTGTGATTCTGAGCTTTGAGAGTCCGGCCCCCCGCCCGTGTCAACCATTAACGCGCCTCCCGACGAAGGCCGTTCAACACGGAGGCACGGAGCACACGGAGGAGGGGAGAAAGCGCATGGCAACCGGAGAACGCCCGAGCCACAATCGTCCTCGTCCTCGATCTCGTCCTCGTCCTCGTCTTTCTACCGCAGAGGACGCAGAGAGCACAGAGAAAGGCAGAACTTTGTGCTCCTGTTATGCCATTACCTCGTTCACTGACTGCTGACCGCTGAGCCCCCGCCGTTTGACGAACGCCCGTCGCTTCCGTTACTTTCCCGTTGGCCCTCAAAATCGATACCATTGAAAAACCCGACAACCTCCATGTCCTCGCGGTGTTGGAACAGGCCAAGAAAAATGTAACCCCCTATAGCACCGTCGATTCTCTGGTGTTGGACCGTGGCTTTCTCGACGGAAAGGTACTCTACGATATTGATCTACAGGGAATCGAATTTGCCATCCCATTGAAAAGAAACATGGCAGCCGCAAAAGATGCCCGGCAGTTGGCTTTAGACCAGGCCTCACTTCCCCCTGTAACCCGTGAGGTCTCAGTGCCCCGTGGCTACGGCAAGAAACGAGAATAGAAGATAGTAAAAAGTCAAAAACTATTATATACACCCGCTTATGGAAGCCTAAGATCTAGATGACTGAATTAATCGGTGTTCTCATCGCCTTCGTGGTTCTGGGTGTATTGATATACAGGAAGGTGGATTTCGGTCTGTC
>JAWODG010000188.1:0-7718 GCA_046483385.1 Candidatus Brocadiia bacterium | reverse complement strand
AGCGCGCCTGCATCTGGGCGATCCTGTACGGGCACCGGCGGTGCGTCTGCCTCATCGGTTCTGACGAGGGACACGGGGTGAAGATGCTCGACACGATCAAGACCGAGCTGGAGTCGAACGAGCTGCTGCTGGACGACTTCCCCGAGGCCGTCTACCCCGTGCAGTGCCTTGACGGAATCGCGAACCGATGCGCCGGGCAGCTCTATGGCGGCAAGCGCACCCACATCGAGTGGACGGCGAAGGAGATCGTGCTGCCGACCATCCCGGATTCGCGCGCCGCCGGGGCGATCCTGAAGGTGGCCGGCATCACCGGGCGCATCCGTGGGATGAAGCACCAGACGGTCGGGGGCGATTCCATCCGGCCCGACCTGGTCATCCTGGACGACCCCCAGACCGACGAGTCGGCGCGGTCGCTGTCGCAGTGTCAGGCCAGGGAGAGCATCCTGTCGGGCGCCGTGCTCGGCCTCTCCGGCCCGGGCAGGAAGATCAGCGGGATCATGCCCTGCACTGTCATCAAGCCGGGCGACATGGCCGACCGTATCCTTGACCGCGAGAAGCATCCCCAGTGGCAGGGGGAGCGGATGAAGATGATCTACTCCTTCCCCGAGAACGAGAAGCTGTGGGAGCGATACGCGGAGATTCTGGCCAGCGATCCGGAGAATTACGCGCGCTGCCACGAACGGGCGACCGAGTTCTACGCCGAGCACCGGCAGGAGATGGACGCCGGCGCCGAGGTGGCCTGGGCAGAACGTTACGAGGAGGACCAGATATCGGGGCTCCAGTGCGCAATGGACCTGAAGATCACCCGGCCGGCCGCATTCTGGGCGGAGTACCAGAACGAGCCGATGGCCGACCGGGACGAGGAAACCGAGATACTGGACGCCGACGCGGTCGCGGCCAAGACCAACGGCCGGAAGCGCGGCAAGGTGCCGGTGAAGTGCGACCACCTGACCTGCTTCATCGACGTGCAGCAGAAGCTGCTCTTCTACTGCGTTTGCGCGTGGGAGGCCGACTTCACCGGCTATGTCCTCGACTACGGCACTTACCCCGGCCAGAACCGCCGCTACTTCACCGTCCGGGACGCGAACCGCACATTGCGCCGCATCCACCAGGGGCTGGGAGTGGACGCCGCGATCTACGCCGGCCTGCAGGCCCTGACCGGCGAGCTGCTGCGCAGGGAGTGGCCCCGCGACGACGGCGCGGTGATGCGTATCGGGCTCTGCCTGATCGACCAAGGATGGAAGACCGATGTCGTGCATCAGTTCTGCCGGCAGTCAGAGCATGCCGCCGTGCTGATGCCGGCGCGGGGGCACGGCATCACGGCGAGCCAGAAGCCGATCAGCGAGTACAGCCGCAGGCGCGGCGACCGGATCGGGCACCACTGGTGGGTGCCGGGACTGTCCCGACGCCGGGCCCTGAGGCACGTCGAGATCGACACGAACTACTGGAAGAGCTTCGTGCACGAGCGTCTGGGGACGGCCATGGGCGATCCGGGCTGCCTCTCCATCTTCGGGCGCAAGGCCACCCCGCACCGCCTCTTCGCCGAGCACCTGACGGCCGAGTACCGGGTCCGCACAGAGGGCCGCGGCCGCACCGTGGACGAGTGGAAGCTGCCGGCCCACAAGCCCGACAACCACTGGTTCGACTGCGTGGTCGGCTGCGCGGCAGCCGCATCGATTCAGGGCGTCGAGCGGGTGGGTGCACGGATGAAGCCGGCGGCCGAGCCGGAGCGGCTCAAGCTATCCGAACTTCAGCGGCGGAAGCGATGAGTGACAGCAGTACAGACGAGAAGCCGGACAGCAAAGGTCTGCCCGAAGACCATGGCCTGGTCTGCCGGGGCTGCGGCTGCCGGCATTTTCACGTCATCTATACCCGGCGGACTTCGAAGAACCGCATCCTGCGGCGGCGGGAATGCCGGCACTGCGGACGGCGAATCACCACCTACGAGGAGGCGATTTGAGGGAACCGGGCGAAAAGCCTCCCCCGAAAATCCGGCCGAAACCCTCTACATATAGACAATTTTGGGCGATCCGGGCCGGAAGTCTTGCGACAAGTCGCGGGACGGATAGGATGAGGGCAGACGATACAAACGGGCGACAGTTCGGCGGTTAGCTACCGCCGGGCTGCTCCCGCCGTCGCTCGCCTTGAGGCGAGCTATGGCGGGCAAGGAGCCAAGGAAACCTACGGGCCGTGCAGGGGCCTGCACCCTCTGCGCGGCCCGTTTTCTTTGGCGGAAGGAGAGGACATGGCCGACGAGCTGAAGGACGCCATAGAGAAGAACGCCCAGGGCCCACGCAGCGCGAAGGGCGACGTGGGCGAGGTGCAGCAGCACAGCCTGAAGGACCAGCTCGCCGCCGACCGCTACCTGGCCTCGAAGGAGAGCGGCGACAAGCCCACGAAGTCCCTGCGGTTCACTAAGCTGTCTCCACCGGGAGCGTAACGGTGCTTGGCTGGCTGAAGAAGATCACGGGCAGGACCGAGAACGCCGAGCCGGCGCAGCTGGCAAGCGCCGCGCTGGCGAGGCGCTACCTCGCCCTGGCGCGCTCGGGGGCCTTGCGCGCCCGCTATGACGCGGCCGTCACCACCGACGACAACCGCCGCCACTGGGCGAACGCCGACGCCCTGAGCGCGGACGCGGCGGCCAACGCCGACGTGCGGCGCACGCTCCGCAACCGGGCCCGCTACGAGGTCGCCAATAACTCCTATGCACGCGGGATCGTGCTGACGCTGGCCAACGACACCGTGGGGACCGGGCCGCGCCTGCAACTCCTGACGCCCGACGACGCCGTCAACCACCAGGTCGAGGTGGAGTTCGAGCTGTGGGCGCAGGAGGTCGCCCTTGCCGAGAAGCTCCGCACGATGCGCATGGCCCGCGCGCAGGACGGCGAGGCCTTCGCCGTCCTGGTCAACAACCCGGTCCTCGACCACCCCGTCAAGCTCGACCTGCGGTTGATCGAAGCCGACCAGGTGACCAGCCCGCTCCGGCTCCAAAGCGACGAGCAGGAGGTCGACGGCGTGCGCCTGGACGGTCACGGCAACCCGGTCGCCTACCACGTCCTGAAGGAACACCCGGGCGGCAACGCCTGGTCGTTCAAGCAGGACTTCATGACGGTTCCGGCCGAGAGCATGGTCCACATCTTCCGGGCCGAGCGGCCCGGCCAGCATCGCGGCGTTCCGGAGATCACCCCGGCCCTGCCGCTCTTCGCGCAGCTGCGCAGGTTCACGCTGGCTGTCATCAGCGCGGCCGAGGCGGCGGCCAACTTCGCCGGCATCCTCTACACCGACACCCCGCCGGCCGGGGAGGCGGAGGCCGTCGAGCCGATGGACCTGGTCGAGCTTGAGCGCAACATGCTGCTGACCATGCCGGGCGGCTGGAAGATGAGCCAGATCGAGCCGGCCCAGCCGGCCACCACGTACGCGGAGTTCAAAAAGCAGATTCTGAACGAGATCGCCCGCTGTCTGAACATGCCCTTCAACATCGCCGCCGGGAATTCGTCTGGCTACAACTACGCGTCGGGGCGCCTCGACCACCAGACCTACTTCAAGAGCATCCGCGTCGATCAGGCCTTCATGGCGCGGAAGGTCCTCGACCGCGTGCTGGCCGCCTGGCTCTGGGAGTACGCCCTGGAGGCGGGCCTGGTGGAGAGCGTGCCCGTCGCCGGCCTGCGCCGCATCCTGCCGAAACACCAGTGGTTCTGGGACGGCACCGAGCACGTCGACCCGGCCAAGGAGGCGAAGGCCCAGGGCGAGCGCCTGAGGAACCACACCACCACGCTGGCCCACGAGTACGCGCGTCAGGGGAAGGACTGGGAGGCCGAACTCCGGCAGCGTGCGCGCGAGATGTCGCTGATGAGGGAGCTGGGGCTCCCGGCGGCCGAAGCATTGCCGGCGCCGCAGGAGCCCGAGACCGGAGAGCTCGAGGAACGGGTCGATGAACTGGAGGAGTCCGAAGCGGCCCTTGCACTGGCGTGAGGAGAGACATGGACGAGTTCCTGATCATTGAAGCGGCCAAGGAAACCGGGGCCTCGAACGCCCGCGTCATGGGCGTCGCCTACACCGGCGGCAAGATGAAGCTGCCCGGATGGCGGCATCCGGTCGTCGTCGAGCTGGCGGGCCTGGAGATACCGGAGACGGTCCCGCTCCTGACCAACCACGAGAACCGGACCGGGAGCCGCGTCGGCATGGTGCGGGCCCGGGTCGAGGACGACGGGCTCGTCATCGAGGGCGAAATACTCTCCTCCAGCGGCCAGGCGAAGGGAATCATCGAGCAGGCCGAGGCCGGCGCGGACTGGCAGCTCTCCATTGGCGCCGAGGTCCTGGACGCCGAGCTGGTGCGCAGGAGCCGCGCGGTGAACGGCCGGACCCATGCCGGGCCGTTCTACCACGTCACGCGGTCGGTTCTCAGAGAGGTTTCCGTAGTGGCCGTGGGAGCGGACATGACCACTCGGATGAAGGTTGCCGCCCGGCTGCGCACGGGCGGAGCGAGTTTTCACCTGTACGGAGGCAAGACCATGGAGTTCGAAGAGTGGATGGAGCAGCACGGGATCGACCCCGAGACGGTCGATGAGGACAGGATGGCCGAGCTGAAGGCCGCGTTCGAGGCGGGCGAGGAGCCCGGTCCCGAGCCGGAGGCGACCCAGGAACCCGAGGCGGGGCGAAGGGGTTGTGAGGGTGCCGAGGCCGGGTCCCGCCCGGGGGTGGCGAGCGCGGGGTCAGCCGCCGGGCCGACGGGCGATGGTGCCTCGCGGGTCCCGCCGCCAGCGCCTTTGGCCGCGAGCGCGATGGAGGAAGCCGAAAGCGCCGTCCGTGCCGAGCGGGAACGCGTCGCCGCCATCCAGGATATCTGCGCCGGCGAGTTCCCGGAGATCGAGCGGGAGGCCGTGCGGGCCGGATGGGACGTTGACCGCACGGGTCGGAGCGTGCTGAGGGCCATCCGCGAGAGCCGCCCCCGGGCGGACGTGGCCATATCGGTGGGACGCGATCGGGGTCGGGAGCACGAGGTAGAGATGCTGGAGGCCGCCCTCTGCCTCCGGGCGGGAATACCGGAGGACCAGCTGTCAGGGCACTACGGCGCCGAGGTGATGACAGGCGTGCACCGGGAGCGGGACATCAGCCTGCAGATGGTGTTCGCCGAGTGCGCCCGTCTGGAGGGATTAACGGTGCCGAGAAGCTTCTGCAACGACACGATCCGGGCGGCGTTCTCGACGGTCAGCCTGCCGGGCATCCTCAACAACGTGGCCAACAAAAAGCTGCTGAAGGCCTTCCGGGCGCAGCCGGTGGTGGCCACTCGTCTCTGCAGCGAGGGGGAGTTGAACGACTTCAAGGAGTCGGAGCGCTACCGTCTGACCGACGTGGGCGACCTGGAGCCGGTGGCCCCGGACGGGGAAATCAAGCACGGGGGGCTGACCGAAGAGAAGGCCACCAACAAGCTGGGGACCTACGGC
Organism: Candidatus Brocadiia bacterium; assembly: GCA_046483385.1. Lineage (GTDB taxonomy): Bacteria > Planctomycetota > Brocadiia > SM23-32 > SM23-32 > B1Sed10-231. The sequence continues at coordinate 2,274 of JAWODG010000188.1, read as the reverse complement.
AAGATCTTCGCCCTGACCCGGCAGATGATCTACAACGACGACCTCGGCGCCTTCCTGAAGGTCCCCGAGGGCATGGGCGCCCGGGCGGCGCGGAAGATTGACCAGCTTTTCTTCATCCGGCTGCTCGCCAACCCCAACAGCCTGTTCTCGGCCGGGAACGGTAACTACAAGGCGGGTGCCGACACGGTGCTGGGCATCGAGAGCCTGGGCGAAGCGGTGCAGATGTTTCTGGACCAGACCGACGCCGACGGCCAGCCGATCAACATCTCCCCGAAGTTCCTGCTGGTGCCGACGGCGCTGAAGATGACGGCCCGCGAGCTTCTGAACTCCACGCTGCTGATCGCGGTGGGCTCGACCGACAAGGAGCGCATCCCCACCTACAACGCCGTGGCGGACGAGGACCTCGAGGTGCTGGTTAGTCCCTACCTCTCCAACGCGAACTATGCGGGCTCCAGTTCCCTGGCGTGGTACCTGTTCGCCGACCCGGCCATCGTGGACACCTTCGAGATCGGCTACCTGAAGGGCCGCCGCACGCCGACCGTGGAGAAGGGGGAAACCGACTTCAACACGCTCGGGATTCAGTTCCGGGTGTATTTCGACCTCGGCGTCCGCGAGCAGGACCACCGGGGGATGGTGAAGTTCGCAGGCGAGTAAGGGCCTGAAAACTGAGTAACGGAGGACAGACAGATGGCAACTGCGAAGTTCGTGCAGGAAGGAAGCGCGATTGACTACACGCCGAGCTCCGACGTCTCGGCCGGCGATGTGGTGGTCCAGGGCGAGCTGGTCGGCGTGTCCAGGCTCGACATTGCCGCCGACACGCTCGGCGCCCTGGCGGTGACGGGCGTCTTCGACTTCCCCAAGGCGACCGGCGTGGGCGAGGGCATCGCCGCCGGCGCCAACGTCTACTGGGACGAGGCAGAGGGTCAGGCCGGCACCGACTCGGAGACCGGGGCGAACAAGCTGATCGGCAAGACCGTGGCCGCCGCCGGCGACGACGACGCGACCGTGCGGGTCCGCATGAGCCAATAGCGGAGCGGCGATGAGCGATCTCCTCCAGGAAGGGCTGGACTGGCTGGAGGGCCAGCGCCGGGAGCACCTCTCCCACGAGGTGACCTACCGGCGCGGCGCCGCCGAAGCGACTGTGCCGGCAACGGTGGCCGCCACGCGGTTCGAGGTGGACGACGGCACGGGCATGATCCTGGAGCAGGAGACGCGCGATTACCTGATCGCGACGGCCGACCTGGTGCTGGAGGGCCGGAACGTCCTCCCCGAGCGGGGTGACGAGATCGTGGACGGGGCCGAGGTCTACGAGGCCATGGACCTCGGCCCGGAGCGGCACTATCGGTTCTGCGACCCGGACCGCACGACGTTGCGCATACACACGAAGCTGGTCGGAACGGAGGGAGCCTGATGGGCGCCGAGAGCATCCATGCCGAAGAGAAGAACGGGAGCGGCGTGACCTGCCGGTTCCATACCGCCCACGAGGCGACGCTGCACGATCACGAGCGACGTCTCGACCGGCTGGAGGAGCTGGTGGAGCGGATCATGGCCCGTCCCCCGGTCTGGGTGACCGCCGTGATCTCGATCCTGACCGCGCTGCTCGGCGTGGCCGGCACCATGGCCGCACGGTTCATAGCGGGAGGTGCCTGAGATGGCCCTGATCATCGACATCGCGGACGCGGTGGTCGCCGAACTCAACGCGACCGTCTTTAGCATGCCCTTCACCGCGACGCGGGCCTACGTGCCGCGCCTCGACCTGGAGGAGATGGGCACGCTGCGCGTCACGGTGGTGCCCAAGGGAATCGACATCAGCACGGCGAGTCGCTCCGGCCACCAGCACGACTGCCGGGTGGACATCGGCGTGCAGCGGAAGTTCGAGGAGGAGGGCCCGGCCGAACTCGACCCTCTGATGGACCTTGTTGAGGAGATCGCGGACCACTTCCGCGGCACCGCGCTGGAGACCGACCCCGAGGCGGCCTGCGTGGCGGTCGAGAACGGCCCCATCTACGCGCAGGAGCACATGCGCGAGGGGCGGCTTTTCACCAGCATCCTGACCCTGACCTTCCGGACCTGGCGGTAGTGCTTCGAAGCTTTAGCGAAGAAGGAAGGTAGCCATGCGAGTCCGACGAAAGGTCGGCCGACCGGCCGTCAGCCGACCTACGGTCGGGTTCACCATCCGGGACTGGAAGGGCCTCTTCTTCGACTCGCCGAAGGTGATCAAGGCCGTCGACGACGCCACCTACCGGGTGTTCCTGCGGTTCGGGCAGTACGTGC
>JAWODG010000185.1:0-52861 GCA_046483385.1 Candidatus Brocadiia bacterium | reverse complement strand
AAATGAAAAAGTCGAGACGCCTCACGGTAAAAGAGTGGTATTAATGCCTCACCCTAAAGAAGCTTATTGGATCAAAAAGTTGGGTCAAAGAGCCGATGGTCTCGGAGGTATTGAAGGCGTGCCCCACGATCATGCGGGAGTGATCATCGATGATGGCGTTCCGGCCATTCGCGTTCGGACAGGTCAATGGGCATCGGTTCTGCTCCCTTATTGACGCCTCAGGTCAGCTCGCTCCTCTTCTTTTACCACGAAGTTCACGAAGCCCACGAAGGAAAACAAAAGACGGACAGCTCCGAAAGCCTCTCATCCGCCCGCCGCTCCCGTCGGGTTGCACACTTCATCCTGATCCCCGGTGCGTTCGGGATCGCTATGGCCACGTTGCGGGCGTCCGACACCGGCATTGCCCCTGTAGCCAATCCTCCGTCGCCCTCCTTCGTGTGCTTCGTCTCCTTCGCGGTTTCGTCGGGTTCTAAGCAGCCGGGATCGGACCGGAGTTGCCTCAGACCGCTCACCCCCACTGGCGCAGGGCGCGCCGGCTTGGGTCGGGCGGCTCAGTGCAATCCATCTCCAGGCGGAAGATGCCGGACGGCACGGCGCCGACGTTTCCGAAAAACAGGTCGCCGTTGCGGTCCATGGCCCCCCGCGAGACGTAGTGGGACGGTTTGCCGTCGCCGCGGTCCAGCACGGCGAAGTCGCGCCGCTCGAGCGTCGCGGGGTCCATCTGGACGACTACGCCGGTGATGGAGTCGGTCGTTTCGTCGCGCGGGATGCGGGCGCCCTCGACGGCGCCCGGCTCCCAGCGGGCAACACAGTAGTAGAGCATCCCGTCCGGCCCGAACACGAGCCCGCCGACGTGGTCGCGGAAGAACGAGATGGGATGATGGCGGTCGCGCTCGCACTGGCTCGCGGGACCCAGATCTTCGATGCGGCCTTCCGGCCCGTCCAGGGGCCAGTGGCGGAACAGGTGCGGCTGGTTGCACCACGGGATGCCGTAAAGGCACTCCTCAGCGGGGGAGGCCACGATGTCGTAGACGATTGTGTGCCACCCGGACATGTAGCGGGCGCGCGGCACGCGCAGGTCCAGTTCCTCCAGCCGGTCCTTATCAGGATCGAAGCGCACGATGCGTCCGTAGTCGTCCGTGGTGTAAGCGCGGCGGTGCGAGTCCAGCCAGATGGCCTGCGGGTTTATCGACCCGAGGCGGCCGTAATCGGTCAGGCCGCCGGTGTCCAGCTCATAGCGGAAGAAGTGGTTCCGCGGCCACCCGACGGCGTAGAACCACCGGCGTTCCTCGTCGTAGCAGAGGCAGCGGCAACCCTCGTGCGGCAGGAAGGGGCGGCCCCACAGCACGCGGTCTTCGGCCGTGTCGTAGGCTATGAGCACGCTGCCGCGGAACGCCTTCCGCTCGTCGCCCCAGTCCGCGTTGATGTTGAAGAAGAAATCGCCCAGCGCGGGGGCGCTGGCATGGGTGGCGGCGTAGAGGACGCCGTCACGCGCGTCCGGCGCGAAGCCGTAGTGGACCTTGCACTGGGTGGCCCGGCCGCTGTCGGGCGGGTCCCCGCCCGCCTCGCCGACGTCGTAGACATACTCGATCCCGTCGGCCTCGTCGTCGTAGCGCGCGATGATTGCCGCACAGCCCCCACGCCCCTCGATGCAAGCGGAGGAGTAGATGCGGCGGTCCGGCCCGGCGTGCAGCGACCACGTCGTGTCCGAGACCGGCACCTGCTCGTAAGGGTAGAAGCGCGCGCGCTTTAGGGCCACAATCACTCCTTTCACGGGCACGACGAGAGACCCAGCCGCAACGGGCGCATACGTTATGCCGCCCGCGGCGCGCTGTCAATGGCGGAAGCGCCGGCGTGGTTCCGCTTTTCCGCGGCGCGGCCCTGTCCTATAATCGGCTTCTCATGGATCAGGTTCGATCCCGCTTCCCCTGCAGCCATAGGAAGGAAAGCATCATGGACGTCGCATCCACCGTCGCCGCCAACATGGAGGCCCTTGCCGAGAACACCTACCCGGGCCGCGGCATCGTCATCGGCATGACGCCGGACGAGGAGAGATTCGTCCAGATTTACTGGATCATGGGCCGGAGCGAGAACAGCCAGAATCGCGTCTTCGTCGAGGAGGACGGCGATGTCCGTACGGCCCCGTTCGACGAGTCGAAGGTCGAAGACCCCTCCCTGATCATCTACAACTGCGTCCGCTCCTTCTCCCGATGCCACATCGTCTCCAACGGCGACCAGACCGACACCCTGTTCGACGCCCTGCAGGTCGGACGCCGCTTCGAGGAGGCCCTCTACACCCGCACCTTCGAGCCCGACGCGCCGAACTTCACCCCGCGTATCGCCGGGGTGGTCAACCTGAACGACCCCCGCCACGCCTACAAGCTGGGCATCATCAAGGCCATCGCTAACGACGGCGCCCACTGCACACGCCAGTTCTTCGACTACGAGACTCCCATCCCCGGCGTGGGACACTGCGTGACCACCTACTCCGGCGACGGCGACCCCCTGCCGGCCTTCGAGGGCGAACCCTACGTCGTGGAGCTTCACGACGACATCGACGAGTTGCTCGATCTCTATTGGGAGACCCTCAACGAAGACAACAAGATTTCCCTGCTGGTCAAGTTCATCGGCCTCGAAGGGGAGGGCACGGACCTGCGGATCGTCAACAAGCACGGGTAAGAGCCGCGACAGCGGCCTATAGTTGATAGTTGACGGATGCTACGGCCAAAGACGAGGATGACCGATCATCATCAGCGCTCTCCGTGTCCTGGCGCCTTTGTGTGAGGACACTGTTGCCGTTTTGCCGTTACGTTGTGCCCGTGGTGGTCGTAGTGGTTAGCCTCGGTCGCCGTCCTCCGTGCCTTTGTGCCTGCGTGTGAGCCGCCGTTGCCGTTCGCCTGCCCCGGCCGTTCTCCGTGTCCTCCGTGCCTCCGTGTTGAGGCTGCCGTCACGAGACGCCCGCAGTCAGCGGTTGTACTGCGGCACGGGGCCGCGCAGTTTTCCCCACACCTCATCGCAGGCCTCGCCCACGTCCGCCGGCAGCTCGCCCTCGCAGGCCGCCAGGTTCTCCTCGAGCTGCTCCGGCCGGCTGGCGCCCAGGATGACGCTGGTCACCTCCGGCTGGGCCAGCAGCCACTGCAGCGCCAGTTCGACCGGGGTCAGGCCCGCTTCATCGGCGATGCCGCATAGCTCCTTCGCGGCGTCGAAGAGCCGCGGATGCCAGTAGCGGTCCTGATACGTCTCTTTCAGGTCGAAGCGCGTCCCCTCCTTCGGCGGTTCGCCTTTTTTGTGCTTGCCGGTCAGCAGGCCGCCGGCCAGCGGGTTGTAGGGGACGACCCCGATGCCGAACTTTCGGCAGAAGGGCAGCAACTCCTGCTCGATGCCCCGGGCGACCAGGTTATACATCGGCTGCACACAGACGATCGGCGCCAGATGTTCCCTCTCGCAGACGTTCAGCGCTTCACATATCTGCCACGAGGCGTAGTTGGAGACGCCGACGTAGCGCACCTTGCCCTGACGGACCAGGGTGTCAATGACCGCCATAGTCTCTTCTATCGGCGTTTCGTAGTCGGGCTGGTGGAGGTAGTACAGGTCCAGGTAGTCGGTCTGCAGGCGCCGGAGGCTGTCGTCCACGGCCCCAAGTATGTGACGGCGGGACAGTCCCACTTCGTTCGGCCCGGGTCCCATCCGGCCCCGCACTTTCGTGGCCACCACCACGTCGTCGCGTCGGCCCTTCAGCGCCTGACCGAGAATCTCCTCCGAGAGGCCGGCGTTGTAAACGTTCGCCGTGTCGAAGAAGTTCACTCCCGCGTCAAGGCACATCTCGACCATGCGAGCGGACTCTTTCTCGTCGGCCTGGTCGCCGAAGGTCATTGTGCCCATGCAGACGTTCGAGACCTTCAGGCCACTGCTGCCGAGGCTCACGTATTCCATGGTGCCACTCCCTGAGTTCGGGTTGCGTGGACTGGCCTGAACGGTGATTGTAACGCCGTAACGGCCGCTCGGCAAAACGCACCGGCCCGCCCCTGCAAAGGGCGTCGTCGCGCCCTATACTGTGTCCTCCGCACACCACATACAGGAGGAAGCGATGTCCACCGAAGTCTCCATCGACGGAACGAAGTGGCTCGTCAACGGCCGGCCGACCTACGAAGGGCGCGAATGGAGCGGCCACACCATCGAGGGGCTGCTGTTCAACTCCCGCATGGTGCAGGCCATCTTCGATGACATGAACGCGGACACCCGCGAATTGTGGGCATACCCCGACACGGGTGAGTGGGACCCGGAGCGGAACACGGACGAGTTCTGCGCCCACCTGCCGGAGTATCGCGACCACGGCCTGCTGGCCGTCACCGTCGGCCTGCAGGGCGGCGGCTCCATCTACACCCCCGAGGTTTACGACAATTACGTCAACTCGGCGTACCGTCCGGACGGCTCCTTCCGGCAGCCTTACTTCGACCGGCTGGCCCGCGTGCTGGAGGCGGCCGACGAGTGCGGCATGGTCGTCATCGTCAACTACTTCTACTGGAAGCAGACGGCCCGCATGGAGAGCCATGACGTGCTACGCGACATCACCCGGCGCGTCACCGAGTGGCTGCTGCGCACGGGACATCGCAACATCCTCGTGGACGTGGCCAACGAGTCGAACCCGGGGCTGTGGGCGGAGATTCCCTGCATGCGGCCGGACGGCATCCACGAGTTCATCCGCATCGTTCAGGAGACCATGGTGGACGGTCGCCGACTTCTGGCGGGTTCCAGCAGCGGCGGCGGCCAGTCCCTGCCCCGCGGCGAATGGCTGGCCACCGAGGACTTCTCCATGCCCCACGGCAACGGTTGTACGCCGCAGGAGCTGAAGGCAAAGCTGCGCGAGCTGAAGGGGATGGACGAGTACCGCAAGGACCCGCACCCCATCGTGGTCAACGAGGACAGCGTTTTCGTGGAGAACCTGGAGGCGGCCGTCGAGGAATACTGCTCCTGGGGCTTCTACTGCCAGGGATACGGCAGCGACTATCGGGACCGCATGAACTGGAAGGAGCACGGCCGGGAGGGTAGCTACGAGGAACTGAGCGGCTACCAGACGCTGCCGGTCAACTGGGGCATCAACACCCCCATCAAGCGGGCCTTCTTCGACCGACTCAAGGAGATCACCGGCGGCGCCTAACGGAAGGACCGGTTCCATTTGCTTTCCCGCCGCCCCTCCACTACAAGAACGCGCCGGTCGCCGGAGACCATGCTCCGCGGGCCAATCTGTTGAGCATTCGCATTCTCAAGCAACACCGGGAGTACTCCATGGACGAGCAGTACAAGGTCGCCATCATCGGGTGCGGGGGCATCGCCCGTATCCACGCCGCGGGTTACAAGGCTGAACCGCGCTGCAACGTTGTCGCTCTGGTGGACATCAAGCGGGAAGCCGCCGAGGAGTTCGCCGAAGAGCACGAGTTCGACGCCGCCATCTACACCGACTACAAGGAGATGCTGGCCGAGGCGCAGCCGGACGTCGTCAGCATCTGCCTCTGGCCCAAACTGCACCTGCCGGCAACACGCGATTGCGTGGAGGCGGGCGTCGCCGCCGTGCACTGCGAGAAGCCGATGGCTCCCACCTGGGGGGAGTGCCTCGAGTTCGGTAAGCTGGCCGATGAGACTGACACGCAAATCACGTTCAACCACCAGCGCCGCTTCAACCACGGCATCATGCAAGCAAAAGAGCTGTGGGACGCGGGCACGTTCGGCGAACTGGAGCGCATGGAGATGTTCGCGCCCGGCCATCTGCTGGACTGCGGCACCCACAGCCTGGACATGGGCATCATGCTGAATCACGAGAGCCCGGCCGTCTGGGTCATCGGCCAGGTAGACGCCCGCAAGACGCGCCCCTGGTTCGGCGTGCCCATGGACTTCATGTCGGTCGGCATGATGCGGTTCGAGAACGGCGTGCGCGGCACCATCCACGTGGGCGACGAGAAGGAGATGGGCACCGGCCTGCGCCTGACCGGCAGCGGCGGCTTCATGGAGATCACCTGGAACGGGAGTTACCCCCGGGCCGTTGTCTATGACGAGCCGGACTGGGAGGCGCCTCCGGTCGAGGAGCCCGAGCCGATGCCTCTGGTGATGGCCGACATCCTCGACAGCCTGGAGGAGGGGCGCGAGCCGGAGCTTTCGGTGCGCAAGGCGCTGCGGGCCACCGAGATTATCTTCGCCATCTACGAATCCAGCCGAAGCCGCGCCCGCATCGATCTGCCGCTGGAGAGCCGGGACTCCGCCTACATCAGCATGCTGGAGGAGGGCGTCATAGGGGTCTCCGAATGAGACGGCGCACTTGCTGACGCCGGCGACCGGGCAGCGCATCCAGTCGGTGCCGGTGGCCGTCATGCCGGAACTGTCCACCCGACAGAAAATGCGGCCGGCTGCTGACGCGCTTGCTCTCAGAGAACTCAACTTATTACGTTTGCAAGCAGCCGCTGCGCGTGCACAATAGGAACGTGCGTCGGGTCAGAAGGGGAGACTCCGGCGCAACACCTATCCTGCATTGGGGGCTCTGGCATGAGACGATGGATCACGTGCGCGATCACGGTATTGGCGCTGGCGATGGTCTTGGCGTGCGAGAGCACGGACCTGCGGGGACTGGGCACGCTCCTTCAGCGGTCGAGCGACGGCGAGTTAACTGTCGAAACCGTGACCGCGGGGCTGAAGGAGGCTTTGCGCGTCGGCACCGAGAACGCCGTCGAAGAGCTGTCCACCGAGGGCGGGTATCTTCAGAACCCGGAACTGCGCATCGGTCTGCCTGAGCAGTTGCAGAAGGCGGCCGACACGGTGCGCAAGATCGGTCTGGGCGGGCAGGTGGACGCTCTGGAGCAGAAGATGAATGCCGCCGCCGAAGAGGCCGCCGGGCAGGCCCTGCCCATCTTCTGGGACTCCATCAAGGGCATGACGATCGAGGACGCGATGGGTATCCTGCGGGGCGGGCCGACGGCCGCGACCGATTACTTCCGGCAAACCACCTACCAGCCGCTCAAGGCGGAGTACGAGCCCGTCGTGCAAAAACGGATGGAGGAACTCGGCCTTGTGCGCCTCTACAACGATCTGCTGACGCGTTACGAGGCCCTGCCGCTGATGCCACAAGTGGACCTGCAACTCGAGGACTACGTCACCGACCGGGCGCTGGACGGGCTGTACTCCACCGTGGCCGAGGAGGAGCAGAAGATCCGCGAGAACCCCGCCGCCCGCACCACCGAACTTCTGCGCACGGTGTTCGGCAGCCAGCAGTAACAACTGCAGAATGTCAGCATAGCGTGAGCGTGGCGCTCACGCTTGCGGCCGCCGCGTCGTCCGGCTGACCGCCGCCGACGCTGATGCGGAACTCGCCCGGTTCCACGAACGGCTGACCATCATCGTCGCACGCGGCCAGTTGCTCCGGCCTCAACTCGAAGGTCACAGTCTGTTTCTCGCCCGCGTCGAGCTGTATCCGGCGGAAACCCTCGAGATGCAGCCGGGGTACCGGGACGGAGGCCTCCACGTCGGTGACGTAAAGCTGCACGACCTCGCTCCCGGCCCGCTCGCTTGTGTTCTCCACCTCCACGCTGACGTTCACGGGCTCGTCGGTGCCTGCCTCGGCCGGATCGAGCCGGAGGCCGGAATACTCGAACGTCGTGTAGCTCAGCCCGTAGCCGAACCGATAGAGCGGCTCGTCCTCCATGAAGCGGTAGGTGCGTCCCCGCATGTCGTAGTCTTCGAACGGCGGAAGCTGGTCGAGCGAGCGCACGAACGTCACCGGCAGTCGTCCCGCCGGGTTGTAGTCGCCGAACAGGACGTCGGCCACGGCGCGGCCGCCCTCCTGGCCCGGATACCACGCCTGCAGAATGGCGGGCAGGTTCTCGTCCTCCCAGTTGAGCGTTACGGCGCTGCCGCTCATCAGCACGAGAATCGCCGGCGTGCCGGTGGCGTGCAGCTCGCGCAGGAGGGCCCGCTGCACGTCGGGCAGACCGAGGTGGATGCGATCGCCGTTGTCCTCTGAAAGCCGCGCGTCGTTCTCCTCACCCTCCAGCAGATTGGTCAGGCCCATGCAGGCGACGACCACGTCGGCCTGTTTGCCAGCCCGGACGGCGCGGTCGAAACGACCCCAGCCTTCAATCTCGTCCGGCACCTCGCCGACTATATCGCAGCCGTCCTCATACAGAACGTTCGTGCCCGCCGACACCGCCTCGACGATACTGTTCAGTGGCGTCGAGTAGGTGGCCGGGAAGCCCGTGTAGTTGGCGTACTGGGCCTGCAGCGAATCGGCGCAAGGCCCGACCACGGCGATGCAGTTCAGGTCCCTCCGGAGCGGCAGCAGGGCGCCGTCGTTCTTCAGCAGCACGATGGACTCGCGAGCCATCCGCAGCGCGAGTGCCCGGTGCTCATCGCAGGCCACGACGTCGGTGGGAATTGAGGCGTAGGGCACCCGGTCGGGCGGGTCGAACATGCCCAGCTTGAACCGGGCGCGGAACAGGCGCGTGACGGCCACGTCAATGTCAGTCTCGTCGATAAGGTCGCGCTGGACTGCTTCCAGCAGCCACTTGAACACCTCGCCGCAGTTCAGGTCGCAGCCGTTCTTGACGGCCAGCGCCGCCGACTCCGCCGGGCCGTCGGTCACCTTGTGGTGCGCGTGGATGTCGCGGATGGCCCCGCAATCGGACACCACGTAGCCGGTGAAGCCCCATTCGTCGCGAAGGATGTCCATCAGCAGCCGTCGGCTGGCGCAGCAGGGCTCGTCCAGCGTCCGGTTGTAGGCGCCCATGACGGAGTAGGCTCCGGCCTCCTGCACGCAGGCCTTGAAGGCGGGCAGGTACGTCTCGCGCAGGTCGCGCTCGCTCACCACGGCGTTGAAGTGGTGCCTGTCCGCCTCCCGGCCGCTGTGGACGGCAAAGTGCTTCGGGGTCGCCACGAGCTTCAGGTAGTCCGGGTCGTCGCCCTGCAGGCCCTTCACGAAGGCCACGCCCATGCGCGCGGTCAGGTAGGGGTCCTCCCCGTAGGTTTCCTGCCCGCGGCCCCACCGGGGATCGCGGAAGATGTTGATGTTGGGTGTCCAGAAGGTCAGCCCGAAGTACTGTCCCCGGTTGCCCTGCCGGGCGGCCTGGTGGTGTTTGGCACGCGCCTCGTCGCTGATGGCCGTCGCCACTTCATGCATGAGCCCGTCGTCGAAAGATGCCGCCATGCCGATGGCCTGGGGGAAGACGGTGGCTCTGCCGGCGCGAGCTACGCCGTGCAGGCACTCGTTCCACCAGTTGTACTGCGGTACGTCCAGCCGCGGTATGGCCGAGGCCGGATGGACCATCTGCGAGACCTTCTCCTCCAGTGTCATGCGCGAGACCAGATCCTCGACCCGCTCGTCCACCGGCAGGCTCGCGTCCTCGTACTTGCGCCCCGCGTCTTCGTCGGCCATAGTTGCTTCTACCTCATTCTTTTGAAACCATCTCAAAAACCTGATCTACTGCGGCCGGCTGCGAAGACCGATGGCGGCGGCGTCAGCGCAAAACGTCCTCAGCGTGACGCCTGGCCACGCCTCCGGGCGTTTTCCGCCTACCGCCTTGCCCTCGGCCTTCTCGCTCGCCCTCGTCACAAACAGGGTTCTGAGATAGTTTCTTTGCGGCTGAAACTTGCCTGCGGCGCTCGCAGTATGGCTCTCGCCTTACTCGACGGTCAGCCGTTGCACGTGGTCATATCCCGGTTTCGGCGCCGCGGGGCCGTGCGTCAGCGTGACCTGCGCGACGGGTTCTTCCAACGCCAGCCGGTAGTCGCCGGGACTCACGCCCGTGAACCACGCCGTGCCGTCCGGCGCGGCCCGCACGCCCAGCGCCGGGGCATCGGGCTCGACCGGCAGAAGGAATGCCGGCTCCCCGGATCGCAGGCCCGAGACCAGAAGCTCGGCCGGTCCGGGCGCGTCGCACGGCTCCGGTTCGCGCCCAAGGTGTTCTGTGTGAAGCTCGGCAAACAGCTCACCCAGCCGGCTCAGCGTCCAGGCGGGCTGCGACGGGTCGCAGCAGTTGACCACCCGGTCCCTCACCACCCACGACGCGTCGCGGTTGCCACGGCCGCTCAGGCTGAGCCATCGAACGTCGTGCTCCGGACTGTCATACGCCATGACATGCTGGGGCACCATGCCGGCCGCGCCGCCCTCATAGGAGGTCGCGTAGTAGGCGCGGAAGAACTTCACCAGCTCGTCCATGTTCCGGGTGCTGAACCATATCTCGTTGGTGATGAGGGGCTTATCGATCTCTGCCAGGACGCGGGCAAGGCGCGCACCGTCATCGGCCTTCCCCGTCTCGGGGTCCACGGCGCCCTGGGAGTAGTCCCAGACGTCGCTGCGGTCCGCCACCGGCCGGGTGTTGTCGCACGCGCGCAGGTGTTCGCGGACCGCCCGGCGCACCCGCTGCGATTGAGCGCTCTGCAGGTTCTTCGGCAGGCCGCACAGGGGGCGCCACATGACGATCGAGGGATGGTTGCGCCGGGCTCGCGCCCACTCGCCGCCGGCTCGCACCATCCACTCCGGCCATCCGTCGTCCGCCTGCGGCTGCACGCTGAGCTGCCCGTTGCAGTAGTAGCCTCCGAAGACCAGCATTCCCTGCTCGTCGCAGACTTCCATGTAAGTGCGTCCGAGGTCGTCCCAGTGTCCGTGCGTGGCGTTCAGCCCGGCCGCCTGCATGGCGCGGACCTCCTGCCGGATGGCGTGGCGGTCGTTCAGGTAGCGCGTCGGCCAGAGCCACGGCATGTAGGTGCCGACCATCCAGAGCTTCTTGCCGTTCAGCAGCACGTCCTCGCCGTCCACCCAGACCTCCCGGAAGCCGAAGCGGGTGAAGCGGCGGTCGATGACCCGGCCGTCGTGCAGCAACTCGGTCCGCAACGTGTAGAGCTTCGGGACGCCGTAGGGCGGTGGGCCCCAGAGAACGGGGTCGTCCCACGGGGCCTGCAACAGGACCGTGCCGTCCGGCCCGGGGGCGTGTTCGTCCAACGTCAGGACTTCTTCGCCGCCGTCCAGCACCACGGCGCGGCAGCTCAGCCCGCCGGAGTGCTCTCCGCGTCCGGCAAGCGATACTTCGGCGCCGAGCATCTTCTCCCGCACCGATGGGACCACGAAGACATCGCCGATGCCGCTCTCCGGCCGCCAGGAGAGCGTTACGTCGCCCACGATGCCCACCCAGTTGCGGCGCTGGACGCTCTGGCCGGCGGGTCGGTAGGCGCAGCCGGTTAGCTCGTCTTCAGCGGTGCCCTCGGGCCGGGCGTAGCGGCCCAGGGCGGCGTGCACGTGGACGGCTATCTCGTTACTCTGTCCCGGGCGCAGGGCCTCCGTCACGTCCGCCTTGAACGGCGCGAACTGACTGTAATGCTCGCCCACAAGTTGACCGTTCACGTAGAACCCGGCGTAATGGCCCACTTTCTCCAGTTCGACAAAAAAGCGGCGGCCGGGGCGCGCCCAGGTTTCCGGCACGTTCAGCCTGGTTCGGTACCACATGCCCACCGGGCGGTCGTCGTCCGTCAGGGGGAGTGCAGGCACGCGCGTCTCCTCCCAGCCTTCCTCCGGCATCCGCTCGCCGCCCGGGGCCGCCTCCCACACACCGTTCAGGCAGACCTCCATTCTCAGGGCGTCTTCGGCAGCGAGCCCGGTTGTGCGGCCGTCGGCGGAACGCGCGTTCATGGCCAGCGTCACACAAACCAGTAGCAGCGTCAACAGGTGGAAGTTCACAATGCTCTCCTCTTTCAAAAGCAACCCACTTCACCTATACCCGTCTCGCCTGTGCTCATCAAGGCGCGGTCCAACGCTTGACACGACCGGGGACGTCGCTTTAAATGGGCCTTCCTTCGGTTGTTCCGGTGTCGTGCCCCTATCTCGAGAGTGGAGGCGGCCCATGGGAATGCGCCTGATCGGCCCCGTCTATCTGGTCGGGGGGCAGGACTACAACATGGTCTACCTCGACTGGCCCGCCAACGACGCCAACGTCTATCTGGTGGACACCGGCGACATGATGGTGCTGGTGGACTGCGGCTGCGGGGAGAGCCTGTCCGGTATCTTCCGCAACATCAAAGAGATGGAGTTCGACGTGGCCGACATATCTCACCTGTTCCTGACGCACGCCCATCTGCCCCACGCCGGCGCCGCCGAAGCCGCCCGCAAAAACGACATTGAACTTGTCGCCGCCCCCGCCGCTGCGGAGGCCCTCCGCACGGGCGGTCCGGGCACCGTCGCCTACCACTATGACCGCCGCTTTGCGCCGGCGCAGCAGGTGACGGAGGTGGGGGACGGGGAGACGATTGAGCTGGCCACCACCGAGTTTCGGGTGCGGCATCTGCCGGGACACTCGGCCGGCTGCGCGGGTTACGAGATGACCGTCGCCACGAAGCGGCTGCTGTTCTGCGGGGACGTCGTCAGGGCCCCGCATCTGGAGCAACACCGGAGCCGGCTTGACTACGACCGTGACGCATACGTCGAAACGCTGCTGAAACTGCTCGAAGACCCGCCCGACGTCCTCTATCCGGGACACGGCCCGTTCTGTCTGTCCCACGCCGAGCAGTGGATCGGTGAGGAGCTGAAGAAAGTGCTTAGTTCGCCGGTCGGGCGCTGACCCGACCGACCCAAGACCTCAGGAGGTTTCGCATGAGCGCAGAACTGATCGAAGGCGGCCCCATCGCGCAGAAAATTCAGGACCAGGTCAAGGCCGGCATCGAGGAACTCGGCCGCGCCCCGAAGCTGGTCGGCGTCCTGGCCAGCGACAACCCCGGCGCCAAGTACTACGCCCGCAGCCAGAAGAAATCATGCGCCGAGGTGGGCATCGAATACGAACTCCACGAGCTGGACGCCGACTCCTCGCAGGATGACCTGGAGGCGCACATCCAGGGGATCAACGACGATGACACCATCGACGGGGTTATCCTGCTGATGCCGGTGCCCGAAGGGGTCGATGCCCGGCAGGTCCAGCAGGCCATCCGCCCGGACAAAGACGTCGAAGGCGTCCACCCGGCCAACATCGGACGGCTCTTTTACGGCGATTTCTCCCTGGCCCCGTGCACCCCGCACGCGGTGGTCACCATGCTGGATGAAGCCGGCGTGGATATGAACGGCAAGGAGACGGTCGTCGTGGGCCACAGCGAGATCGTGGGCAAGCCCACGGTCATCATGCTCCTGCGGTCCATCATGGAATCCCCCACGGTCACCTGCTGCCACATTGCCACGCGCGACCTGGCGGCGCACACGAAGCGCGCCGAGGTGCTGATCGTCGCCGCCGGCAAAGCCGGACTCGTCAAGGGCGAGATGGTCAAGGAGGGCGCCGTGGTCATCGACGTCGGCATCAACCGCGTCCGCGTGGAGGAGGACGGAGAGAAGAAGACGAAGATCGTCGGGGACGTCGAGTTCGACGCCGCCAAAGAGCGGGCGTCCATGATAACGCCGGTGCCCGGCGGGGTGGGTCTGGTGACCACCGCCATGCTGCTGCGCAACACGGTCGAATGCGCGCGCCGCCACGGCTGAGGCGTGGTTCGTCATGCTCCACTTCGTCGTCGTGCGCCACTTTCGGCTGGCCGTTCACGCGCTGCTTCTGTTCCTGGTGGGGATGTTCATCGCGTGGCCGGTCATCCGTTACAAGCTCCGCTTCATCGTTCGGCCGGCCGAAGCGGTCTTGCGTTTTGTGACGCACCTGATGGGCCAATCGCCCGGCATACCGCGCATGGCGGCGGTCATCTTCGGCTATAACGCCACGGCCATATTCATCTACATGGCCAGCGGTTTCCACCCCCTGCTGCCGAAGGTCTTCGGGGTCTGGACCGGCCTGAACATCGCCGTGCTGATGGGCATGGTGCAGCGGGAGGGGGAGATAATGGACGTCTTTCGGCGGACGCCCGGACAGTGGACCCCGCCGCCGCGCCTGACGGGCCTGTGCGGCCTCCTGGTTCTTCTGCTGGAGCTGCCGTGCTTCTGGTTCTCCATCGCCATGGGCATCAGCCTGGGCCACGCGGTCCAGGGCGGGCAGGGCTACCTCCCGGCTCTTGCCATGAGGGCACAGGCCTACGTGAGCGTAATCGCGCCGGTGCTGCTGGTCAGCGCCGTGTCGGAGGCCGTGGCTATACGCGGCTCCTCGCCCCCGGCCGCGCAGGAGCAGACCGACCGGGAGGCCCCCGGTTCCGCAGGAGGCAGCCCCCAATCGTCGCCCTGAGGCCGGACCCGGCGAGTCGAGGGTATGAGTGCCTCAAGCGCCGAGCCGCCCCCTTGCGGGGCCTGCCGGTTCAGTGGTGATGGGTATTATGCTGCGCGCTGTGCCGCCCGCCTGCGGCGGGCTATTCGCACGTATGAATGGTTTCCCCGGTCTGACGACCGGGGCTACTGCCTGTCGCCCCCCATCCGGCGGGCTCTGCTTGTCGGTGCAGTTACAGGCTTTCGAGGGCCACAAACGTGCCCGAGAGTTCGCCGCACGGCGAACGCCAGAAACCAGCCCCGGGCGTCAGCCTGGGGTCTCCGGCTGCCACGGCCTCTCTAACTGTCTCCCGGATACGATGCACGTGACCTTCCCAACCCTCGCGTTGTGCGATCGCCGCGGGCATGGCTATAATGGATGGAAACCACCACCAGAGAGCACTCGGGGAGACACATGGGGGAGAAGGAGCAGAACCGGACCGGCGACCTGACGCGGCGGCAGTTCCTTATCGGCGGGGCGGTGGCGGCCGCCGGACTCGGCGCGGCACGCTACGTGGCTTCGCGCCGCTCCGGGCTGCGCATACGGGAGTTCGCCGAGAACGACCTGAGCGACGGCATGGCCATCATCCACGCCGCCGAGCGGGACAACGACGAGCAGCAGACAGTCAGGCGGATGACGCGTCGCGCCGTGGAAGCGCTCGGCGGCATGGATAAGCTCGTGGGCAACGGCGACAGCGTCGTTATCAAGCCCAACATGGCCTGGGTGCGGGGGCCGCGGTTCGCCACCAACACAAATCCCTGGGTCGTTGCCGCGCTGGTGGAGATGTGCCTGGAGGCCGGCGCCGGCCGCGTGCGGGTCATGGGCAACACCATCTCCAAGAATCCCGCTCCGTCCTACAGCACCAGCGGCATCGCGGACGCCGCCCGTGCAGCCGGTGCGGCAGTGCCCTACGTGGACCGCAGCCGCGCCGTCGAGCTGGACATCCCCGATGCGTTCGCGTTGGAGCGCTGGCCGTTCTGCCGCGAGTTTGTGGACGCCGATGAATGTGACGTCCTCATCAACGTGCCGATCCTGAAGCACCACGGCACCAGCCGGCTAACCATCGGCCTGAAGAACGCGTTCGGCATGATCGCCGGCGAGCGCGGTCAGCTTCACCGCCAGATCCACCACAAGATGCCCGACCTGCACCGGGTCCTGCGCGTCGACCTGACCGTGATGGACGCCTACCGCGTGCTGCGCACCCACGGCCCCACCGGCGGCACGCTTGAGGACGTGGACAACTCGCTGGAAGGCGCGCGCCGGGTGGTCGCCTGCCGGGACCGGGTGGCCATTGACGCCTACGGAGCGCACATGTTCGACCTGGGGCCGGAGGAGGTGGGGTTCATCAAGAACGCCGCCGAAGCGGAACTGGGCACCGCCGACTGGCAGTCCCTCGACCTCACCGAAGAAACGGTGTGATCCGGGCCGGATCAACCCACCATCACGCGGCCCTCGGGATACTCGTAGGTGGCCGTCTCCACGAGCTGCGCGACGCTCAGCATGAGCGTGACCGGGCCCAGTCTGCCGATGAACATCAGGCCGGTCAGCACCAGCTTGCCCCAGGCCGTCACGTCGCAGTTTGGACCGGTCAGACCCTGGCTCAGCCCCACCGTCCCGAACGCGCTGATGGCGTCGAACGCAATCTTCTGGAACGAAGCCGTCTCGGTGATCAGCAGCAGGAACACGCCCACCACCACCGCGACCACCGAGAGCAGGATGATGCTGGCGACCCGGTGCACCGTCTCCTCGGGGATGGAGTGGTGGAACATCTCCGCCTTCTCGCGTCCCCTCAGGGTGGCGGCGATGCTGGAGACCATCACGCCCAGCGTGCTGGTCTTGATGCCGCCCGCCGTGCTGCCGGGGCTGCCGCCTATGTACATCAGCACCATAAGCATGAAGGCGGTCGCCTGGGAGAGCGCCGCGGCCCCCGTGTCCACCGTGTTGAAGCCCGCCGTGCGCGGCGTCACGGACTGGAACCACGCCGTCAGAACGCGCGTCTTCAGCGGCGCCTCGGACATGGAGCCCAACGACTCGATGGCGAAGAAGCCGAGAAAGCCCGCCCCCAGCAGGACGCCGGTCACCAGCAGCACGATCCGCGTGTGGGTGGAGAGCCGCGGCCGCTTCCCCTTCCGTTCGGCCACCCACCAGCGGCCGTAACCCAGAAGCTCCCTGACCACCATGAAGCCGATGCCGCCGAAGATTATCAGCCCGGTGACGATCAGATTCACCGGCACCGAATCGGCGAACTGCACGAGGCTGTCGTTGTTAAGGCTGAAGCCGGCGTTGCAGAAGGCCGATATGGAATGGAACACGCTGTGGTAGAAGCACGGCCAGAAGCCCTCGAAGTGCCCCCGCCACGAGAAGTGGAGCGTAACGGCCCCGATCACCTCCAGAACCAGCGTCAGCAGGCAGATGAACCACACCATGCCCCAGACGCTCTCCCCGGCGTCCGCCTCCACGATGTCGGCCATCACGGACTCGAACCGCATGGAGAGCCGGCGCTGGAGCATGATGGCCACGAACGCGCCCAGCGTCATGATGCCCAGCCCGCCGATCTGGATGAGCCCCAGGATGACCAGCTCGCCGAACAGGGACCAGTGATCCGGCGTGCTCTTGACGATGAGACCCGTCACGCAGACGGCGCTGGTCGAGGTGAACAGGGCGTCGACCGGATCGGTCCAGACGCGGGCCTCGCTGCTGATGGGCAGCGTCAGCAGCAAAGCGCCGAACAGGATGACCGCGGCGAAGCTGGCGACCGCTATGCGGGCCGGGCTGGCGTGCAGCATGCTTTCGCGCACGAAGCGCCCGATCTTTCGCAGGCCCTGTAGCATGTGGCGTCCCGGGGGATGTCAGGTCGGTAATGGCGGAGCTGGCGCCGCGCGGGCCGCCGCTACTCCTCCGCCGCGCCGGTCTTCTGCTCCAGACGATGCCGCAGGTATGCCTCCATGAACGGCGCCAGCTCGCCGTCGAGCACCGCGTCGGTGTTGCCGGTCTTCTCCTCGGTGCGCAGGTCCTTCACCATCTGGTAGGGCTGCAGCACGTAGGAGCGGATCTGGTTGCCCCACGCGATCTCGCCCTTCTCGTCGTAGAGCGCCTCCAGCTCCTCCTCGCGCTTGCGCCGCTCGAACTCGTAGAGCTTCGCTTCCAGTATCTTCAGCGCCATGGCGCGGTTCTTGTGCTGCGACCGCTCGCTCTGGCAGAACACGGTGATGCCGGTGGGAATGTGGCGCAGGCGCACCGCGCTGGAGGTCTTGTTGACGTGCTGGCCGCCGGGGCCGCTGGACTTGACGAACTCCATCTCGATCTCGCTGTCGTTCATCTCGACCTCGATGTCGTCCTCCAGCTCCGGGACCACGTCCACGGCCGCGAAGGAGGTATGGCGCCGGCCGCTGCTGTCGAACGGGCTGATGCGCACCAGCCGGTGCACGCCGATCTCGCTCTTCAGGTAACCGAAGGCCCACTCGCCCTTTATGTGGATGGTCGCACCGCGGATGCCGGCCTCCTCGCCGGGGCTCGTCTCCACGTTCTCGACCGCGTAGCCCTCGTTCTCCGCCCAGCGGGTGTACATCCGCAGCAGCATGGCGGCCCAGTCGCAGCTCTCCGTGCCGCCGGCCCCGGCGTGGACGCTCAGGAACGCGCTGCTGGAATCGTGGGGCTCGGAAAGAAGGCTCTGAAGCTCCAGCTTCTCCACGCGCCGCTCGAGCTGCTCGGCCCGCTCGGCGACCTCCTGCCGGGTCTGCTCGTCGTCCTCCTCCTGGGCCAGCTCCTCGAGGACCAGCGCGTCCTCCATCTGCTGCTCCAGGTCCTCGACGGGGTCCACCAGGCCCTTCACGTACTTGAGTCGGCGGATGACCTTCTGGGCGGACTCCTGGTCCTCCCAGAAGGCGGCGTCCGTCATTCGCTTCTCGAGCTGGTCCAGCTCGTCGCGCTTCGCCCCGATGTCAAAGAGAGTCCCGCAGGTCTTGCAGGCGGGCCTCCAGCTCCTTCAGTTCAACGGGCATAGCCTTCATCCTCCCATGTGTTCGTGGTCGCGGGGCCGACCTGCCCCAAAGCGCCTCCATTGTAGCCCGCCCCGCGCGACAGAGTCAATCCGCGGTCCGGCCCCTCGCACGAGCGGGCCGCGTAGTTAGCCGGGGGCGCTCGGTTGGAACGGTGGTCCGAGCCGATGCACGAGCCCGCTGTATGGCGGACGGCACGGATCGCGCGCCCAGACCATCTGCCGTTCCCCTAACCGCATCGACCTGAACCGCGCCTCCGGAGTTGGCATACGGACCGACACCCCTGATAATACGCTGAGACCTCTCACCGCCCCGGCACGCGCCGCCGGACTCCACTCGCTCGGGACAAGACATGCGCACCACCCGCAATGAGAACGCAGGCTGGCGGTTCACACAGGGCGACCCGGAGGGCGCCTGCCGCCGCCGGTACGACGATGCCGATTGGCGCCGCGTGGACCTGCCACATGACTTCATGATCGAGGCCGACTACGACCGCCACACCCCCGCCGGGACCAACACCGGCTTCCTGCCCGGCGGCGTGGGGTGGTACCGCAAGACGCTCGAGCTGCCCTCCGACTGGCAGGGCCGGCGTGTCCATATCGACTTCGACGGGGTCATGAGCAACGCGCGCGTCTTTGTCAACGGCGACGAGGCCTATCACCGACCGAACGGCTACGTGGGCTTCCGCGTGGACATCACCGACCACCTTCGCTTCGACGGCCGCGACGTCGTCGCCGTCCGGGCCGACACCAGCGAGCAGCCCGCCTCCCGGTGGTACACCGGCTCCGGCATCTACCGGGATGTCCGTCTGGTAGTGACCGATCCCATACACGTCGCTCGCAACGGAATCTGCGTGCAGGCAGAGACGTTGGATGACGAGAGGGCCATCCTGGACGTTCAGGTCGAGGTCGAAAACGCCGGAGAGCGAGAGACGGACGTCAACCTCGACATCGTGGCCGAGGACGGCGACCTGATAAGGGCAGAGGCGAGCCGCGCGGCGGTTGTCAAGTCTCAGGAGGCAACTGCCACCCGGTGCACACTGACTGTGGAGAACCCCCGCCGCTGGTCGCCCGAAGCCCCGCATCTCTACCGGATGGTCGTCACAGTCCGGCGGAATGGACAGGCGTTGGACCAGGACGCCGTCTCCTTTGGACTCCGCACGGCCGAGTTCGACCCCGACCGCGGCTTTCTGCTCAACGCCGAACCGACAAAACTGAAGGGCGTCTGCCTGCACCACGACCTGGGCCCGCTGGGCGCGAAGTGCTTCCGCGACGCCATCGCGCGCCGCCTGAGGCTGCTGAAGCGCGCGGGGTGCAACGCCGTACGCTGCTCCCACAACCCGTTCTCGCCCGATTTCTACGACCTCTGCGACCGTCTGGGCCTGCTGGTTATCGACGAGCTTTTCGACGAATGGCGGCAGGGAAAGCGGCCGTTTACCTACCACCGGTTTTTCGACGAGTGGTGGGAGCGCGACCTGACCGAACAGCTCCGCGCCCACCGCAACCATCCCTGCATCATCATGTGGAGCGTCGGCAACGAGATACCCGAAAAGGGCAGCGCGGAGGGCGTGGAAACCCTGAAGATGCTCCGCGACGCCTGCCACCGGCTCGACCCTGCCCGGCCCGTCACGGCCGGATGCAACGGTATCGACGGAGCCAACGCGTCGGGCTTCGCCGAGGAACTGGACGTGGTCGGCATCAACGGCGGCGGAGGCGGCTGCTTCCGCTACGATGAGAACCACGAGCGGTATCCCCACCGCAAGCTCTACGCCTCCGAGGTGCCCCACACCTTCGCCACGCGCGGCATCTACCGCACCCGCACCCGCTACCGCGACGAGGAACTGCACCCGGAAAGGTTCGCCCGGATGGAGCACGTCGAGGTTCCCGACCTCACCCGGGAAGAGGTCTTCACCGACGTCCACCCCCGCTACGCCTCCTCCTACGACAACGCGCTCGTGCGCATCAACGTCCGCGACTCCTGGCGCCTCATCGCCGAACGTAACTTCATGGCGGGCGAGTTCCGCTGGACCGGCATCGATTACCTCGGCGAGTCACACGCCTGGCCGGCAAAGCACAGCAACGCCGGCGTCATCGACCTGTGCGGCTTCCCCAAGGACCCCTATCACCTCTACCGTGCCTTCTGGACGCGCGAGCCGATGGTCCACCTGCTGCCCCACTGGACGCACCCGGGCAAGGAGGGCGCGATCATCCCCGTGTTCGCTTACACCAACTGCGAGGAGGCCGAATTGTTCCTCTCGGGCGAGTCGCTCGGCAGGAAGCCCGTCCGCGACTGCTGCGTCCGCTGGGACGTGCCGTATCGGCCGGGCAAGCTGCGGGTCGAGGCACACCGCCGGGGGTGGGTCGCGGCCGAGGCGGCGGCCCGGACCGCCTGCGAGCCGGCGCGCATCGCGCTCAAGGCGGACCGCCAGGAGATGCCCGCCGACCGCATGTCGCTCCTCCACGTCGAGGCGCGCGTGGTGGACGCCTCCGGAACGCTCGCGCCCCACGCCGACAACCGCATCACCTTCGCCGTGGAGGGCCCGGGGGAGGTGATCGCGGTCGGCAACGGGGACCCCATCTCCGACGAGGCGGCGGTCGCCTCCGCGCGCCGCGCGTTTAACGGCATGGCGCTCTGCATCGTCCGCGGCACGGGCGCGCCCGGGCGGATCATCGTGACCGCGCAGGCCGACGGCCTGCACGCGGGCACGGCAAAGAGCCTGGTTACCACTGCGCCCCCCGCACCGTAAGCACACGGCCCGCAGCCCACGTCCCGGCACCCTTGCATTCCGCGCCCCCGGTGGCTACATTGGCGTTTCGGAGCCGTGCGGCGCGCCCGTAGCTCAACTGGACAGAGCATCGGACTTCGGATCCGAGGGTTGGGGGTTCAAATCCTCCCGGGCGTGCCATCCCCGCCCCGCAGGGACAGAGCAGCAGAGCACACGTTCACGTGCCCTCGCGGGGGCACCCTGCAATGCCGCCGGTCCACTCAGGGCCTTCTACCACCGTATCAAGGCGCGTAAGCACACCAACGTGCCCCTCGCGCCCGCCGCCCGCAAGCTGACCGTCGTGATGCGGCGCATGCTGAGCATCGGACAGCCCCATCGCATACGCATCCCCGCTCCAAAGCATACCCGCCGGCCGAGCGGCGGGCCGTCCAGATACACAGGCCCGCGAGACTGAAGGCGCATCGTGGATGGATATGATGTTGTGCCGCAGGTTCCGGCCCGCACCGGCGGCTGCCCGGCGCCGGACCGGAGCACGGCATGCTTGACGGCAGGCAGGGGGTCAGTTACACATGGTCTTCCGACCGAACATGACACCTGCATGAATCTGGGAGGTTTGCCCGGTGACGAAACATATCGTACTGATGGTAGCGGCGGTCTCTCTGCTGGGCTTGACTTGCGTTCTGTCGGTGGCAGATGCCCGCGCGCAACAGGTGGACGGCCCGCCCGCCTACGCGTGGATCGAGGGCGAGAAGCCGGCGACGAAGAACTATGACCTCGGGCTCGCCGGCTGGGGACAGCCCGAATACCTGTCGGGCGGCGCCTGGGGCAACATCGGCGAAAATGAGGCGCAGCAGGTGCCCGACGAGGGACTGCGGCTGAGCTATGAGTTTGAGGTGCCGGAATCGGGCAGTTACGAAGTCTGGGGCCGCCTGGGATACGACTACCTCTGGTATCCCTTCCACTGGCGCATCGACGATGGCGACTGGACCACCACGCGCAACGACAACACCCCGACCCTCGGCCACGTCGAGATGATGCGGTGGAACACTCTTGTCTGGACGAGGATGGGCCACGCCGACCTGACCCCCGGCAAGCATACGCTGCACATCCGGCTGGACAAACCGGAGCCGAATGCGGACGGACCCCGTTTCCTCTGGGCGGCCGACGCGTTCTGCATCTACAAAGGCGACTTCCGCCCGAACGGGCAGCACCCGCCCGGGGCCGACTGGCAGACCGAACGTGACGAAGAGGCGGCCGCGCAGGTCTTCGAACTGCCGGAAGCCGGCGCCGATGGCCGGCGCACAAAGCTGTCCCTCGAGGGCCTGTGGCAGATCGCGCGATTCGACGACCCCGACGCGGTGGAGAACCGCCTCGGCCCGGTCGAATCGCCACCCGCCGCCGACCAGCTTTACTGGTCAGCCATCGAGGTGCCCGGCAATCGCAACACCCTCCGCCCCGAACTGACGCACTGCCACCGCTACCTCTATCGCACCCGCGTTTTCGTCCCGGAATCCCACGATGGCCGCTCGTTCCACATCGAGTTCCCCGCGCTGAGCATGGTCGGCACGGTCTTCGTCAACGGCCGGCGCTGCGGGTGGACGAAGGACCCGTGGGCGCTCTGGCGGTGCGACGTTACGGACGCGATACGTCCGGGCGAGGTCAACGAGCTATGGGTCGGCATCAAGGACACAGTCTATGCCATCTCGCCGGACCTGGCGCGGGAGGAGGACTTCAGCCTCCGCAGCATGTTCAAAGTCCCCATGGAGGACCTGCGGCAGAACCAGGGCGTAACTTTCATGTTCGATATGCCCGTGGCGCTCTGGACGGCCACCGGGCTGGTGGACCGGCCGCTGCTGGTCTCGGCCGGACGCGCCTACACCGAGGACGCCTTCGTCATACCCTCCGTGGAGGAGAAGTCGCTCGGGCTGGAACTGACGCTCCGCAACCCGAGCGACGAAGACGTCGATGTGGAGATGCGGAACGAAGTAGAGCCCTGGCAAGGCGGCCCGGTGGAGAAGAGCTTCCGGCCGGTGACAGCCACCATCCCCGCCCGGGGCGAGAAGCAGATAAACATCGAGGAAGACTGGGCGGACCCCGCACTGTGGTGGCCGGACCGTCCCCAACTCTACAACGTGGTCACCACCCTCCGGGTGGACGGCCGGCCGGTGGACGTGAAGAAGACACGGTTCGGCTTCCGTGAATGGGACTGGAGCGGCACGAAGCTCCGGCTCAACGGCGTTCCGTGGCCGAGCCTCGCCGACCACACCCCCGCCCGCGGCGCCACCCCGGAGGAAGGACTGCGGGCGCTGAGGGAGAACAACGTCAACACCGTGCGGCTGACCGACGGCATGGGCGCCCGGTGGGCCGGGCTCAACACCAGAGAGGCCGTGGACTTCTTCGACGAGCACGGAATACTCGTGCGCCGCGGCACCATTTTCAACGGCATGTTCGCCAGTTACCAGCTTGCCCTGCGCAGGGAGGTTGACGGCCAGCGCGTGAAGGTGCCCAACCGGGCCCTGTTCGACAACACCAACGAAGCCATCCTCGCGTGGGTGCGGGGCTACCGCAACAACCCCTCCGTGTTCATATGGAGCCTGGAGAACGAGATCACCTACATCAATGCCCGCAACCTGGGCAACCTGGACGTGGTCGAGCCCGAGATACAGCGCATCAGCGACAACGTGATGTCCCTCGACCCCACCCGCCCGACCATGGTGGACGGCGGCCGCGCGCTGCAAAACCAGTCCCTGCCGGTCAACGGCTGCCACTACGAGGAGGTGCACGTGCGCCACTACCCGGACGAGGCATACGTCTTCGAGCGCTCGCGCCGGACCTCCCGCCGCACGCCCTGGCCGATGGCCATGGACAAGCCGATCTTCCTGGGCGAGAGCTACTACAGCGGCGGCAAGAATCCGCAGTGGTACGCCACAATCGGAGGCGAGATATGCTTTGCGGGCATCGCCGAATGCGAGCATGCCCGGGGGCTGTTCGCCAAGATGCTGGCCGAGGGCTACCGCTGGTTCGGCATCGCCGGGCTGGACATGCTGATCGGCCCGAACATCCATAACAACTCCTTCAGCCCGGTGGCCGTGTTCTGCCGGGAGTGGAACTGGACGTTCGGCTCGGGCGCACGAGTCCCCCGCACGCTGAAGGTCTTCAACGACACCCGCCGTGACGAGCCCATTACGGTCGCCTGGTCGCTGCGCTTCGACGAAGCCGAGGTGGACGGCGGACAGCGAACGTTCGCACTGCAGCCGGGCGCGGCGCGAGAGTTCGACATCGAGTTGGCCATGCCGGCCGCCGATGAGAGGATCGAGGGTGAGTTGCTGCTGACCTGCACCCGCGACGGTCAGGAGGTTTTCCGCGAGGTCAAGGACGTATCGCTGCTCGATGCCGACGCCGCGCCCGTTCCCGACGTCGCCGAGGGCGAGATCGCCCTGATCGACCCGGCCGGCACGGCTGCCCGGAGGCTCCGGGCGCGCGGCATCCCCTTCGCCCGGATTGACGGAGTGAACGAGGTGCCGGCGTCCGTGCGGCTCGTCGTCGTCGGCGCCGACGCCGTCGATGAGGAGGACGCCGGTTCCACCGCCTGGCGGGAGCTGGCCGCCGGCGGCAGACGCGTGCTGCTGCTCGATCAGGAACACCCGCTCCGGCACGGGGCGGTGCCCGCGGATGCAGAGGTCACCGATTACGTCGGCCGGATCGGCTTTATGGAGGAAAGCACGCACGAGGTCTTCGACGGCCTGAAGCAGAAGGACTTCTTCTGCTGGTCCGGCGACCACGTGATGTATCGCAACGTCTACGTGAAGCCCTCGCGCAGCGCGCGGTCGCTGCTGCAGTGCGACGATGGCCTGTCCTGCACGGCGCTGCTGGAGTGCCCCGTGGAGGAGGGGCTGATGCTGCTGTGCCAGGCTGCCGTGGGCACCAAACTCGACGCTGACCCGGTCGCCCAACGCCTGTTTGACAACACGGTCAACTACGCGCTGGACTACGAACTGGTGGTGAACCCCACGGCGGCCGCGGTGCCGGCGGACGGCCGCAAGCGCGAGTTGCTCGACCGCATCGGGCTCGCCTATGACCTCGTGGACGATCCGCTGTCCGCCGTCACCAGCGGCTGGCACCGCGTCGTGGTCGTGGACGCTACGCCCCGCAACCTGGGCCGCCTGGCGAGCGACCCCGCGGCGGTCCGAGAGTTCACCCGCTCCGGAGGCTGGCTGATGCTCTGGGGCGTGACGCCCGAGGGGCTGGAGGACTTCAATACCCTCGTCGGCGTCGAGCACATCATGCGCCCCTTCCGCCAGGAGCGCGTCACGCTGCGGCTGCCGGCGGACCGGCTGGCCTCCGGACTCTCCCAGCGCGATGTCGCCATGACAACCGGCCGGAAGTACAACCGGTTCATGGAAACCGAGATACCGGCGGACGACGCCTTCTCCTACGTGGTGGACTACAACGACATCGCGCCCTTCGCCGAGTGGCCCTCGCCGGAGTACTTCAAACACTTCGACGAGGACCCGCTCAACAACGGGCATCATCCGCTGAACATGCTCAACGGCATGACGAGCCGCGACTACTGGAAGTTCATCTTCTACCTCCACCTCTTCGACGACCCGCCCACGGAGTGGACGATCGAGCTGCCCCGCCGGGAGCGCGTGACCGGCCTGTCCATCGTCCCCAACGCCTCCTACCACCACCTGCGGGAACTGAGCCTGCGATTCGACGGGCGCCAGGAGGACGCGGTCACCATAGAACTGGCGCCCTACGGCGGCGAGGGCCCGCCGGAGCGGCAGGACTTCGACTTCGAGCCGCGCGCGGCGCGAGAGGTCACCTTCGAGCTGGAGGACTGGGACCCGACGGGCAACCAGGACGTGGTCGGCATCGATAACCTCTGGCTCCGGGTGGACCGGCCCGAGGAGTTCTACCGCCGCGTGAAGCCCCTGCTCAACGTCGGCGCCCTTGTGCGCTACCCGCAGGGCGAGGGCGGCATCGTGCTCAACCAGGTCAACCTCCCCGAGACGGAGGTGAACCCGGTCAACGCCGAGAAGAAGGGCGCCATCCTCCGGGCCGTCCTGGGCAACCTGCACAGCCCGTTCGGCAGCCGGGCCATGGTGCGGCCCTCAGAGGGCCTGTCCTTCCGCCCGGTCAACATCGGCCACCTGTGCAACCTCTACCTCGACAGCGACGAGGGCTGGCCGATCGCCGAGCGGGACCTCTCCGCACTGCCGCTCGGACGGCAGCGGCTCGACGGCATCGCTTACCACATACGGGACTTCGAAACCTCCCCGCTGCCCAGCGCGGTGGCGGTCGGCGAATACGGCCTGTTCCGCGGGCCGGAGAGCGTGGGCGGCATTCCGGTGGGGCGGCGCGCCGACGCGCTGTTCTTCCTGCACACGCTGCTGGCCCGGCAGGATGGCGAGGAGGCCGACCGAGCCCCCGAGGCGTTCCGCTACGTTGTCCACTACGCCGACGGGCAAGAGACGGCGGTCAGCGTCCGCCCGGGCGTGCAGGTGGCGGACTGGCTTCAGCCGAAGCCGCCCGAGCTGCCGAAGGCCCGCGTTGCGTGGAGCGCACCGGCGGAGGCGCCGGAAGGCCCGTCGGCCGTCATCTACCACATGCAGTGGGTCAACCCCCGGCCGGACGTGCCGATAGAGAGCATAGACGTCGCGCTCGGTCCGGAAGGGGAACGCGCCGGCCTGCCGGTGGTCCTCGGCATCACAACCGCCCAAAGCGGCGACTAAGCTGTCGGGCAGCGCCCGGCAGGGCGCGCCGTGCGGCACGCCCGCCCGGAGCCCTCGGGGCGTCCCACCGCCCGATCAAGCCGCGCAAGGGCACCAAGATGGCTGTCGTGCCCGCCGCTGGCGTCCGTTTGCCCGCGGCGCGTTTCGATTCAACTCCCGGGGCAGCGTTTGCCATATGGGGTCGTTAGGAGCAGGCACAGCGGGACGATACAGCAATGGGCGGGACTCCAAAGCGCCCACTTCAGGTTACAACATCGATGGGCGGCGGAACCGACTTTTCCCGTGCCGAGCGCGGGGAAACCTCACGAAGCGGGAAGCCACCTCAGTTTGCCTCGTGCATTCCTTCGGAATCATGACGTCTCTTCGTTCTGAACCTTCAGTTTCCGAATCTGGAGGAGGTGGCGTCCGAGTTTCTCGACGGTGCCCGCTGCTTTCAACACCGTCTCCACGCTGATCTGTGGGATCTCCCTGTGACAGGCGAAGTAGTTGAAAAGGTATCGTTCCGACGGATTGTTGATGCCGGCACGACTGCAGACGAGGTAGGCCACCGATTCGGCCTCGAATTCCTCCGCAGCCGGCGAGAGCCGGCTCCGCCGAGGCAGCCATTTCTCGTCCGGTGTGCCCAGATGCCCGCAGTAGAGGTGCCCGAGTTCGTGGGCGACCGTGGCATACCGGGTCGGTGTCTCGTGTTTCCTATTCAGAAGCATCCGCCAACAGGCGCGGCGTTCAACCGTGACCGGTTCCCGGGTCTGTGGGTCGCGCGTGCGTATCTTCACGGTGTCCCCATCCCGCGCAGGACCGATCTGACCCGCTCTGCCTTGATGCGCGTCGGTTTCTGTGATGGCGATGAGCTCACGGGCGCAGTTACGGATCGTCATGTCCCACACCTCGGGGGATAGCGGACCACGGGCCCGGAAAGGCCTGAGTATACTGTCATCCAGAGGTTCACCTACGGTGTCTTCCACGTCAAACACGAACTCCACCGGCCCGAAGGGTCTGAGGATGACAAGCGGCCGGGCGCCGTCTCTGATGTTCCTGTTGAACCGCTTGCGCCACTGGCCGGCGGTGGCTACGTAGCAGGCCCCAGGGTTCTGGACGTAGAGGAGGAAGCAGTTGTAGGGGGCATACTCGGGCAACTCACGTATGAACTCCAGGAGCGCACGATATTCGTCGGTGCTTCGGTAGGCGCGCACGCCGGCATAGAGCTTGTCCAACTCGCCTGGCTCCGGTTCCGGCTGGTCTTCAAACAACAACTCTTGCTGCGCTGCGCCTCTTGGATATAGAGGTGGCTGACCGCAGGGATATCCAGAACTCATCGGTGCCATGCCCTCTCAGTAGGGGAATGGGGGCAGCGCAACGGACGGTCTCCATTTGGCGCCATGGGCGGCCTCCGCCTGTGTCTTTGTTGGGCGAGGCTACAGACGCGTGGGACAAAGCATGAAGCCAACATTTCAACTGATCGTGTCGATTCCTTCGAGTTTCTGTACATACCCCTTGGGAAGCCCCCAATGCCTGGCGCCCCTGATGATGGTCTGCATGTATTCGTCGCTCGGAGGCGGCGGGTCGGGCAGGGGATTGGCGAAGTAAGTCCAGACTTTCGACGGACGCTCTGGGTCGCCTTCCTCAATGACCGTGCACTCCTCTCGCACGTAGGCGTTACATTGCTTTGGTCGGCGTGGGCGGTAGCCCTCGCAACGGTCCAGGCAGGCGACATCTTGCTCGTCCATGTCATACACAACGCCCCAGACGTCCTTGTCTTCGTCAGGGACAACGTCCGCCACGCCGCATCCCCGATTGCTCGACTTTCGGGTGAACGCTAACCGGTGGTCAGGCAGTTTGGCCCTGCACTTGAACTCCGCAGAGGGGCACCGGCATTTCATCTGGTCCGCGTCCATGTTCGAACCGTAGGCAAAGTACAGCATTACATTACCTCAGCAATTCACGTCTTATTCTTGCACGCGGGGTCCTCCAATGTGTCCACCGCCCGGCCCTCTGGCTTCACCGAGCCCTGTCCTGTCCAGAATGGCAACTGTAGCATGGGGCGACGCGATATGCAAGGGTTTTCGTCGTTGCGACGGGGCAGTTGATCGTTGCTCTGGTTGCGCGGCTTTGCCGCGAACTATGAATCAGGAATCCAGAATCATGAATTCAACGGCGACGGTGGACGGGGGCGCGGCTTTGCCGCGAATGCCGAATGACAAATTGCAGATGACAAATGATGGCGCCTGCGGCGCTAACAGTCAGGCGGCGCCGCGAATCATGAATCAGGAATCCAGAATCATGAATTCAACGGCAACGGCGGACGGGGGCGCGGCTTTGCCGCGAATGCCGAATGACAAATTACAAATGACAAATGATGGCGCCTGCGGCGCTGATAGTCAGGCTTCGGCGGGAATCAGGAATCAGGAATCCAGAATTATGAATTCAACGGCAACGGCGGACGGCGGCGCGGCTTTGCCGCGAATGCCGAATGACAAATTACAAATGACAAATGATGGCGACTGCGGCGCTAATGGCGAGCCATGGCGTGATCTGCGTAATCTGCGCAATCTGCGGATTGCTGTTGGAAGGCCGAGCCTCCTTCGTTCGCCGTCCGGCGAACTACGGAGCCCAGGGGACGAGCCTCCTCCGCGCGAGGCTACGGAGCCCAGGGGACGATCTGCGCCTTCAGCGCGTTGTGTCTATCAACTATCAACCAGCGACTATCAACTGCCTCTCGGCGGGGCGGCTTCGCCGCGAATCATGAATCAGGAATCATGAATGCTGAATGGACGGCAGAACGGCCGGCGGCGAGCACGAGCAGGAGCACGAGTGAGAGCACGAGGGCAAGTGAGCATGTCTCTCCCCCGTACGTCATCTGTGTAATCTGCGCAATCTGCGGATTGCTGTTGGGCGGGCAAGCCTTCTTCGTTCGCAGTCCGGCGAACTTCGCAGGCGGCCGCAGCAGGTCGGGGTCTTGGGATGGTTTCTTGGCCTTGACTGGCTTGTGCGACCCGCTACAATGCCCCTGTCAGCTTCGGTGCGTTCTTCTGCGAGGTGTTTAGCATGACTGACGACAACGCTACGGGCGTCATCGGCGGAAGCGGTCTCTACAGCATGCCCGGCCTGAACGTTATGGACGAGGTGTCGGTCGAGACGCCGTTCGGGGACCCCTCGGACAAATACGTCATCGGCGAGCTTGCGGGCCGGCGGGTGGTCTTCCTGCCGCGGCACGGGCGGCAGCACGGCATTCTGCCGAGCGAGCTGAACTTCCGCGCCAACATCTACGGTTTCAAGAAGTTGGGAGTGGATCGCATCGTCTCGGTGTCCGCCGTGGGCAGCATGAAGGAAAACATCGAGCCGCTGCACATCGTGCTGCCCGACCAGTTCATCGACCGGACGCGCAGCCGGGTGGAGACCTTCTTCGGCGACGGGGTGGTGGCGCACGTCTCGCTGGCGGACCCGGTGTGCGGGGAGCTGCGGGCCGCCCTGCGGCAAGCGGCCGAGGCGGCCGGGGCCACGGTCTGGCCGGAGGGGACCTACATATGCATCGAGGGGCCGACGTTCTCCACGCGGGCGGAGTCGGAGCTGTATCGCTCGTGGGGCGTCGACGTGATAGGCATGACGAACGTGCCGGAAGCCAAGCTTGCCCGAGAGGGCGAAATATGCTACGCTACGTGTGCATTGGTGACGGACTACGACTGCTGGCATGAAGCGGAAGAAGCGGTCTCCGGCGAGATGGTGCTGGAGAACCTGAAGAAGAACGTCCAGACGGCGCAGCGGATTCTGACCGAGTTGATGTCCGTGCTTCCGAAGGCCCGGTCCTGCGAGTGCGGGAGCGCGCTGGCGAGGTCTCTGGTGACGCAGCCGGACCAGATGCCGGCCGAGACGCGGAAGAGACTGGACGCCATCATCGGGAAGTATGTAGAATAGCCGCGGGGAAGGATGCGCTCGAGTTCTGCGGGAGACAGAGGCAAATGGCAGACCAGATCGTCATCAAGTGTCAGAAATGCGGGAAGAAGCTGGTCACCGACAGCGAGTATATCGGGCGCAAGGGCCGCTGCCCGAAGTGCGGCGCGGTGATCCGGCTGCAGAGAAGCCAGGACGCCAAGGGCACCGACGGCAGCGAGCAGCAGGTCGTCGCCGTGGACGAGGTCGAGACCAAGAAGGACTCCCTGCTCAGGGTGGTCAAGCAGAACGACGTGGCCGTCGTGCGCTTCGCCACCTCGCGCATTCTGGACCAGTCGAACGTGCAGGAGCTCGGGGAGGAGTTCGACTCGCTGCTGGACGAGCACAACCTGGACAAGCTCGTGCTGAACTTCGAGAACGTCAGCTACATGAGCAGCGCGGTCATGGGCAAGCTGGTGAGCCTGCTGAAGAAGATTCAGGCGGCCGGCGGTCAACTGAAACTCTGCAACATCGAAGAGGGCATCTACGAGATATTCGAGATCATGCGCTTCGACAAGATGTTCGACATCTGTGAGAGCGAAGACGAGGCCGTTATCGAACTGATGGGCTGAGGATATGGGCCCCGACGGCTCCGCAGCAGAACGGCGAGCCTACGACACCTTCGGTTGGCAGGGTATTTCCCTCACCATTCCCGTCGGATGGGAGCTTGTTTTCACCCGCGGCGACCGCAGTTCCGGCTACGTCCGGCTGGCGGACGAGGAGCGGGACCGCCTGGAAGTGCGCTGGGAACGCCCGCGCAACCCTTCATCGCCCGCCCGCACCGTCGATACCTACGTCCAGAAACTTGAGAAGCGCCTGCGCAAGGACGGAATCGAGGTCTCCGTCCGGCGGGGCATCGGACTGGCTTCACCCGTGGGCAAGGAGGTCGAGTGTTACCGCTGGGACGCGCGGCAGCGCGGGCTGGCCATGCTGAGCATCTGCAACGAGTGCGACCGGCTGGTCCACGTGCAGGTGCTGGGCGACCGGGACGAGTCGATGAACAACCTGGCCCGCACCGTGTTCGCCTCCCTGCAGGACCACCCGGAGGACGGGGCCGACCTGTGGCGTTTTTTCGACGTGGAGTTTCGGGCCCCGGCGGACCTGCCGCTGAAGAGTTCCAGCCTAAAGGCCGGCTGCATCCGCATGGTCTTCAAGGATAAAAGGCGGAGGCTGGAGTTCGTGAGGATGAGCCTGGCCGAGGTCGTGCTAGCGGGCAAGAGCCTGCGTGAGTGGTTCGAGGATTTCTACTCCGGACGGCTGAAGAAATACCGCTCCGAGATTGAAGAGGAGCGGCTGGAGGGCCACGAAGGTCTGCTGGTGGCGGGCCGGGGCAAGCTGCTGAGCAACCCGCTGGGCCTGGTCGGGCGGCGCAGGCAACTGCGCGCCGGCTGCTGGCACTGCGAGGAGACCAACAGGTTGATGATATGCGCGTTCGAGGGGCTGGAGCGGTACGAGGACGTTTTCTCGGACGCTCTGGCGAGTTTTGTCTGTTGCACGGGCGATTGAGGACATGGCGTTTTTCGGACTGTTCGGCAAGAAGAAGAGCGACCGGCCGCCCCTGAGCCGGGAGCAGTCGCTGTCGGCGCGCCCGGTGGTGAACAGCCTTGTGAAGGTGGAGAAGGACGAGGACGACAACGCAGTCTTGCAGATACCCCGGCGGGACACGGCCATGTCGCGTCTGGTGGCGCGGGTGTTCAAACTGAGCCCGTACAGGCAGCTTACGCTTGACGAGTTGGGCACTTTCGTAATAGAACTTTGCGATGGCCGTCACACGGTGCGCGAGATAGTTGATAAGTTTCGGAAAAGGTTTAAACTGAACCAGCGGGAGGCGGAGCTTTCGATGCGGAAGTTCCTGCGCACCCTTGCGGAGAAGTCGATAATCGGCCTCGTCGTGGAGGAGAAGGGCGCCTGAGCGACGGCGCCCGAGCCCGAAGCTGGCATATCGCGGAGGTTCACGTGGCAGACGCTGGCACCATGCAGACGCCGGGAAAAGAGAGGATTGGACGGCAGATCGTGCTGCCGCTGAGCAAGGCCTTCGAGATCGCATGGGGGGGCATTCGCATACGCCTGTGGCGCTCGTTGATCACCATGAGCGGCATCGTGCTGGCGATCGCGTTCCTCAGTTCCGTCTGGACCTCGGGCGCTTTCACGTCCGAGTTGCGCCAGGTGGAGCCGACCCACGAGTTGTATCCGCTGGCCCAGGGCGTGCTGGAAGCGCAGGCCCTGGCGGGCGGCGGGGTGGCCGTCGAGTGCGTGGTGCTGGAGGGCGATGTGCCGCCGGTCAGCGGCGAGATCACACCGGCCGAAAGCATCCGCAACTCATTGGACGGGATGAACATATTCCGCGCCCAGAAGGTGCCGCCGGGCCCTGATGCCATCGTCGGACTGGCCACCGGGCGCGAGGGCACGCCCCCGGACGCGTTGATATCGGTCGGCGTTTCCAGGGCGCTGCAACGCGAGGATGTCGTGGAGGCAGTCCTGGACTTCGTGGATGAAGGCGGTCTGTTCGCGATCTACGGCACCACGGGCCTGCCGGAACAGGTCAGCGGAACGCCCCTGGCGCAACTGTTGCCGGCCGAACCCGGCGCTGAGACCTTCACGGTTGGGGCGGGTGAGGTGTCGGAACCGATCCACATCGGCGCGCCATGGGACAACATGCCGGAGACGACGATTCTGTCCGCCGGCGGGAGGCCCGAGGCCGAATCGCTGGCTGTGTCCGGGGACCGCACCGTCGTCTGGGGACAGGGCATCGGCGACGGGATGGTGGTCTGGTATCCGGTGACCGGCGATTCGGTGGCCGACGGCAATCACGTGTCGTGGTTTTTGCGCGCCCGCCTTCTTGGCACCGAGGGCGCGGGTGACCAGCGGGGCAGCCTGATGGTCCGCCTAGTCGCCTACGCGCTGCCGGAGCAGTTTTCTGGACAAGAGGCGGACGTGCGCGGGATCTGGCTGGTGGGGTTGAGCCTGATGGTTTGCGTGGTGGGCATCACCAACGCGATGCTGATGAGCGTGACCGAGCGGTTCCGGGAGATCGGGACGATGAAGTGCCTCGGGGCGCTGGACAAGTTCATCGTGAAGCTCTTCCTTATCGAGTCGTCACTGCAGGGGATAGTGGGGTCGGTGCTGGGGGCCCTTATCGGGTTCCTTCTGGCGTTCCTGCGTTCGTTGTTTGCGTTTCACGCGATTGATCCCGAGACGGGCGAGAGTTACTGGCTGGCCACGCATTTCTTCCCCGGGACGGCCCTTCTCGGGTGGATGGGCGTGGCCCTCGTCACCGGTGTGGCCCTTACTATCGTCGCCGCCATCTATCCGGCCATGCGGGCGGCCCGCATGGAACCGGTTGAAGCTATGAGAGTCGAAGCCTGATGCCAGCGAGGAGAGTTGGAATTGTCTGAGACAGCAACAAGCGCCGTTGAGAGCCGGCAGATGGAAGAAGAACCCGTCGTCGTGCGCACCAAGAACGTACGGCGGGTTTACAAGATGGGCGATGTCGAAGTCCACGCCCTCAAAGGCATCTCCCTGGAGATATACACCGGGGAATACATCAGCATCATGGGCCCCAGCGGCAGCGGCAAGACCACGCTGTTCAACATGATCGGGGCCCTGGACAAGCCGACCGACGGACAGGTCTACATCGACGAGGTGGACGTGGCCCAGCTCGACGCCTACGAGCTGGCCTGGCTCCGCTGCCGCAAGGTGGGCTACATCTTCCAGACGTTCAACCTCATCCCGGTCATGTCCGCGCTGGAGAACGTCACCCTGCCGATGACGTTCGCCGGCCTGACCACCGACGAGGCGCGCGACAAGGGCATGGACCTGCTGGACCAGGTCGGCCTGGCGGAGCGCTACGACCATAAACCCTTCGAGCTGAGCGGCGGCCAGCAGCAACGTGTCGCCATCGCCCGCGCCATGGCCAACAGCCCGAGCATCATCCTGGCCGATGAGCCGACCGGTAACCTCGACCTGGCCACCGGTAAGGAGATCATCCAGCTTCTGGATGAGATGAACAAGAAGAACAACGTCACCATCATCACCGCCACGCACGACATCAAGATGCTCAGCGCCTCGGACCGGATCGTGTGGATACGGGACGGCATGCTGGCGAAGATCGAGAACCGCGAGGACCTGGACATCGAGGTCGGCGCGGTCGGCGGCGATGCCGAGGGCGGCGTCGAGGCGTCTCTGCGCGGCTCCGACATCGACGAGGAGACGCTCCAGGAGCAGGTCGAAGAGGAGTAAAGGGCCCCCGGCGACGTTTCCCTCGAACGAGGCCCCGCAGTTCACGCTCGAAGCGCGTGGGTCCGTGGCCGAGTCTTTGTGCGCACGGTTGTCCTGTGCCCTTTATCCGCCTCACCGACATCGGATGAAGGTCTGGGCCGATAGTCTGCACCCCGCGCGCTGGTTACCTTTCGGGCGTTGTCGCTGGAGACTGCAGCCCGTGTGGGGTATCCGACCTCTAAAGCATCTTGGTTTGCGCCGGGCGTGATGTCGTGTTCGTCGTGTCGCCATGGTTTGCCGTTCGCGGTGGCGCGTTGACACCTCTGCGGCCCGCTCCTACAATGCCGCCCTCACAGACTGGATGTTCATTCCTTGCTGCTGAAGGAGTTCCATCATGCGGGTGCTGTACTACGACATTGATACGCTGCGGCCGGACCACCTGGGTTGCTACGGCTATCATCGCAACACTTCGCCCAACATCGACCGGGTGGCGCGTGAGGGCACGATGTTCACCAACTACTATGCCAGCGACGCGCCCTGTCTGCCGTCGCGGGCGGCGCTCTTTCTGGGCCGGCCTGGCATCCACACCGGAGTGGTGGACCACGGCGGCATTGCCGCAGACCCCTACATCGTGGGGGAGGACCGCTCGTTCCGCCTGCAGCAGGAGTGGCATTCCTGGCCGATGGCCATGCGCGGCGCGGGATTCTATCCGGTCAGCTACAGCCCGTTCGCTGAGCGCCACTCGGCGTGGTGGTTCTACTTCGGCTGGCGCGAGATGGTCAACACCGGCAAGGGCGGCGGCGAGAGGGCGGACGAGGTCGTCCCGGCCGCGCTCGACTGGATCGAGCGCAACGGCCAGCAGGACGACTGGTTCCTCCACATCAACGTCTGGGACCCGCACACCACCTACCGCACGCCGGAGGAGTTCGGGTTCCCCTTCGAGGACGAGCCGATCGAGGACTGGATCACCGATGAGAAGATCCAGCAGGACTTCGAGAGCTTCGGCCCGCACAGCGCGCAGGACCTGCGGAACCTGACCGCCGGCGAGGAGGGCCTCCGCGTGCCCGCCCAGATCCGTAACCTGGACGACTACCGCAAGTGGATCAACGGCTACGACACCGGCATCCTTTACGCCGACGACTACCTGGGCAAGGTGCTGGATGCGCTGGAGGCGAAGGGCGTGCTGGAGGACACCGCCATCATCATCAGCTCCGACCACGGGGAGAACCAGGGCGAGCTGAACATCTACGGCGACCACCACACCGCGGATTACATCACCAGCCGCGTGCCCATGATCATCCGCTGGCCCGGCATGGACGGCGGGCAGGTGGACGAGGGACTGCACTACAACTACGACCTGCCGCCCACCCTGATGGAGCTGGTGGACGGGGAATGCCCCGCCCGCTGGGACGGGGAAAGCTTCGCGGGCGCCCTGCGGGGAGAGGAGACAGGACGCGACTGCCTGGTGCTGGGCAACAACGCGTGGAGTTGCCAGCGTAGCGTGCGCTGGGGACCGTGGATCCTGCTGCGGACCTACCACAGCGGGATGAAGGACTTCGAGCCCTTCATGCTCTACAACGTCGAGGTGGACCCGCACGAGCAGCGCAACCTGGTCGAGGAGCGCCCCGAGGTCGTCAACGAAGGGCTGGCGATGCTGGAGCGGTGGCATGCCGACATGATGGCCACCTCCACCAGCACCACCGACCCCATGTGGACCGTTATGTCCCAGGGAGGCCCCTACCACACGCGCAACAGCGTTGAGCAGTACGCGAAGCGGCTGCGCGAGACCGGTCGGGACGAGGCCGCCGACTGGCTGGAGAATACGGACGGCGGCCGGCTGGTGGGCGACTGACGGCCATTGCGATATCCTCACGTCGGAGGATGCCCACATGAACGCAGGCGAGCGGGAGCCACTGTCCGCCGAGGTCAGGTTGCGGTGGGGTCGGCCGACGCTGCTGATAGACGGCGAGGCCGTCCTGCCCGTGCTGTATTCGCTGACCCATCAGGAACCCGCCTGCTGGAGCTGGCACGAAGAGGCTCAGCGCAACCTGCGCAACTTCGCCGGGCAAGGCGTCCGGCTCGTGCAGGTGGACCTGTTCCTCGAACACCTCTGGACATCCGAGGATGAATTTGACATCGAGCCGGCCCGTCGGCAGATACGGGGCGTGCTGGAGGCGATTCCCGACGCGGCGGTCTTCCTCCGGTTCCACGTCAACACCCCGCCGTGGTGGAACGAGGCACATCCCGACGAGTTAGTGCGGTATGCCGACTGCGAGGTGCAGGAGGAGGCGCCCGACCGACGTCACATCATGGACGGTGACCTCGAGCCCCGCCCTCGCGTTAGCCTGGCTTCACGGCTGTGGCGGCGGGAGGCGGGGGAGAAGCTGTCCGAGTTCTGCCGGCTGCTGGCCGATACCCCCGAGGGCAACGTGCTGGCGGGCCTGCAGATAGCATGCGGTGTCTATGGCGAGTGGCACTACTGGGCTTTCATCGAGCACGACCCCGACACCGGCCCGGCCATGACGGCGGAGTTCCGCCGCTGGCTGCGGCAGCGTTACGGACGTGACGATGTCCTTCAGGAGGTATGGGGGGATCCGAGCGCCTCCCTCTCCAACGCGCAGGTGCCGGGTCTGGCGGAGCGGCGGAAAACCGCGGACGGCTTCTTCCGGGACCCGCGGAGGGAGCGGCGCGTCATCGACTACTACCTGTGCCAGCAAGAGACGGCGGCCGACGCCGTAGTCCACTTCTGTCGCATCGCGAGGGAGAGCTGGCCGCGGCCGCTGGTCACGGGGACGTTCTACGGCTACTACCTGACCATGTTCAACCGGCTGCCCGTGGGCGGGCACCTGGAGCTTCAGCGCATCCTGCGCTCGCCCTGGGTGGACTACCTGAGCGCGCCGCAGTCCTACATGAACTTCGCCCGCGACCCGGGCGGCACGGGCCAGTCCCGCGGTCTGGTCGAGTCCTGCGTCATGCACGGTAAGCTGTGGCTTGACGAGATGGACCGGGACCCCGAACTGGACGGCGAACTGGATGAGCCGGATGGGCGGGAGCGGGCCGTGGCCGTCATGCGGCGCAACGTGGTCGAGCCGCTGCTGCGGGGCGGAGGGCTGTGGTACTACGACTTCGGCGCAAGTCGGGGGCGCGGCTGGTGGGACCACCCCGAGCTGCTGGAGAACGTCGGCGCGCTGAGGAACGTGTTCGCCGAGCGGCTGTCCGAGACCTACGAATCACCGGCGGACGTTTTGCTCGTCTACGACACCCGCTGCTTCTGCTATCTGGGCGACCGCCCCGAGACCGACACGCTGTCCACGGCCGTCATCGACCGGATGTCGGCGGATGCCTGTCACGCGGGAGTGGCCATAGACACCGTCCACCTGGGCGACCTGGAAGAGGTGGACTGGGATCGCTACAGGGCGGTCGTCTTCGGGGCGGCGTGGATGTTGAGCGAGGAACAGCGGAGTTTCATCCGGGAGCGCGTGGCGGGCGGCGGGCGGCACCTGATCTGGATGCACGCGCCCGGCTACACGGACGGTGTGCGGCTGGAACCGGCGTGGGTCTCGGAGGTCACCGCCGTCGAACTGGAGAAGGTGAAGGTTACCGGTTCGCCGGAGGTCATGGTCGATGCGGAGGAGCTGCCCGAGACGGGCTTCGGGCCGGGGCGGCCTGTGGCGCCTCTCTTTGCCGTGCGGGACGGCATGGCAGAGCCGCTGGGGGAGCTTCAGCCCGGCGGTCACATCGGGCTGGCCAGAAAGGAACTGGCCGACAGCACGGTGTGGTACTGCAGCCTGCCGCTGCGCGGGCCCGACCTGATGCGGGAGATCTTCCGGCAGGCCGGCGCACACATCTACGTCGACTCGGGAGACGTTGTGCACGCGGGATGGGGACTGCTCTGCATCCACACGCTGAAGGGCGGTCCGCGGACGCTGCGCCTGCGGAATGGAGACACCGCCGAGTGCGTCCTGCCGCCGCGGTCGACCACACTGTGGGATGCGGAGACAGGTGAACTTCTGCCGGGATGACGCACATGAAGATCGTTGCCATGACGGACCTGCACGGTAACACCTCGGGCATCGACGAGGCGGGAGACGTGCTGGCCGCGGCGGACGTCGTGCTGCTGACCGGGGACCTGACCAACTTCGGCGGCCGGCGCGACGCGGCGCGGGTCCTGAACGCCCTGCGCGAGCACAACGACAGCGTGCTGGCCGTCCACGGCAACTGCGACAGGCCCGACGTGGCCGACTACCTGTCCGAGGAGGGCATCAGCCTGCACGCGCGGAGCGTTGAGCGTGACGGCGTGGTCCTTCTGGGACTGGGCGGCTCGCTGCCCGCTCCCGCCGGCACTCCCAGCGAATACGACGAAGACGAATTGGCCGCCTTCCTGCAGCAGGCCGCAAGGGGGGCCGACGATTCCCTGCCGTGGGTGGTGGTCAGCCACCAGCCGGCGGCGGACACAGCCCTCGACCGGGTGCGCGGCGGCCGGCACGTCGGCAGCCGGTCGGTGCGGACGTTCATCGAGGAGCACGAGCCCCTGGTCTGTTTCAGCGGCCACATCCACGAGGCCGACGGCACGGACGCCATCGGCCCAACGAAGCTGATCAACCCGGGGCCGCTGCGGCACGGCGGCTACGCGTGGGCCGTCGTCGAGGACGGACTGCGGGAGCTTGAGGTGCGGCGCCTGTGAGGGCGCCTGGCGCTCCTGCCGGCGTCCTGCGTCGGCTTTCCGAGCCACTGCGCGTGTGCTACAATCCGGGCTTGTGAGAGATCCCCAATGCGCGTAATGCCTCGAGAGAGCTCCAACAGTTATGTCTGAGAAATCCGCCGCGCAGAGGAAGGCCTTCTTCACGCCGGAGATATTTGCGCACCAGCAGGCCCTGCGCATGGTGAGCCCCCGGGGTCG
The DNA here is from genome assembly GCA_046483385.1 of Candidatus Brocadiia bacterium. Lineage (GTDB taxonomy): Bacteria > Planctomycetota > Brocadiia > SM23-32 > SM23-32 > B1Sed10-231. The sequence continues at coordinate 13,169 of JAWODG010000185.1, read as the reverse complement.
GCTGCTGATCGCCGGCTGCTGTTCGGGCAGCTATCTGACCCGCAAGGTGGTTGATCGCTATCGCGAGTTGCTGGCGGAGGCCGGCGGGCGCAATGACGTGCTCCACCTGGAGGACATCGACTACCGCTTCTCCGATTCGGAAACGTGCGTGCGTCTGGAGGAGCACGTGGGCGGTTACGACGTGTTCCTCATACAGGCCCTCTTCGACCCCACCTCCGAGCGCACCATCGACCAGAACTACATGGCGTTTCTCATCGCCGCCCGCACGTTCCGCGAGCACGGGGCCAACCACGTGACCGGCGTGCTTCCATACCTGGCCTACTCCCGGCAGGACAAGCCGACCAAGTTCATGCGGGAGCCGACGACCGCGAAGTTGATGGCCGACCTCAGCGTCGAGGCCGGGATCGACCGCCTGATATCGTGGGACCCGCACTCCGGACAGATTCGCGGCTTCTACGCGGGCCGGCCGACCAACATGCTGGAGACGTTGACGCTCTTCATCGAGACCTTCGCGGAGTATGAAGGGCGGGAGGACGTCATCGCGGTCGCGCCCGACGTGGGGGCGTCCAAGTTCGTAACGCACTTCGGCCGTGCGCTCGACCTGAACTGCGCGATCGCCTCCAAGTTCCGCCCCGAGCCCGAAAGGGCGGAGATCACCGACATCATCGGCGAGTTCGAGGGCAAGCGCATAGCCATCGTGCTGGACGACATGATCAGCGGTGGCGGCACCGTCCACGCGGTCGTGACTCAACTGGTGGAGAACACCGGCATCGAGGAGGTGCTCGTCGGCGTTTCACACAACCTTTGCGTCGGACAGGCGCGCGACCGGCTGGAAGAGCTGCATGCCGACTATGGCCTTCGGGAGGTCATAGTCACCAACAGCATCCCCCAGACCGAAGACTTCCAGAGCCTGCCGTTCGTGACGGTCAGGTGCCTCTCCGACCCCCTTGCCCGCACCATCAACCGCATCCACTACAACCGTTCGGTCAGCGAAGTCTTCTGGCGTCCCTGAGCACGGAGGCCCGCCGGAGCGGTGGGCTTTCGGACGATATGCGGTTGCGCTACAATGAACTGGCGACGGGGGCCGTCCCAATCCACGTAACTCAGCGAGACAGGGCAACGATGAGCACAGATTACGACTTCGACGTGGCGGTTATCGGATCGGGTCCGGCGGGGTACGTCGCGGCCATTCGCGCGGCCCAGCTCGGCGCCAGTGCCTGCGTCATCGAGAAAGGCCGCCTGGGAGGCGTCTGCACCAACGTGGGCTGCATCCCCACGAAGGTCCTGTGGCACACCGCAAGCGTCGCGCTGCACCTCGAGAAAGCCGAGGAGTTCGGGCTGGACGTGTCGGAAGTCTCGGTCAACTGGCCCCACGTGGCCGAGCGCCGCGACGGTATACTGGAGACGCTCCGCAACGGCATCGGCGCCCTGCTGAACGGCAATGAGGTGGAGCTGATCGAGGGCGAGGCATCCTTCGCCGACCCCCATACTCTCGAGATCGCCTCCGAGGCCGGCGTCGACAAGCTGACGGCCGATAAGATCATGATCGCCACCGGCTCGCGCCCCGTGGAACTGCCCGACGTACCGTTCGACCACGAGCGCATCATCGACAGCTCCGACGCCGTGACCGCGGACGAACTGCCCGGATCGGTGATCATCATCGGCGGGGGCTACATCGGGCTGGAGTTCGCCAGCATCTACACGGCCTGCGGCGTGGAGGTCACCATCGTGGAGGCACTGGACCGCCTGCTGCCGGCCATGGACGCGGATTGCGCCCGGGAGGTCACGAAGTTCCTGAAGAAGCGCAACGTAACACTCCATACAGGCGTCACGCTGGACGAGGTGGACACTGGAGATTCCGGCGTCAAGGGCGAACTGTCGGACGGCACCGAGGTGGAGGCCGAGCAGATGCTGGTCTGCGTCGGCCGCCGGCCGGACTGCGGCGACGTCGGTGTCGAGAGGGTGGCCATCGAAACAGAGGAGAACGGGGCGATAGCCGTCAACGAGCACATGCAGACCTCCCAGCCGCACATCTACGGCATAGGCGACGTCAACGGTCGCCTGATGCTGGCCCACGTGGGCAGCCAGGAAGGACTGGTGGCTGCCGCCCACGCGACCGGTGAAATCTCCGCCGAGATGGATTACCGGGTGGCGCCGGCCTGCGTCTTCGTGCATCCGGAGATCGCGGTGGTCGGGCTCAGCGAGGAGGAAGCCCGCGAGGAGGCCGGCGAAGTCGTGGTCAAAAAGTTCCCCTTCCGCGCGCTGGGCAAGGCCCACATCATCGACGAGACGGACGGGCTGGTGAAGATGATATGCGATGCCGAGACCGGGCAGGTCCTCGGCGTCCACATGGCGGGGCCCGAGGCCAGTACACTGCTCGGCGAGGCCACGCTGGCCATGCAGCTCGAATGCACGGCGGCGGAGATGGCCGAGACAATCCACGCTCATCCGACCTTGGCCGAGGCCCTCAAAGAGGTCGCCGAAGGCGTCATCGACATGCCCATCAACTGGAGGGGTTGAGGAAGGGCCACGTGACCGAGACGCATGAAACAGCCCGGCAGTTGACCGTAACCGGACCGAGCAGAACCCCATATGGGGAGGCGTTCGATGAGCAAATCCGGCTGCGGGACGACTGCATTGCTTCGGCCGGTGCGCGCAACTACCTGATGCTGGTCGAGCACCCACCGACGATAACGGTCGGGCGTTCTGGTGGGGTGCGCGACGTGCTGGCGGACGACGGCCGACTGGACGAGCGCGGCGTAACTGTGGTGGAGACCAACCGCGGCGGAGAGGTGACCTTCCACGGCCCGGGTCAGCTCGTGGCTTACCCCATCATCGACCTGAGGTCCCGCGGACGAGACCTGCACCGCTACCTGCGGGACCTGGAGGCGTGGCTGGTCCGGCTTTGTCGGAGTTACGCGGTGCCTGCCCATGCCGATTCCCCCCACACCGGCGTCTGGGTGGAGGACCGCAAGATTGCCTCCATCGGCATCGCCGTGCGCCGTTGGGTGACCTACCACGGCGTTGCGCTGAACGTGGACGTTGACCTCGACTACTTCCGGCTCATTGTGCCGTGCGGGCTGACCGACGTGCGCATGACGTCGCTCGAGCAGGAACTCGGGGCCGCGCCGCCGTTGGAAGACGTGGCCGCGCGAGCGACGGAGATGTTCTGTGAAGCCTTCGGCATGCGGGTGTCGACCAGCTTCCGGGGGGAGGTGGCGGCCGGATGAAGACTCGACACAAGTTCCCGCCATGGTTGAAGAAGCGCCTGCCCGCCCCCGAGCAGACCGAGCGTGTGCGCGACCTGCTGGTGGAGCTGAACCTGAACACCGTCTGCCGGGAGGCCCACTGCCCCAACCGCGGCGAGTGCTTCCGGCAAGGCACGGCGACCTTCATGATCCTGGGGCGCCTGTGCACGCGCAACTGCCGTTTCTGCGCCGTTGAGGGCGGCGAGCCACGGCCTCCCGACCCGTGCGACCCGGAGCGCGTCGCTGAGGCGACGCGCCGGCTTCAACTGCGCCACGTGGTGGTTACCAGCGTCACCCGCGACGACCTGGCGGACGGGGGCAGCGGGCAGTTCGCCGACACTATCCGGGCGGTTCACGAGCGCACCCCGGCGACCGTGGAAGTGCTCACGCCCGACTTCCGGGGAGTGGGGGAGGACCTGGCGCGGGTGCTTGACGCCGGGCCGGATGTTTTCAATCATAATGTGGAAACCGTGCCCCGGCTGTACGATGCCGTGCGGCCGGAGGCGCATTACGAGCGTTCGCTGACGGTGCTGGCGCGCGCCGCCGCCCACTCCGGCGTGCCCGTGGTCAAGAGCGGGCTGATGTTGGGATTGGGCGAGGCGGAAGAGGAAGTGCGTGCGACGCTGGCCGACCTGCTGGAGGCGGGTTGCGACGCGGTGACGCTGGGGCAGTACCTGGCGCCATCGCCGGAGCACCACCCGGTGGTCGAGTTCGTGGAGCCGGCGAAGTTCGACCGGCTCCGGGAGATGGCGCTCGATATGGGCTTCCGGGCGGCCGTCAGCGGGCCGTTCGTCCGCAGCAGTTACCGCGCGGCGGAAGTCGCCCGTCGCCTGCTCGAGCAACAGTGACCCTGAAGACGCTGACCCCGTGGAGGAAAGCATGACCGTGGAAATGGAACTGCCCGAACTGGGCGACGACGCCCCCGACGAAGCCGAGGTATCCTTCTGGTACGTGGAGGAGGGCGAGGTCGTCGAAGAAGGACAGGACATGGTGGAGATGGTGACCGACAAGGCGGCCTTCACGGTGCCCGCCCCGGCCGGGGGCACGGTGAGCAGCATCGTGGTCGGCGAGGGAGACAAGGTGAAGGTCGGACAGAAGATGGCCGTTATCGAGGACTGACGCCTGCGTATGGCATTCGAGAACCTGAAAGCTCAGCCCGGCGCGATCCGCTTGCTCCGGTCTGCGCTGTTGAGCGGTCGTCTGCCTCATGCTTACCTCTTCGTGGGCGCACAGGGCGTCGGGCGGACCGACGCCGCCCGCCAACTCGCCAGAGTGGTTCTGTGCGGCAGCAACCCCGACCCCGACGACTTCTGCGGAAGCTGCGAGAACTGCCGGATGACGGAGGCCGGCAGCCACCCGGACTACCACGAGACCGGCGTGCCCGAGGGCAAGCAGCTCCTGCCCATCAGCGTCATCCGAGAGGTGCAGCACCTGGCCGGACTCAAACCCCGCGCTGCCGAAAGGCGGTTCTTCGTCATCCGCGACGCCGAACGCATGACGCTGGAGGCGGCCAACTGCTTTCTGAAGACGCTGGAAGAGCCGCCGGGAGGGTGCGTCTTCGTGCTCATCGCCTCCTCCCTCAGGGATGTGCCGGAAACCATCGTCAGCCGCTCCCGGCTGGTGCGCTTCCGCAACCTGCCGCCGACCGAACTGGCGGACCAACTCGAACGGAAGGGCATGGATGCGGACGAGGCCTGGTGGCTGGCCCACCGCTGCTGGGGCAGTCCGGGCGCCGCGGAGGACTTCCGCGAGGCCGAACTCCATCGGTTCAACGAGGAGCTGCTCGGGCGGCTGAACAAGCTTTCCCTGCGCGACAATTTCGAACTGTCCGACTGGTTGAACAAAGAGGCGGACGACAGGACCTCATCCGCCTCCGACGCCCGACGGATGCTTCAGGATCTGCTGGAGTGCGTCGCCGTCTATTACCGCGACAAGGCGCTCTCCGGGGCCGGTACAGGGGAAGGTGCCTCGTTCAACCGCGACCTCGATGCGACGGCCTCCACGGGAGTCTACCTGAGACAGGCCGAGAGCGTGCTGGAGGCCATCGAGAAAGTGGGCGGCAACGCCAACCGCACCCTCACGCTGGATAACCTTTTCACGGAGATTGCGCTACGACGGACGAAGAGCCGATGACAGAGCGCAAGGAAGGCACCGTCACGCGCGTCCGGTCGGTATTGTGCGAAGTGGATGCCGACGGGCGGACCTACGAGTGCAAGGCCCGCGGGCGCCTTGTGGAAAGCGACACCGGCGAGACAAAACCCGTGGCCGTCGGTGACCGGGTTGTCTTCACCCCCACCGAGGAGGGGGAAGGCATAATAGAGGAGGTCCTGCCGCGGCGCACCAAGCTTTCCCGCCGGCTGCCCCGCGACCCCCGCATCGAGCACGTCATCGCCGCCAACGTGGACCAGCTCCTCATCGTCGTGTCCGTGCGCAAGCCGCCCCTGAACCCCCGCATCATCGACCGCTACATCATCGCCGGGGAAGCCGGCGCGCTGGAGCCCGTCATCTGCATCAACAAGATAGACCTGGCGCGCGACGAATCCGAATACCTGCCGGTGGCGGAGACCTACCGGGAGCTGGACTACCCCGTGCTGCTGACGAGCGCCAAAACCGGCGAAGGCGTCGATGAACTTCGGGAGATGCTCAAGGACAAGAGCACCGTGCTGGCGGGCCACAGCGGCGTCGGTAAGTCAACGCTTCTGAACACCATGCAGCCGGGTCTGAAGCTGCGCACCGCACCGGTTGACACGCGCGGACGCCATACCACAACCACGGCGTCGCTGCTGACGCTGGATGTGGGCGGCTACGTGGTGGACACGCCGGGCATCCGCGAGTTCACACTGTGGGAGATCGAACCGGAGGAGGTGGCCCAGTTCTTTCCGCAGATATGGGAGTTGTCCGCCGAGTGCAAAATGCCGGACTGCGCCCACACCCACGAGCCAGACTGCGCGGTCAAGCAGGCGCTCGAACGGGGCGAGTTGCCGCGAGAGCGCTACGAGAGCTACCAGCGGATTCTGGAGACGCTGGAGGCGCCCGAGACGCCGCGGGACACGGACGTGGAGGAGCCCGACCGGCAGGTGCAGCGCAAGAAACGTGAACCCAGCCGCCGTCGGCGCAAGCAGGAACTGCGGCGTCGTATGGAGCGTGAGTTGGAAGAGGACGAAGAGGACTGGTGGTAAGACGCCGTCCCGCGGATTGCGGGGCGTCAGCCCTCCGCATATAGGCCGCGTTGCTCGATGTGGCGGCGAACCGCCTCGGGGACGAGGTAGCGGACGGACAGCCCCTTCCGGAGCCTTTCCCGAATCTCGGTGGCTGAGATGTCCAGTTGCGGCACCGTCACCCGCGAATCCCGCACTCTCCGCACCCACTCCCGTCCGAACTCGTCGGCCAGCTCGTCCCACCGGCCGTCGAGCGGATGCCCCGGCCGGTTGAAAGCCACGATGTCGATGGCATGCGCCAGTTCCCCGGCGTGCCACCAGTTTTTCAGGTCCAGCACGCTGTCGGCGCCCAGCAGCAGGTGGAAAGTGTCGTTTTCCTCCGAATGCTCACGCAGCTCGCGCACGGTGGTCAGCGTGTAGGAGGGACCGTCCCGCCGTAACTCCAGCGGGTCCACTTCGAACGTGGGGTTCTCGGCGATGGCCAGCCGCACCATGTGCAGCCGATCGTCCGCAGGCGCCATGTGACGTTCGGGCTTGTGTGGCGGCTGCGCGGAGGGGATGAACAGAACGCGGTCCAGCCCGCATTCGCCCCGCACGCGCTCGGCCACGATGAGGTGAGCGACGTGGATAGGGTTGAAGGAGCCGCCGAAGATGCCGATGCGGGCCATTCACTTCCTCCCGGCGATGGCGGCGATGGCCTTAAGGCGCTCCAGGAGGGCGTCCATGGTGGCGGAGGGGAGCATCGTGGCGCCGTCGGAGAGCGCCTCTTCCGGATTGGGATGGGTCTCCAGAAAGACGCCGTCGGCGCCGATGGCCACCGCTCCGGCGGCGAGGGCCGGAGCAAGGTCGCGGTCTCCGCCGCTCTGGCAGCCCCGCCCGCCGGGCCGCTGCACCGCGTGCGTGGCGTCAAAGATGACCGGGTAACCCAGCCTCTTCATAGTTACGATTGCCCGCATGTCCACCACCAGATCGTGATAGCCGAAACACGTGCCCCGCTCGCAGAGCATCACGCGTTCGTTGCCGAGGGAGGTTACCTTCTCCGCGGCGCGGCCCATGTCCTCGGGCGCCATGAACTGGCCCTTCTTGATGTTGACCGGCAGGCCGGTCTGGGCGGCGGCGACGAGCAGGTCCGTCTGCCGGCAGAGGAATGCGGGTATCTGGAGGACGTCAACGACTTGGCCGACCGGTTCGGCTTGCTCCGGCCAGTGGATGTCGGTCAGCACCGGCACGTCCACCTCCTCGCGGACGTGCTGCAGGACCTTCAGCCCTTCGTTGATTCCGGGACCCCGGAATGACGATATGCTGGTGCGGTTCGCCTTGTCGAACGAGGACTTGAAGATATAGGGCAGTTCGAGGTCGGCGCAGACTTCCTTCAGGCGACCGGCCACGTCCACGCATAGCTGTCGGGCTTCGATGACGCACGGTCCGGCGATGACGGCGAGCGGTCTGGTCTCGCCGATGGTGATGGAATCCGTGATGGATACTTCGGCCATTGGGCCCTCCCCGGCTCACGTTACGGGCGCCGCATGCACGCGCAGGATACCAAATAGCTTGACAGCCGTCAAACATTCTGGTACGCTATCCACACCTGTCGGTCGGCCCAGATGTACTTGCCCGGTCGCTCGCCACGCACTCCTAACCTCTTACGGTAGATACAGCTATGACAACCGCTTCTCCGCAGGAAACGCTCGACGAAGTCCTGGCCGGTCCACTCGGACGGGATAACTTCGATACCCTCGTTGAGCGCATCTATGAGAGCTACACCAGCGTTGACCTCACACACAACCGCATCCAGCAGATGAAGGAGAAGCTGGAGAAAGCCTCCGGCGACAAGGAGCGCGACCTGGCCGAGAAGCTGGGCGTCCTCCAGTTCGCCATGGGCGAGTATGCCGATGCCGCCGAGACCCTGGACCGCGTCAGTGCCCGTAAGAATGCCGCGCACTTCCTGGGTCGCGCTCTACTGCGGTTGGACCGCGAAGAAGAGGCGCTGGACTACCTGGAGAAAGGACGGTCCGGGGACGACGATGTCTTCACCGATATGCTTATCGTTGAGGCCCATTGCCGGCTCGGCGACTTCGAGGCGGCTGAAAAGGTGCTGGACCAACATCCCGACGACGAAGCCGGCGCCGACCTGGAGTACGCCCGGGGGAGAGCCGCCGAGACACGCGGTGAGTATGCCGAAGCCATTGCGCATTACCGGGCCGCCCTCGAAGAGGACGACAAGCACGCGCGCAGCCTGTTCCGGCTGGCCTTCAACTGCGACCTGAACGGCGACGACCGCGACGCCATCGAGCTCTACGAGCGTTGCGTCAACCTCCGTCCGACCTTCGTCGGCGCCCTCATCAACCTTGGCATCCTCTACGAAGACTATGGCCGCTACCAGGACGCCATCGACTGCTACAAGCGCGTGCTGGCCATCGACCCTCACCACGAGCAGGCGCGTCTCTACCTGAAGGACGCCGAGTCCTCGATGAACATGTTCATTGACGTGGGCAAGTCGCGGCGCCTGAAGCGGCTCGAGGAGATCTTCTCCATCCCGGTGAGCAACTTCGAACTCAGCGCGCGGAGCCAGACCTGCCTTGAGCGGCTGGACATAAGGACGCTTGGCGGCCTGACGCAGGTTACGCCGGACGACCTGCTGAACGAGAAGAACTTCGGCGACACGAGCCTGGGCGAGATAGAGGGGTTGCTGGCCCGCTATAACCTGGAGCTGGGGGACGACCTGCAGGAAGCTGTCGCCCGCAAAGCCGAGGAGAAGGAGCGGGAGGCAGCCGAGGAGAAGCTGGGCATGCCGGTCGAGGAGCTCGACTTCTCCACCCGCGGCCGGCGGTGCCTCGAAAGGCTCGGCATAAGCACCGTGGGCGAACTCGTCCAGCACACCGAACAGGACCTTCTGAGCTGCCCTAACTTCGGTGAGACGAGCCTGCAGGAGGTCACCGACAAACTGGCCGAATTAGGGCTTTCCCTCAAAAGTGAATGATCCGGCATGATAGATTTCCTGCAGGGCGAACTCGTCTCCAAGAGCCCGTCAGCCGCGATCATTCGGGTCAGCGGGGTCGGCTTCCGGGTCAATGTGCCGGTCTCCACGTTCGAAGCGCTGCCCGCCGAGGGCAGCGAGGCCAGGCTGCTGACTTACCTGCACGTCCGGGAAGATGAGCTGTCTCTCTACGGTTTCTCCGCGCCGGCGGAGCGCCGGCTGTTTCGCATGCTGCTGGGTGTCAGCCAGATCGGCCCGGCCGTGGCGCTGCGCGTGCTGAGCAGTTGCACGGTCGCGCAGTTCAAGCGCTTCATTCTGGACGAGGACGCCGACTCGCTGAAGGCCCTGGTCAAGGGCATCGGCGCGAAGACGGCCAGCCGGCTGATACTGGAGTTGAGGAGCGCCGTGGAGGAACTGGACGTGGAGGCGGCCCCGACCGCCACCAGCCGCGCGGCCGCGGACGCCATCCGGGCGCTTGTCTCGCTGGGCGAGTCCCGCGCGGCGGCCGAACGGGCGGTGCTCGAAGCGCTCGAACGACTGGGCGAGGACGTTGACGAGCAGCAACTGGTGCAGGAGGCGCTCTCCGGGCGATGAGTTCTGTGGACGGGAAGCGGTAAATGGCTGACAGGGACGTATATTCGGGCTTTCCTCAGGACGACGAGCGCAGCTTCGAGACCATCCTGCGCCCCCGCTCGTTCGATGAGTTCGTCGGCCGCGAGAACACCGTCCGCAACCTGAAGACGTGGATCGAGGGCGCGCAACTGCGTGAGGAACCACTCGACCATATCCTCTTCAGCGGGCCTCCGGGGCTGGGCAAGACCAGCCTGGCCTACATCATTGCGAGCGAACTGGGAGTTAACATCAAGTCCACCAGTGGCCCGGCGCTGGGACGCCCCCGCGACCTGGTGGGCCTGCTGACCAACCTGCGGCGGGGGGACGTGCTGTTCATCGACGAGATCCACCGCCTGGACGTGAGGGTCGAGGAATACCTCTACAGCGCGATGGAGGATTTCTTCATTTCCATCATCATCGACCCCGGCCCGCACGGGCGCGCCATTAAGATGGACCTCAAGCCGTTTACCCTCATCGGCGCCACCACCCGGGAGGGCCTGCTGGCCGCCCCACTGCGCAGCCGTTTCCAGATTCTGGAGCGGCTGGACTTCTACACCACCGAGGAGCTGGCCGAGATCGTCGAGAACAGCGCCGAGACCCTGGAGATCGGGCTGGAGGAAGAGGCCGCCCGGCTGATCGGCTCCCGCTCCCGCGGCACCCCACGCGTGGCCAACCGCCTGCTGCGGCGCATTCGCGACGTGGCCCAGGCCGGCGGAAGCGATACCATAACCACCGAGGTTGCCGAGGAAGGGCTCCGACGGCTGGGTGTGGACGAGATGGGACTGAGCGAGGTGGACCGCAAGGTGCTGCTGTGCCTGGCACGGAACGGCTCGCGCCCGGTGGGACTCAAGACGATTGCCGCGGTAGTCGGAGAGGAGGAGGACACAATTCAGGACGTTTACGAGCCCTTCCTCATCCGTCGCGGCCTGCTGGAGCGCACGGCCAGGGGACGGGTCATCTCGGAGAAGGGGCTGGAGGCGGTCAGCGACTATCTGGGCATGGACGATACGCGGCAGGGGAAACTCCTGTAGCCGTCGGTCGGCCTTCCGTTATACCCCTCGGGAATTGACGCATGAAAGTTCTTTTGCACGTCTGTTGCGGCCCGTGCACCATCGTCCCTTACGAGGCGCTCTCGGAAGAAGGGCACGAGGTGACGGGCTACTTCTACAACCCCAACATCCACCCGTTCATCGAGTTTCGCCGCCGCAAGAAGGCCCAAAAGGTCCTGCAGGAGCGACTTCCCATACCGGTCGTATACGAGGGGGATTACGGGCTGGGGGAGTTCCTTGAGAAGGTGGACTGGAGGGCTTCGGAGCGCTGCGCGGACTGCTACCGTCTTCGGCTGGGTCGCACCGCCCGGGAGGCGGCGGGCCGGGGCTTCGGCGCCTTCACCACCACGCTGCTGGGCAGCACCCATCAGGACCACGAGCTGGTGCGCCGCGTGGCGCAGGCGTGCGCCGAGGAGCACGGCGTCGAGTTCCTCTATCGGGACTGGCGGCCGCGCGCTGAAGAAGGCCACCAGCGTGCGGGCGAGATGGGGCTCTACCGTCAGAACTATTGCGGGTGCGTGTTCAGCGAATGGGAAAGGTTCCGCGACACGAACCGCCACGTCTACCGCGGCCCCGGCCCCTTGGAGGAGTAACCACATGTCGTTACGCCGTAAACAGAAGCAGTCCCTTCTGTTCCCTGCCGAACGGAAGACCACGGGGCAGAAGGTCTGCATCGGCCTGGTGGTGCTGGTCATGCTCGGCGGGGCGGCGGCGTTGTTGCTTTCGTGCTGCTTCACGCGTCAGCGCATCCCAGAGGTGCCCCCGCTGCCTTCGGCCCCGCCCACGGTCACGATGCCCAGCACCGTGCGCATCCTCCTGACGAGCGGGACGGAGGCCACGGTGGCCTGCCCGGGCGGCGGCACGTGGCACGCCGGGCCCCCGGAGCAGAGCCCCGTTCTGACCAGCGGTGAGGGGCCGTGGGAGATCGCGCTGGATGGTGCTCAGGTCGTGCTGGATGGCGAGCCGGTTGGTGCGCGGGCCCTGTTGTATGCCAATGACAGCCGCTTCTCCCTGAACGGCCGGACCTACCGGGGGCGGCTGGCCGCACGGGCTTCCGAGGGGGCCCTGACCATCTACAATGAGCTGCCGCCTGAGCAATACCTGCGCAGCGTCGTCGGCAGCGAGATGTACGCCGGCTGGCCGCTGGACGCGCAGATGGCCCAGGCCGTTGCCGCGCGCTCCTACATGCTCTACACTCAGCGCGACAAGGGCTACCTGAACCTGGTCGACATGGCCTACAAGGGGATCGAGGCGGAGTCGCGCTACCCCGACCTCGCCGTGGAACTGACGCAGGGCATCGTCATCACCTACAACGGGCGGTTGTTTCCCGTCTACTTCCACAGCACGTGCGGCGGTCACACGGCCGCGGTCACCAAGGTCTTCAACGATGAGCTCATTGCGCCCCTCGCGGGCGTGCCGTGTGACTGGTGCCGGCAGAGCCCCGCCTACGAGTGGGAGGCCCGGTTCTCCGCGACCGAGATCGCCGAGGCACTGGCCGATTGGGGCGTGGAGCGCGTGCGGTCGCTGGTGCCGCTGGGGACCGAGCCGGAAGGCTACGCCAGCGAGATACTGGTGAACGGCGATCTGGAGATGGACGCCAACGCTTTCCGCCTGGCCGTGGGCGGCAGCAAGCTGAAGAGCACCCGCTTCCAGGTGACCGCGCGAGGCGACGATTTCCTCTTCGAGGGGCGCGGATACGGACACGGCGTCGGGCTGTGCCAGTGGGGCGCCTGGGGGCTGGCCCGGGAAGGCCGCGATTGGCAGTACATCCTGAAGTACTACTACCCCGGCGTGGCCATCGAGCAGGCGGACTGAGACCGGCCCGAGCCGTTCCCCGGTATCCGGCGCGCCGGCTTGCGCCCCCGCGTCCCGCTCGCTACCATCGCGCCCGACCTTATATCCCAGAGGGAGGCCCGCATGAAGGCTCACACCGATTACTTCACGTTCAACACGGACAGGCACCGCGAGTACATCAACATCACCGACCGGGTGGCCGGCGTCGTCGCCGACAGCGGCATCCGCGAGGGCATGGCGCTCGTCTCCGCCATGCACATCACCGCCGGAGTTTACGTCAACGACGCCGAATCCGGCCTGATACAGGACATCGAGGAATGGCTCCAGCAAC
>JAWODG010000150.1:0-6108 GCA_046483385.1 Candidatus Brocadiia bacterium | reverse complement strand
TTGTTGTGCGCACATAGCGGTGACGGCCGGGCCCCTGGTGCGCCTGCTCTACGGGCCGGACTACATGCCGGCGGCGACGGTGGCGGTGCTGTTTTGCGGCATCAAGTACACGACCTTCATCGCCCATCCTCTGGCCAAGCTGATTCTCGCACGTGGTAAGCCGGCGTTGAACAATATTCCGCTGATGGCGCAGATCTTGGCCTTCGTCGCAGCGGTGTTCCCCCTCACAGCCCGCTTTGGGCTACCCGGGATGGTCATTGCCGTGGGAATGGGGTGGCTGCTTGAGCTCGCCACGGCATTGTACCTGACCCACCGGGAGATTGCCGGCACTCCGGCAAGCCTCGTAGCGGCAGTTGCACGACCCGCGGTGGCCAGCTTGCTTATGGGAGCCGGAGTGGTGTTGCTGGAACGTCTTTTGGCAATCGAAGGTTCTGCGGCCTTGCTCGCTCTTGTCCCGGGAGGTGTGGTCCTATACCTGCTTTTCAGCATCGCTTTCAACAGACCGGGGTGGAAAGATGCAACACGACTCGTTGTGCGTAGCGCACACACGTAGGTTAGCAACTGGGAGATTGAGATAGCCGAGTTGCGGGAGAATTTGAGACGGATGAATCAACTGTCCTTACGTAGCCCGCTGCTTGGGCTTTCGTGCCAATGACGCCAGAGCCGGAGCTGAACGACATGCAGCTACAGAATGGCCGACCCACGGTTGTCTACTACTCAGGCTCTTATGGTTGGGGCGGATCGAGCCAGTACATGCGAAGGCTGGTTCTCGGCTTTCCGTACGACCGATACCGGCTGAAGCTCCTGTTTGAGCGAGAACCGGCGGACGATCTGTGGAACCGTTCCGAGATGCATGTCCCGGCCGAGTGGCATTTCCTGAAACAGCGCCCGCCGCGGCAGGACTCCGGGCCCGCGACGGAACCGCGCCCGGCCACGCCGCGACTACCGGCGTTACTGTGGCGGCGGTGTTCTCCGGGGGAACTGCGCCTGTCCGCCGGGCATGCGCGCCGGCTGCGGCGGCTAATGGGTTTCTTCCGCCGACATCCGGCCGACATTTTCCACTCCTTCACGGGGGGGTGTGACGCCGGAACGGTCGCCGCGTGCCTGGCCGGATACAGGCACCGCATCGCGTCGTACAACTGTCTTCCGGGCGTTGACGATAACGCCCGGCGCCCCGCCAACAGGCTGCTGGAATGGGCGGAATACGCCGCCGTTGACCGGGCCATCGTGAAGACGGCCGCAACCCGCGAGACCTGGCGCCGGCGACTTCATGTGCCGGGCCGCAGGTTCAGGGTGGTATATAACGGCCTTGACCTTGAGCGTTTCAGCAGAAAACCCGACGTTGGCCAGGTGAAGCGCGAACTGGGTCTGGAGCCGGACGAGCTGGTCGTTGGCATTTCCGCGCGGCTCGCCGAGATGAAAGGCCACAAGCATCTCATCGCCGCCGTCCCGACGGTCCTGCGGCGGGTGCCCGACGCCGTGTTCCTGATAGTCGGGGACGGGCCGCTCCGGCGCCGGTTGGAGGCGCAGGCCGAGAGCATGGGGCTCGGCCGGGCCGTGCGGTTCCCGGGCTATCGAGAAGACATCGCCCGGATCACGTGGGCTTATGACGTTGCCGTGCTCCCGTCGGTCTCGGGCGAGACGTTCGGATGGGCCCTGGCGGAAGCGATGGCCTGCTCTGTCCCGTGCGTCGGTTCGACGCTGGGACCCATCGCCGAGGTGATTGACGAGGGACGGACGGGGTTGCTGGCCCCCGTCGGTGACTCCGAAGGACTGGCCGGGTGCATCGTCCGCCTGCTTGAAAACCCGGAACTGAGGCGCCGCTTCGGGGAAGCGGGGCGGCGGCGCGTCGAGCAGAAGTTCACGCTCCGGCGCATGCTGGACGAGACGTTCGCGCTCTACGACGGTCTGCTTGATGACAAGTCCGCCCTTTATGCCGGCTTTGGTGTGGGGTGAGATTCCCGATGACGACCTGGCGAGAGAGATTGTGGCACTGGCGCCATTGGGGTGTTCAGACAGCCCGAAAAGCGACCAGCGGATATGTCCTGGTGCCGCGGCAACGGCGTTTGCTGGTGCAGTCGGATTGGAACGTTATGATCATCCTTGACGCGTGCCGGGCTGATTACCTCCGCCAACTCAAGCGGGAAGCAGGCACTGCTCGGTCGCTGGCGCGGGATACCCACAACTGGGTGCTCGCGTTCGCTGAGCTGTATCCGCAGATATCGCCGTCGGGCTGCCTCTGGTTCACGGCCAACCCCGTGGTGGACCGGGCCTTGCCCGCGACGGGGGCTGCCGAGCAGTTCCCGACCGTGCGCGTGTGGCAGACTTCGTGGCAGGAAGTGGGCGTCAACAGGATACCGACCGTCCACCCACAGTCGGTCAACGAGGCGGTGCGCCGCTACGTCAACGAGTACGGGCAGCCGGAGCGTACGATTATCCATTACATACAGCCTCACAGCCCCTATATAGGCAGCTTCGAACTGCCGCTGGCCGGATGGGGAGACGGGCCGGAGGATATGAGCAAGGCGCTTCAGAGGCTTACGGACCCCCGCAAAGCGGTCAGGGAGGGGCAGGTCAGCTGGAGTGACGTGCGACGCGCGTACCGTGCAAACGTTGAACTCGTGCTGCGGCACGCTGAGGACCTCGCTTCCGACCTGAAAGGCACGGTGGTCATCACGGCTGACCACGGGGAGATCCTGGGCGAGGGGGAGCGGTTCGGCCACGATCCCACTTACCACGACATGGAATTGCGCCTCGTTCCCTGGATGGTCATCGAGCGGGGTTCGTTCTCACCGGCGGCGATAGTCAGGGCCAGGCTCGAGGAACCCGACGAAGGCGTTGTCAAGCGGCGGTTGGAAGCCCTGGGTTACAAGTAGCAGTCACTGACCCTTGTGCCAAAGGACGGGACCAGATGAATATCGCGATCGCCAGCAGCGGGCTGGGGCACGTGGCCCGGGGGATTGAGACCTGGGCGGCGGACACGGCGGCGGCCCTGCACGGCCGCGGCGCGCGCGTCACCCTGTTCCGCGGCTCCGGCCGCCCGCGCCGGCCCTACGAGCGGACCGTCCCCTGCCTGCGGCGCGCCGGGGCGGCCAACCGCCGGCTCAACCGCCTGCTGCCCGCGCCGGCCTGGCACCTGGGGCTGGGCAACGCCTACGACATCGAGCAGACGACCTACGCCCTGAACCTGATGCCGATGCTGGGGCGGCGCTTCGACGTGGTGCACACCCAGGACCCGCTGGTGGCGCTGATGCTGCAGCGGGCGCGGCGCGCCCGCCTCGTGCGCGCGCCCGCCATACTGGCGCACGGCACCGAGGAGCCGCTCGAGTGGCTCCAGCGCATCGAGTTCGTCCAGCACCTGGCCCCTCAGCACCTGGAGGAGGCCCGCCGCGCAGGCTACGATCGTCCCGGCTGGACGGCCATCGGGAACTTCGTGGACACCGACCGGTTCCGCCCCGGGCGTGACGACGAACTGAGGGCCGGGTTGGACGTTCCCGCGCGCGCCTGTGTTGTTCTGAGCGTGGCGGCCGTCAAGCGCCATCACAAGCGCGTGGACTACCTCATAGAGGAGGTGGCCCGGTTCCGCGAGCGGGCCTGTCCCGACGCCTTCCTGCTGGTGGCGGGCGCCGAGACCGGGGACAGCGGGGCATTGGTGACGCAGGCTCGAGAACGCCTGGGCCATTCGGCCCGGTTTTTGCTCAATCAACCCCGAGAGCGGATGCCGCGCATCTACCGCACCGCGGATGTGTTCGCGCTATGCTCGCTGAAGGAGATGATGCCCATAGCGCTGTTGGAGGCGACGGCCGCCGGGCTGCCGGCGCTGGTCAGCACGCATCCGGTGGTCGGCTGGATGGCAGGGCCGGGCGGCCGACAAGTCGAGATGGACCGTCCGGGCGCGCTGGCCGAGGCGCTCGAGGAATTCACGGACCCGGACCGTCGCCGTGAGGTCGGCCGTGCCGCCCGCCGCCACGCGGTCGAGAACTTCGGCAAGGAGGCAATCGTGAAGCAGTACCTCGAGATGTACAGGGACGTGGTGGCCATGGCCGACGGGAGCGCGCGATGAGCGAGCGGCCGCTGGTCAGCGTCATCATGCCGGCCTACAACGCCGAGGCGTTCGTGGGCGAGGCCATCGAGAGCGCCCTGGCGCAGGGCTACCGGCCCCTGGAGGTGCTGGTGGCCGACGACGGCTCCAGCGACGCCACCGCCCGGGTGGTGAAGGCGTTCGGCGGGCCGGTTCGGTACCTGTGGCGGCGAAGCGGCGGCCCCGCCGCCGCGCGCAACACGGCCCTGCGCGCGGCCCGGGGCGACTACATCGCCTTCCTGGACTCCGACGACCTGTGGCACCCGCGCAAACTGGAGGTGCAGCTGGGGCTGATGGAAGCGCGGCCGGAGGTGGCCATCTGCGGGACGCGGATGCTGAAGTTCCGCAACCGTGGGGGGCTGACGTGGGAGCCCGTGCCGCCCGAGCCGGAAGTCCGACCGATCTGCGGCGATTCGTTGCTGATGCGCAACCGCTTCAGCACCTCGACGGTGCTGGCCCGGGCGGAGGCGGTCCGGCGGGCTGGCGAGTTCGATGAAGACATCTTCGGACCCGAGGACTGGGACATGTGGCGGCGCATCCTGCAGGGCGGCTGCGGCCTGCACCTGCGCGCCGTGCTGGCCGCCTACCGCGAGCGCGACGACAGCATCAGCGACAACGCCGCCCGGATGCTGGCCAACAACCGCAAGGTGCTGGGCAAGGCCTTCCGGGACAATCCGGAGATGCCCCGGCGCCGCCGGCTGAAGGCGGTCAGCTACATGCACCTGGACGCGGCGCTCGAGTACGGCAAGGGGCGGCGCGGGCGGGCCCTGGCCGAGGTGGCGAAGTCCTTTCTGCTCTGGCCCCTGCCGCTGGGCCGGGCGAACGTGCGGTCGCTGCTGCGGCTGAAGCTAACCGCCTGCCTGGCCCTCGGCCTTGGCGCGGTGCGAACCGACGGGGACATACGGAGCGAAGGAGACGGCGGATGAACCTCCGAGGCACACGAGTGGGCAGGATGGTTGAGGCGCTGAACCCGTTCAAGGCCGTTCGGTTCGCACGTGACATGTGGGACAACGGCCGAAGGGCGTCGAAAGAGAGCGGCGTCAGCCTCTTTCGGATAGGCATTGAGCAGGTGGCGCTGTACGTGCTGAATCAACTGCACCGACGCGAGTACTACATGTACGCCTTGCACGACCCAGCGTTGTCATGGGAGGAGAAGAGAGCTTTCATCGGCGACCGGGGGGCCTCGCGCTATATAGATGTACTGACGCCGAGACGCTATGCTTGCCTATTCAGAAATAAGCTCGTTTTTCACAGGTACGCTCGCTCGGCTGGTTTACCCCTGGCCGTCCTCTACGGTCTCTTCGATCCGAAGACCGGAGCAACGCGTGAAGGTCGCCCTTTGCGCTCTCCGGATGATCTGCGTGTGTGGATCGAGGCTTCGGACGTTAAAGATTTCGTTATCAAGCCGGTTGAGTCCTCCCAGGGGAGCATGGTGATGCCGTTGACTGCGGACGGGGATGCCTTCGTTTCTGCGGGGGGGGAGCGGTACTCGTGTGAAGATTTGGTGCACTACATGACGGATATCGAGAGTTTGCAGGAGGCCTACCCGGACACACCTAATCCCCCTCGCACATTCCTGTTCGAGGAGAGGCTTCGACCGCATCCTGAACTCCGGGATTTCGCGGAACACACGCTGTGCAGCACCCGTGTCATGACGCTCTCGAAGTGCGATGGGGATATCGAGGTACTGGCCGCCGCGTTCAAACTGCCGGGGGAGGACCGCGGGGTTGATAACATCAGCAGGGGTGGGCTGTGTATCGCTGTGAACCTGGACAGCGGAGCGCTCAGGGAAGGGGTCGTGCACAAGTCCGTCCCCCCGACCCGGTACAGAAAGCATCCGGTCACGGGCAAGACCTTTTACGGGTTTGAACTTCCGCTCTGGTAAGTGTTTACCGTCCAGCGGCGGGGGGCTGAAGAGCGGAGTCGAAGCAGGTCTGAGCAGACATTCCCTGCAGTTGGCCGGGTAGAACGGGCCTGCGGCGCCGGTCATGCCGCGGCCGGCAGGGGCGGGGGTCGTTCGCGGGAAG
>JAWODG010000143.1:0-5327 GCA_046483385.1 Candidatus Brocadiia bacterium | reverse complement strand
GGCTGGGCCGCAAGTTCTTCGACGTCGAGCACCGGAGGAGCGGCGTGTACGACGAAGAGAAGGCCGGGCGCATCGACCGGGCCCTCGAGCTGGCGGGCGAACTCGGCATCCGGGTGAAGATGTGCATCGAGAATTTCCGGCATTTCGGTTCACGCCCCAAGGAACGGACCGCCAAAGTGCTGCACCTGGTGGAGCACGGCGGGCCGGCACGGGACATAGCGGATTTCTTCGATGGCGAGGCCAGCCGGGAGCAGTTCAAGGGCAAGCTGGCGTGGTATGCCGACCGGTACGGCAGCCAGCCCGCCGTCTTCGGCTGGGAGCTGTGGAACGAGATTAACACCGTGGCCGGCGGGCGCATTATGGAGTGGACCGAGGTCATGCTGGAGGAGCTGCACCGGCTCTTCCCCGACAACCTCTGCATGCAGAGCCTCGGCAGCTTCGATACGCAGGCCGACCGGGAGCTCTACCGCCGCCTGAGCACCATGCCCGGCAACGACGTGGCGCAGGTGCATCGCTACCTGGACCTCGGCGCGGACCTCGCCGTCTGCCACGGACCGGTGGACGTGCTCACAGCGGACGCCGTCCGTGAACTGCAGGCGTTCGAACCCGGGCGGCCGATCATCCTCGCCGAGAGCGGCGCCGTGGAGCCGTCACACACCGGCCCGTTCAAGTACTATGAGGACGACACCGAGGGCATCATCCTGCACGACGTTCTGTTCGCGCCGTTCTTCGCCGGGGCGGCCGGGCCGGGGCACTGCTGGCACTGGGGCCACTACGTGGACCGCAACGACCTGTGGTGGCACTTCGGCCGCTTCGCGGAGGCGGTGAAGGGCGTGGACCCGGCAGGCGAGGGCTTCGAGCCCGTCATGCTGTCCCATCCACGCCTGCGCGTGTACGCGCTCAAGGGCAAGGATACGACGCTGCTGTGGTGCCGGGACACCGCCGCGACCTGGATGTCGGAACTGCGCGACGGCCAACCGGCCGAACCCGTAACCGACGCCGTCATCGAGGCGGGCGAAGACCTGACGGTGCCTGCGTCCGCTACAGTCCGGACCTACGACCCTTGGAGCGACGAATGGACCGATGCTTCGCTGGCCGACGGCGCCATAGAACTCCCCCCGTTCCGGCGGTCGCTGGTCGTCCGCATCGGTTGAGCAGACCGGGGGCACCCCACGCGAGACCAAACCCATGAGGTGAAACGATGAAGAGCCGGAGTTGCCTGCTGCTCGCCCTGTTGCTCGGGTTTCTGGCCCTGCCGGTGGCGGGGGCCGCGCCGTCCGTTGACTTCTCCGAAGGGTTCGAAGCCACGCCGATGGCCCTCAACGCCGGGGCCGCCTTGTTGGACGGGCGGCTGCGTCTGACCGACATGTCCAGCGGCAGCCAGTCACGCTCGGCCTACCATGTGGAGAAGGTGAAGGTGGACCGGTTCGTCACGCGATTCGTCTATCGCGCAGCCGAGGTCCGGCCCGCCAAAGTGGCTGGCTGGGCTTTCGTCCTGCAGAATGAGGCCACCGACGCGGTAGGCGAGAGCGAGACAACCGGCACGCGCGGCTATGCCCCCACCGACCGCAGCGTGGCGCTGGTGATGGACCTGCGCGGCCGTATCGCGCTCCGCGCCGACCCACCCGACGGCGACGTGCAGACCCTGAAAAGCGAACCGCTGCGCCCGGAGATGGGGGACTTCGCCGACGGACACCCCTATGAGTTCCTGCTGGCTTACGACGGGGAGGTTCTGCGCCTGATCGTCACCGATCTGCAGACGGACGACAGCTACTACCTCCACTACGCCGGCGGGCGTACCGGAGAGGCCCCCCTCGACATCCCGGCGCTTGTGGGCGGCGAGAGGGCGTGGGCCGGCTTCACCGCGGGCACCGGCTCGAAGCCCGAACGTCGGTCCGTGCAGGAGATCGGGTCGTGGGTCTGGTACGCGGACGAAGGTGCGATGCCCCCGGTGGCGCAGTTCACCCTCAACGCACTATCGCCCTACCAGGCGTTAGAGGGCAACGTAGTCCGCGCGAAGGCCCCGTACAAGATTACGTTTGACGCCGGGACGAGCTTTGACGTGGACGGTGAGGTGGCGGGCCATGAGTGGGACTTCGGCGACGGGGTGGCCACCGACCGGGAGGAGCCGGTTGTGGAGCACACCTATGAGGAGCCCGGGACCTACGAGGCGAGCCTGACCGTAGTGGATGACGACGGTAACCGGTCGGACCCCCGTTCCTTTGAGGTCGTCGTCAGCGACGCGCTGGCGCCCGTCATCGAGCCGCACCGGACTTCGGGTGTGGCCCCGCTTTTCGTTTCGTTCGACGCGACGGGCACGGACGGCCTGGCCGAGGGCGACTTCCTCAACGCACGCTTCGGCTGGGAGTTCGACGTCGACGACGCCGACCCCGACGGGCGCTACGAGCACGGCGAGGGCTTCATGTCCGGCCACGTCTTCGAGGAGCCGGGCACCTACCGGGTGAAGTTGACGGTCACCGACGTTTCCGGCGAGACGGCCGCCACGGAAACGGAAATCGTCGTGGACGCGGTGGACGACTCGTGGACAACGTATCACTTCGCCGCCGACGGTGACGACGCCAACCCGGGCACCATCGAGCGACCGAAGAGGACCCCGGCGCACGGCCTGCGCGAGCTGGCCGGCCCGAAGGTGCGCATCCGCTTCCGGCGGGGTGACGCGTGGAAGCTGGACCGCTCCGTGGAGATGACGGCGCACGGACCGGTTATAGTGGACGCCTACACGGACCCGGATCAGCCGTCCGAAGAGCCGCCAATCATCGAGGCCACGTGGACCGACGGCGCCTACTTCATGCTGCCCATCTCCGGCCGGGACTGGCGCCTGATGGACCTCGCAATCCGCGCCGGCAGCAACAGTTACAGCAACCCGCGCGAGCCCGGCGGGGCCTACCTGAGCGGACGCGACAACATGGTGGCGGGCGTGCGGTTCACCAAACTCGGCGCCCGGGTCTGCCCCATGCGGGGCGACGGGAACGCCCTTTACGACTGCCGGGCCTCCGAGGCGGGCGCTTACTTCGTGTTCGGCTCGCCGCATCGGTTCGCCATCATCGGCAACGACGTGGAGATCGAGAGCGAGCACGAGGAGCACGTTCTGCGCTTCCAGGGTGGCCACAAGGGCTACATCGCCCACAATAAGCTGCGCGCGAAAAAGACCAAGAGCAACGTCCAGATGCGCGGCGCCACCAGCCAGATGGTCGCCTACGATAACGACCTTATCGGCCGCACCTCCAACACCTCCCCGCAGAACGACGCCAGCGAGGAGTACGTGCATCACGTGCTCTGGGAGGGCAATCGCTTCCTCTACGAGCCGGCCTACGAGGACATCAGCCGCTTCGGCGCCGCGGGGACGGCGGTCGGCGTCAACGCCCGTCACATCGTCATCCGCAACAACCTGACCGTCAACTACGGGAGGCTGTTCGGCACGGGCGGGCACGTCTGGGTCGGCCCGTCGGTGGACGTGCACGTCTACAACAACAGCGTCTATGCCGACGACACGGCGGGCAAGCACCGCGGGCGACTGGGGGACGTGCGCAACGCCCGGCTGGTCACCGTCCGCAACAACTTGCTCTACAATACCGTTACGGCCAGACCGGACCCGTGGGTACGCCTGTTCCAGGTCGGCAAACGCGGCATCGACACCCTCACGGCCGACCACAACCTGCTGTGGGCCCCCGCGTGGGACGCCGAGGAAGGCTACTTCGAGGTGGACGGCGACGGCTATTCGCTGAACGAGTGGCACGAACTCGGCTTCGGGCGGGGCACGCTTCTGACCGAGCCACGGCTGCGCTCCGCCGTCCCCGGCAACGAGGGCTTTATGCGACTGACGCCGGACAGCCCCGCCGTGGACGCCGGGGCTGCCGTGCCCGTTTTCATCGACCATCAAGGGCGCCCGCGGGGGGAGGCCATCGACATAGGAGCCTTCGAGCTTGCCGACGGGCACGATGGGCCGTAGAACGGAACTAAGCGAAGCACGGGATAGTCACGGTCTCACTGAAAGGGGTATCCGGCAACATGGGCGAAGAGACAGAGGACATTGAGGTTCTGCACGGTGCCGGCGGCACGATGCCCGCCCTGGGTTTCGGGACGTGGGCGCTGAGGGGTGACACCTGCCGCCGCGCGGTCGGATGTGCGCTCAAGGTCGGCTATCGCCACGTGGACACCGCCGAGATGTACGGCAACGAGGAGGCCGTCGGCGATGCGCTGCGGGAGAGCGACGTCCCGCGTGAGGACATCTTCCTGGTCACCAAGGTCTCGCAGAGCCACCTGAGCGCATCCGGCGTCCGGCGAGCGCTGGGGGGCAGCCTCGAGAAGCTGCAGACCGACTACGTGGACCTGCTGCTGATCCACTGGCCCAGCACGACGGGCGTCCCGGTGTCCGAGACTCTGGGGACCATGGCCGAACTGCGGGAGCAAGGCAAGGTCCGCCACGTCGGGGTGAGCAACTTCAACGTGGCCCTGATGGAAGAAGCGCAGGAGGTCAGTCCCGCGCCCGTTTTCTGCAATCAGGTCGAGTACCACCCTTATCTGTCGCAGGAACCGGTGCTCGAGTGCTGCCGGTCAAGCGACATCCTTCTGGTCTCCTACTGCCCCATTGCTCGCGGCCGGGTCTTCGACGACCCCGTTCTGCAGGAGATCGGCGAGGCCCACGGCAAGTCGGCCGGGCAGGTGACTCTCCGGTGGCACCTCCAGCAACCCGGCGTCGCCGCCATCCCCCGCTCCGGCTCGCCGGACCACATCCGGGAGAACTTCGACGTCTTCGACTTCGAGCTGAGCGACAAGGAGATGGGGCGCATCTTCGACCTTCAGCGGGGCGAGCGCTACATAAGCGGCAGCGCCGCCCCCGACTGGGACACCTGAGGGACCTTTGGGCCGGCGGTGGTTTTTTGGAAGGGGCGTTGTAAGGCGCAAGACCCAGCACGGGCTACCTGTCGTGTTCGGGCGGGTGCGAAGGCCGGTTTCTGCCAGCCTGGCCTCCATGCGCCTGAGGCCGTGCAGCCATCCTCTCAAAGACTCAGGTCACAACCGTCCGAGTCCGCTTCATCCGGTTGGCAAGCGCATCAACCGGTAGAGACAAGAACAGCACGTCCGGGTCTTGATGCACTGCCGTCGGACAAGAGCGCCGTATTCCTCATCGAGCGCACGCCGGATACATCGGCCCTCAGCGCTTACCTCCGAAGCGCGCATAACTGAGCACAATCCGTCCGGCGGGCGGACGACTGAGCGGTTGGGATGCGCACGACGTCGGAGAGCGGCTCATTACCGCCAGGGTCCGGGTGGAGTCCAGCTCTTGTGAAGGCGCTTACCCCCTG
>JAWODG010000072.1:0-28918 GCA_046483385.1 Candidatus Brocadiia bacterium | reverse complement strand
CACCCGCTGCCCCGCCACCCGGGGGCCCGGAAAACCCGGGGGGTCTCCCCCTGCACCACCCCCCCTCGAGGAGCCACTCCGGATGCGCTACCACGCCACCGGAGTGCCCCGAAAAGGCGGGGTGGCGAAAGGGACGCCACCCCGCCTTTTCGGGGCACTCCGGTGGCGTGGTAGCGCATCCGGCCCAGCTTCTCGCGCGTGGTTCGTTCGGGCGCATAGCGGTAGGGCTCCCCGCCTTTCAACATGTGGGCTGCCTGACGGCAGCTTGAATGATGACGGCCAGCTTGCGGGCGGCGGCGACCACGGCCACGTTGGTGCCCTTGCGCGCTTTGATCCGCCGGTAGAAGGCCCTCAAGGGGCCGGCCGTGCGGACCGCGCAGTGGGCCGCCTCCACCAGCAGCCAGCGGGCCCGCCGGCGGCCCTGCTTGGAGATGCGCCCGGTGTAGCAGCGCTGGGCGCTCTGGTGCACGATGGGGTTGAGGCCGAAGTAGCTGACCAGCTTCTTCGGTTCGGCGAAACGCGAGATGTCTCCGATGGCTCCCAGGATTCCCACCGCCGTGGGGTAGTCGATGCCGGGGATGCTCATCAGCAGCTGGGCCTGGGGCCGGGCGTGGGCCAGGCGGGCCAGCTCCTTTCTGGCCACCTCCCGGACGGCCTCAAGGCTCTCCAGCAGGTGGAGGTCGAGCTGGATTTGCAGTTTCTCATCCTCGGGCACCTCGGCGCGCCTGAGGAAGGCGCGGCCGGCCTCGCAGAACAGGTCCCGCACCGGCGGCTCGATCAGGTTGCGGTGCAGCACGGCGTGGAGGCGGTTTTTCACCCGGGTGATCTGCCGCCCGAGCGCGGCGTGATAGGCACTGCGCCGCCTGATCAGCTCGATCGGCTCAGGGGGCTGCCAGACCGTGGGCAGAAAACCGCTCTTGGCCAGGAGGGCCAGCACGTCAGCGTCGACCTTGTCGGTCTTGACGTGGCTTTCGGCGATCAGGCGAGTCTTCATGGGGTTGGAGACCAGCACGCGGCCGGCGCGGCGCCGCAGCAGCCGGGCGATGGCCATGGCGTTGGTGGTGGACTCCAAAGCCACCACGTCCTCGGGGCCAAGGCTCTGAGCCAGGTCCCTGAGCAGTGCGGGACAGGTGGCGATCCTCTCCCGCTGCACGGTGCCGTCAGGCAGGTGGCGGGCCACCTGGGTCCAGACCTTGTGGACATCGAGTCCCACGTGCGTTACCATCCCAGTACTCCTTTACCTGCAAAGGTAGAGAGGCAACCGGAAACCGTCCGGCGGCGGAGGCGAGAGGTGGGGCGAAGCGACAGCTATCGATGCGAGCTCTTGGCTCATCCGGGCTGGTCGAAAGGGGCGGCCGCCTGCGACGTCGGGCTCTCGGCCCATAGGCATAGCCGGCCTGCCCTCACCGATACCTCACCCAGGGAAAGCCCCTGCCCGGAGCTTCCCAGCCTACCGTCGCCGGACCCTCCGGTCCAGCAACCGCTACGCTTCCACACACATACCAGATACGACTGCCAGGGGCAGCTCTACTGCCACGTTCCGCGGGATGGGTGGGTCCGCCAGATGGTCCATTGGGGCTATGAGGGGGGGGCGCGACTGCCAGAAATGGCGCTGCCCCGCCGTCGTCTACGGCCGAGAGTGCCGGGGCCGGGAGCGGTGCTGCGCCAGCGAGTATGGTCGGGTGGTGCGGGTGAAGCGGCAGCGTGACCGGCGGACCTTCACCCCGGTGGCACGTCCGAGCATGAAGTTCAAGCGTCTCTACCGGGAGCGCACGGCAGTCGAGAGGGTCAACAGCCGGCTGGACGTCTCCTACGGCTTTGAGCGGCACTTCATCCGGGGCCAGGCCAAGATGCGACTCCGATGCAGCCTGGCGATGGTGGTGATGTTGGCAATGGCGCTGGGCTGCACGCGCCAGCGGAAACGGCAGCGGGACGCCAAAGCTCCCACGGTGCGCAGCCTGGTGGGCGCGGCGTAGGCCCACCGGGCGGTAAAGAGGGACGGGGCCGGACCGCTGGGGGCCGGCGTATGCTGCAGGGCGCCCTACCCGCAGTGAAGGAAGTGAGTGTTGCACCCCCGCGCAATGGCGGCCCCCCATTTCTCGCCCTCCCCCTGCACAGGCCGGCTCCCCGGAGGCGACTTCCAGTCGCAATCCCGCCGCGAAAACCCCCACAGCGCAAATGGCCCATTTGTGGAACAGGCTCCGTGCAGCCTTGGTGTCTCCCTTCGCAGTGCCGACGGCGTTCGCCATTGCCGTTGTCTTCTCCTCCGGTTGTTGCCGTGTGCCGTTCCTCTGCCTTTCTCTGCAATCTCTCCGGTCTCTGCGGTTCCAGCCGTTTGCCGTTCCGGCCTCGCCGGTCGCCGCGTTTGACTTCCGCCACCGCGTGTTGCTACCATCCAGGTTCTTCATCGGCCGAAAAACTCCGCCCGCATGGCGCGCTAGCGCGGCACACCAGTTGCACGTACTATCGGGCCTGGAACTTCTTGAAACAGGCGGGGCCGGCGCGAGGCGCATTGCCCCGGCCCCGGCATACGAGGGACCGTCCGCCATGCCGTCAAACCCCCACCACCCAACGCCCGCTCGTGCGGTCCGGCATATGTTCACTCCGTTCTACCCCCTGGAGGGCCGGCCATGACTGTCGCGCTCTGGGTTCTCGTGGCCGTCTTCGCCGTGCCGGCGGTGCTGCCCGTGCTGGCAGCCTTGCGGTTCCGGCGCTACGTGCGCAGATGGTTCGCGCGGCAGGCGCCTGACTTCACACCCCCGTTGTCCGTTATTATGCCGTGCAAGGGCCTCGATCCCGGCTTTGATGAGAACATCCGCGCGATCCTGGGACAGGACTACCCGGACTTCGAGGTTATCTTCGTCACTGCAACCGCGGACGATCCGGCGCGCTCCCGCCTGCTGGAGCTGACGGCGGGGCGGGACAACGCGCGGGTCGTTGTGGCGGGGATACGCCATGGCCGCAGCCAGAAGCTGAACAACCAGCTTGCCGCGCTTTGGCGGGTGGGCCCTCGGAGTGAGGCGCTGGTCTTCGTGGATTCGGACGTTCGGCCGCATTCCACTTTTCTGCGCGAACTGGTGGCGCCCCTGGCCGATGAGGGCGTGGGGGCGACGACCGGCTTTCGCTGGTATGTCCCGCAGGAGGGCGGGCTCGGGTCGTACCTGCGTGCGACTTGGAACGGTGGCGGCATCTCCGTGATGGCGGACAACAGGTTGGCCTACGCGTGGGGTGGGGCGATGGCCATGCTGCGGGATACCTTCGAGGAGGCCCGCGTGGCCGAGCGCTGGGACTCCGCCCTGACGGACGACTTCCCCCTCACGATGGCCGTGCGGGAACTCGGCCTCGCCGTCAGGTTCGTACCCTCCTGCCTGCTGGCGTCCCACGAGGACAGCACGCTGGCCCAGACGCTCGAGTGGACGAACCGGCAGACGGTGATCTGCCGCGTCTATGACCCGGCCCTGTGGCGGGCCATATTTTCGCTGCACGCGGTGCACGCCCTGGCGGCCGGCATCGGTCTCGGAGCCCTCCTTGCCTCCGTCCTTGTGCCCGGTGCCGCGCGTATGGTCTGGCCGGGCCTGGCTTTGCTGGGCGTCGTGCCGCTTCAGATGCTGGGCGGGGCCGTGCTCTGGAGCACCGCGCGCCTCTTGAGGCCCGAGGTGGGTGGCGTGGCGGCGGTGCTCAAGCACATGGCGCTCGTGCCGCTTGCAGTCGGCCTCATCTTCTGGAACAGTTTCCACAGCCTGCGCACGCGGGATATCTGCTGGCGTGGGGTCCGCTACCGGCTCGTGTCGTCCCAAAGGACCGTGGTTCTGGACGCGGGGGAGATCTGACGTTATGAACATCCCCCTGGACATAATGGTCAAGGTGGCTGTGCGCACGCCGGACGTGTTCATGAGCGTGGCGGGCGAGACCCTGCGCTGCAAAACGGCCCGCTGGCTCGATGTCCGAATGGGGGGCGGCCGAGCGCTCATGCCGCCGCGCTACATCGACATCAAGATGACCAACCGCTGCAACCTGCGCTGCAAGATGTGCGGCCAGTGGGGAGAGCAGGGAACGTTCAGGAACGCCTCGCCCGACGTGCTGCGCGAAGAACTGTCGCTGGAAGAGCTTCGCGAACTGGCCGACCAGGTGGCATCTTTCAGACCCATGTTCTACCTGTGGGGCGGAGAACCGTTCCTCTACGGCGATCTCATCCCATTCATGCGTTACCTGAAGTCACGCCGGCTGATGTGCGCGATCAACACAAACGGAACGCGACTGCTGGAAACGGCCGAGGAATTGGTGGCGGCCGGGAGCGTGGCCAACATCCTTATCTCCGTGGACGGCCCCAGGGAGGTGCATGACGCGGTGCGCGGGGTCGAGGGTACATACGAGAAGGTGATGGCCGGCGTGCGGCGCATACAGGATGAGAAGCGGAGCACCGGGCGGACGAAGCCCTACCTGACGTTCGTGACGACGGTCAACGTGGACAACGCCCGGGAGTTCCCGGAGGTATACGAGATCGCCGCGCGGGAGGGGATCGATTTCGTGGGTCTGCAGTTCGGTACGTTCACAACGCGGGAGACGGGCCCGGCCTACGAGGCGCGCATGCGCCGTTGCCTGGACTGCGAGGCGACGAGCTGGGGCGGATTCCTGTCCTACGACACCGAACTCGACATTGCTGCTGTGCAAGACGGCGTGCGGCGGCTGCGCGGAGCCAGGCACCCCTTCGGCACGTACTTCGTGCCCGATCTGCAACCGGAGGACATCCCGGGATACTACGCCGGAACGAAACCGCTCGAGGGTCACAACTCATGCGTCGTGCCCTGGATGCGGGCCGACATCCTGCCGAACGGGGACGTGTATCCCTGCATCGACTTCCCGGACTATATCGTGGGCAACATCCGCGAGACGTCTCTGATGGAGCTGTGGAATGGTCCCCGCTACGTGGCTTTCCGCCGGGAGCTGCAAAGGGGCCTGCTCCCGATCTGCGGCCGCTGCCAGACCCTCTACGAATTCTGAGGACGGACCGGACCATGAGCGGGCATGCGACGGACTGGAAACCTCTTTGGCTGGCGGACCTTGTGCGGTTCGGGGTCGAGATGATCGTCTGGGCGGGTTCCCTCGTCCCGGCGGGAGTGGTTTTCGTCCTGCTGTGGAGCACAGGAGACACGGTGTGGCGGATGGCGGCCTTCCCGGCGGCCTTCGGGGGCTTCCTGCTGGGGTTTCTCATGACGTTGTTTCTGCTGGAGATACTGCTGCTGCGGCGCGTTACCCCCGGCCGGTATGTGCTGACCGACCCGGGGGCCCGGCGCTGGCTCGTCGCGGACTCGTTCATGCGAATGTATCGCCGCCACTTCCTTCACCGATTGGTGGACGATCTGGCGCCTCTCAGGTACGTGTTCTACCGGCTGGCGGGGGCGGACGTGGACGCGTCATTCTTCCTCGGATGGGACGCCCGGATGCTCGACGCGTGGGGGTTGAAGGTCGGCCGGAACGTTATCATCGGCAGTTTTGCCGTCATCAGTTGTCACTTGGTTGAGGGTGACGAGCTCAGACTGGCGCCCGTCGAGATCGCTGACGGGGCCACGATCGGCGTGCGGTCGACCATATTGCCCGGCGTGACAGTGGGTGAGGGCGCCATCGTGGGGGCGGGCGCGCTTGTGCTTGAAGATACCCACATCAAGGCCAACGAGGTCTGGGTGGGCGTGCCGGCTCGGAAGGTCGGCATGGCGGGCGAGACGGCTGAGGCGGCCGCTCTGTGCGACGGTGCGCGGCAGTAAGGAGGGCGGACGCCAGATGGCTCACGTGCACGCCGCCAGATGCCTCACCTATGAGCCAGACCACCTCCGTAGCGCGGTCTGTGAGTGTCTTCAGGCGTTGGGGCTGGCGGACAAGCTGCTGAGACCCGGCCACACCGTACTGCTGAAGCCCAATCTGCTCAGCCCGTGGGATCCCCCGGAGAAGGCGGTGAACACCCATCCGGAATTCGTGGCGGCGGTGGCCGGACTGTGTGCGGAGCGTGGTTGCCGGGTGCTCATCGGGGATTCCTGCGGTAGCCTGGGGGCGGGTTCCACGCGGCGCGCGATGGAGGTGACGGGCCTGCTCGAAGTCGCCGAGCGGACCGGGGCGGAGCTTGTGGACTTTGATAGGGCGCCGGCGCTCACCGTGGAGTGTCCCGATCCGATGGTTCTCAAAGAACCTTTCCACGTCACTTCCGCTTATGCCGGCGCGGACGTGGTCGTCACATTGCCGAAACTGAAGACGCACGGGCTCACTTTGTTGACCGGCGCCGTGAAGAACCAGTTCGGAATGATCCCGGGCCGCGGCAAGAAAGACGTTCATCTGCGCGCCCCGAAGCCGGACACGATGGCCCAGGCTCTGGTCGACGTCTACTCCACGGTCAAGCCGCATCTGGCGATTATGGACGCCGTAATGGGCATGGAGGGCGCCGGGCCGGCGGCGGGGTCCCCCCGCCGTGTGGGTTTGGTGTTGGCCTCGGACGACGGGGTTGCGCTGGACGCCGTTGAGGCGGCTGTGATGGGTATCGAAGAGGGCCGCGTGCTGACGACGCAATACGCCCACCGGCGAGCGGTGGGGTGCGGGCGTTTGGCTGATGTGGGGGTGAGTGGACTGCCGGTGTCGGAGGCGGCGGTTGAGGGTTTCAAGAAACCGGCTTACCGGACGCAGAACGCGCTGATGAGAATCGTCCCTGAGTTCGCCGTGCGGTGGCTGTTCAGCCAATTCGGTAGCACGTTTCCGCAGGTGGAGCACGGGGCGTGCATCCTTTGCGGCGAGTGCGTGAGGAACTGCCCCGCATCGGCCCTCAGCCGGCTGAACGGGCGGATCGAGGTAGCGCGGCAGCGGTGCATCGGCTGCTACTGCTGCACCGAGGTTTGCCGCGAGCGGGCAATCCAGATGCGGCGACCGCTGCTGGGACGGGTCTTCGGGAACTCCGGGCGGCCGTGAAAAAGGAAAGGGCCACCGGTTGGACCGGCGGCCCCTCCCCAAAGGTACTTCTTACGGTGAAGTTACTTCTTCTTGCGGAATCCGACCCCTGCCAGGCCGAGCAGGCCCAGACCGAGCAGGCTCATTGTGGCCGGCTCGGGGATGACCGCCAGACTGATGGGGTCCTCGCTGAGTGTCTGCCAACCATCCTCAGTCAGGGTGATGTTGCCGTCTGCATCAAATGGAACGGACACCTTGAAGTCGAGACGCAAGTCGCGCCACGGGCCGAAGGCATCTTGCACGATCATATTGGCGAACGTGCCACCGATAACCTTGGCGTACCCGACGCCCGCCCAGCCTTCGTCTGTTCCACGTTCATACAGAACAGTGGCACCCGGTACTGCGGGGTTGAAGTGGTTGAGCGGACCGAAAACGGCGATCAACCAGGGCTCGGTGCCCGAGATGGTCGGGAACCCGTCCTGTGCGGTCAGAGCGCCATCAGCCGTTGCTGCGTGGGCGGCCTCAAGCCAATCGTCTTGACCACCTCCCGCGCCGGCGAAGTCGGCGCTGTCTGCCGAGACTTCGTAGGCCACCAACAACCCACCGAACCCATCATCGGTCGCGACAGCGCCGTAGCTGGGGCTCGGGTTCATGTCGGTCCACGTCCCGTCCGTCCCACCGGTTGAAGTGTAACGGGCGCCCGGGCCGAAAGCAATGTCGTCAAATGGCTCGGCATCCTCCGTACCTATGATTTCCAAGTCATAGACAAGCCCTGCCAGGGTATTTGACACGTAGCCGGGCACAGCCTCTGAACCGCCAGCGACGCGTGGCCCCAGAGATGTCGTCTCCAACGAGCCGAAATTCACAGCATCCACAGAGAATACGGTGCGCTGTTCCTGGTCGACGGCCGGATCACTGCCAGTCGCTATGGGCGACCAGGTTTCCGTGTCCTCGTCGTACTCGAACAAGGACGACTGGTCGACTGCGCTGGCAGCCAGATAACCTGGAGGCAGCGTTACCGCCGAGGCCGGTGGGGCTGCGAGGCCGATGGCGACCAAGGCCACCAGGCCAAATAGTACAAGCTTTTTCATGCTACTTCTCCTTTACTGACTATTTCTGTTGAACCAGATGCTGGATTCAACGCCTGCCTACAGAACGTCTGATACGCTGTCGCTGCTTTGCGTCAGATCCTCTGTCTCCTCGATCCCCCCTTTCGGTTGGAGTCCGAATAGCTTACCCAGTGTGCCGAAGAGTATGACGGCGTCCACCCACCAGCACATCCGGCGGATGTAAAGGCAGTCCAGCTTGACCTTCCGCCGCACGTCACGCAGCGTTCGGTCGTAGCCCAGCCGGACCTGTGCCAGGCCGGTGATGCCCGGCCTGACGGCCAGGCGCTGTTCATAATCTGGTACGGCCTTCTTCAGTTGCTCCACGAAATGCGGCCGTTCCGGCCGAGGCCCAACCAGGCTCATTTCCCCGCGCAGCACGTTCACCAGCTGCGGCAATTCGTCAAGGTGTGTGCGCCGGAGCAGGTGACCCACCGGCGTCACCCGGGGGTCGCGGTCTCCTTGAGCCCAAACCGGCCCGGTCTCCGCCTCAGCGTCCACGTACATCGTCCGGAGCTTCAGAAGGGTAAAGACGCGCCCCTGGAGTCCCACGCGCTCCTGCCGGTAGATGGCGGGCCCACGGGAGGTGAGTTTGATCAGCACCGCACACGCGGCCAGTACCGGCGCCAGCAGGACGAGCAACAGCAGGGCCACCACCCATTCAAGGATGGGCTTGGCGCGGTGATACTCCTTCTGCAGGAACCGGATTACCAGCCCGGCGCAACCGGTGCCTAACAGTGTCAGTGATGCTGGTTCAGGCATTCTTCAACCCCCTGAGCGATTGACCCGACATACATAAAGGCAAAGTCCGTGCCGCTGGCGGGCGCCCCCTTTTACGACATTGGCTCGGCGACATAAGTATATATGGATAAATCAGTTACGGATCTATGGCCTGTGCCCCATTAAGATGCCATTGAACGGCGTGTTGCCGGCGCTATGCACCGTGTTGATTGGCTTATACACGGCCGTGACGGAGCGCCTGCCCGGGTCCAACGGCGCCTCACCGCAGCGCGTCCATGACGGGCGGGAGCGTTTTGCCGAGGAAGCCCCGCAGAAGCTCCCTGGTGGCCCCCTCCTCGCCTCGGGCGACGGCTGCGTCCACCCTGACAAGAACGTCCGGCGAGTCAGGGTCGGTCAGCTTGCTGAATGCCACCGAGGCCTGGTGCGCCCAGTAGCTTGTGTTCGTGGTACGCCCGTTGGTGTAGAAGTACCATACGAGGCGCCGACCGTCCCGTCGGTCCAGTATCAGTTCGCGCACCTCCAGGGACCCGCCGTCGGATGCTCCGGTATCCACGCTTCGTACGGCTGAACGTCGGATGGTGAAGCCCTCCCCGGTGTAGCAGTACTCGGGGGGGTGTGTGCGGCGGCGCATCTGCTCGGCCAACACCACCGCGAGTTGAACCGCGCGGTGCCGCTCGTCCCTATAGACGCGGGACAGCACCTCGCGGGTGCCCAGCAGTTCGTACTCGCGGTCGCTGAGTTCGTGGTCCCGTCCTTGCCACGGGCCGAGTTCGAGCGGGACCGAGGCGAACACGTCCTGGGCGTGCGCGGCCGGACGTGGCCAGGAGAAGAACAGCGACGCCGCGACTGCAAGCGCCAGCGCCCCCACGGCCAGCACCGGCACGGACGGGAGCCGCCGGGTGCGCAGGTTCACCTGCTCGGTGTCCGGGTCCGGCGCGTCCCCGGCCTCCTCCTGGCCGGAGAGTCTTCCCGAGAGCCCGAAGTCCTTCAAAAACAGTGACTCGGCCAGAAACAGCAGCAGGAACGCTGTTACGAACAGCGCAAACCCGAAGAAATCATGGAAGTACCATGCCTCTACGGCGGAGGGGCCCCACTGCGAGGCTACCAGCAGCATCAGGATGACGCGGACGACGTTGGCCACGAACGCGATGGGAATGGACAGGGCGAAGAGGGCCAGCTTCTGCGGTTTGGTCACGCTGGAGATGTGGGCGTAGAGGGCGCCGAAGGCGGTTAGCGAGATCAAGTACTTCAGCCCGCTGCAGACATCGTCCACCACCACGGTGCCTGTCTCCATGCGCACGTAGCTGCCCTCCCGCACGGCGGGTATCCCGATGAGCTCTACGAAAGCCGTGGCGCACCGGGCGGCCAGTATCTTCATGGTGAAGCTGACGTTCTCCACCAGCAGCACAGGCACGGGCACCATGAAGCCGAGGAAGGCAATGGGGAAGGCCAGCAGCCGGAGCGCCGCCCAGCCCCAAAGGCTCAAGACCAGCCCGCCCAGCACCCCCAGCAGAGCGAAACCGGACAGGAAGCCCACCTGCCACGCCGAAGCCAACACGTGCACCAGCAGCGCCGGCAGCAGCACGACCGGACCCCAGAGAGACGGCCGCACGGGGCAGTTGGAAAGCTCTTTGCGGCGCCTCCAGACGAGGTAGGCGCTGATGAAAGGCACCAGCCAGCCGTGGCTGTAGTAGCCGTTCGGCTGGTCCCAGCGGATGGCCATCCAGCGGAAGGTCCACCAGTACGCGGCGGCCAGCAGCAGGGCGAGGAGGGCCAGTAACAGCCATGCCGTCTTCTTGAATGGGGCGCCTTCCTCAGGGGAAGCCGTCATCGGTCGGCTGGCGGTCTGTTCGGTCATGCCCGGGCCTCCGCGCCGTCAAACTCTCTATTTGCGTCCGCTCCCGCCGCGGGAGGTGGCAGGATTTCAAGGTCGCGATACTGTCCCGGGTCGCCGGTCAGGCCCCGCTCGGCGGCCCGGACGATGTTGTATGCCTCCCGCGCGGTAACATAGTGCAGGGCGTACCGCTCGCCGTCGTTCCACTCGTTCGTCAACGTCCTATGCAGCTTGCGCATGGGCTCGCCCAGCAGCATGGCGGCGTTGGGTTCCTGGCAGCCGTGCGTATGAACCTTGACGAATACCCAATCCGGCCGGCCCGCCACGCAGATTCCTGTTCGAACCCATGCCCGGGTGCGGCGGGGACCGGGCGGCGCGTCGGTCGACAGATTTCCGTTTTCCAGCCGGGGCATGATGCCCAACCTGGCGCCGGGCCAGAGGACCGTCAGCGGGCCCTGGATCAGCAGCAGGTCTCCGGAGGCACGGCCGTCGATGTGGGCCTCCACGCCGTCGTCGTGTGACTTAGGGCGCTCCGGGTCGTCGGTGGCGTAGTAGATCGAGTTGATCCTGCGGGTCTGGGTCGGCGAGGGGGCGGAGGGCAGGGTGAAGTCGGCGTAGCAGCCGCACTCGCGCAGCACTCTCAACTCATCGTTCACGCCGCACCACCGGCCGTCGGGCCGCGAGTTGTCCAGCGCCCAGTTGCCGTGCACGAAGCCGAAGCGCGCGTGTCCGGTCAGGGCGTCTCGGCCCAGGTGACCGTGTGCGCGCAGCCGGGCGGTGAACTCGGCCAGGCTGCGCCGCAGATCGGCGGCGGTGTCCCCGTCGTGATGCAGGTGGACCTCGACCTCCCCTCGGCCCCCGGCAACAAGCTCGGCCAAGCGCTCCAGGATTTCAGGGCGGTATTCCTCGGCGGGATAGAAGAAGGTGTGGCGGGGTGGACGGCCGTCGGCGTCCAGGAATCCTTCGCTGACTTCGGGGTAGCAATTCACCCATTCGGCCACGCGCCTCATCTGGACACCGGGCTCCGCCCCCGCCCAGGCCGGCTCAAAGTGGTCGGCCACGCAGAACATGACGTGGACGAGGCCATCCGTTCGCGCCCCTCGCTCCCGGCGGCCGGCCCAGTCCCCCTTGACATAAGCGGGCAGCCAGAGACCGACGTTCCGCTTGCGGCAACGCCATAGCAACCAGACCGCACATGCCGCCCCGGCGGCGGCCAGCAGGGCGATGGAGACGTTCATCTGTCCCCCCTCGTTACTGCTGTTTTGCGCGCCGTGCGTTGCCAGGCCGCCCGCTGCAGGCCAAGCAGGCCCCGGAACAGGCCCGCCCCCAGAGCGGCGTTCACCAGCACGAAATAGGTTACCGTTCTCAGTGGACCGGCCGGGATGCGGGCCTTGGGCAGAAGCCAGCCGGATGCCGCCAGCAGGTAAAAGCCGACCTGTCCGGCGAACACAGACCGCCAGAACGGGCTGCCCAGCAGGAAAACGTTCGCGCAGAACGCCGCCACCAGCATGTAAGGGGTCAGCCACCGCAGGACTTTGTGGGACCAGAACGCCAGCGCAATCCAGCCGTGCCACGGGGCCAGAAGATGCCCGCAGTGGCGCAGGGCCTGCCAGTTGCCGGCGCCGATGCGAAGCCGCCGCCGGAACTCGGCTTTGGCCGAAACGGGCGGGTCCTCCACGGCAACCGCCTCCGGGTCGTAGAGGACCCGGTAACCCCGCTCGCGAACCTTCATGGGGATCACAAAGTCGTCCGTGATGAGGTGAGCGGGCAGCCGGGGGAACAGCTCGCGGCGCACCGCGTAGAGCGCTCCGTTGGCGCCCAAAACGGCGTTTAGCCTATTCTCCAGTGTCTTCAGGGCCACCTCGTACCGCCAGTAGATTCCCTCGTCGGCAGCCCCTTCTCCCTCAAGCAGCAGTTCGCCGCAGACGGCGCCGACATCGGGGTCGTCGAAGTGACGGACCAGTTTGCGCACGGAGTCCGGCTGCAGCCGCGTGTTGGCGTCCGTCAGCACGACTACCTCCCCCTCGGCTCTCTCGACGCAGTCTTCGACGACGGACAGTTTGCCGCGGCGTTCAGAGAAGTCGCAAGTCCGGACGCCTCGCTCAGCGTACTGCCGGGCAATCCCCACCGTGCCGTCGGTGGAGCCGTCGGAGCCGACTATCACCTCCAGCTTTTCGGGCGGATACTCCACGGCCAGGCAGCGCTCAAGCGTTGTCCCGATGCTGTCCTCTTCGTTATAGGCAGCCATCACGATGCTGACGCTGGGTGTGTGGGCGCTACGGGTGCGCCGTTCGCCACGCCGCAGCAGGTAGAACACGTCGCGGCCAGTCTGGACGAGGGCGGCCGCGATGAACAGAAGCACGGGGTAGCCGACGTAGGAATAGGCCGGCAAGGCAAGCCCAAGCACGGCGATCCACTCGATTGCGCCCATGGCTTCCCCTCGGACTTATCCTGTTCCCTCGGCACCGGTCTCAGTCGGCTTGCTCTGCCTTCACTCCCCCGGCCTCCCTCCGCTCGCGGCGGTGGTAGGCGTAGTAATAGCTGGTGGGCTGGCCGAACATGCGATAGATGATGTCCGGCACGTGGTGTTTCTTGTGGGTGAGCAGGCACCCTATCACTTTGGCCCCCGACTCGGTGAGCATCTCCTGAGTGTGCTTGACCGCCTGACGGGGCGTTTTCTCCAACCGCACGACCAGTATCACCCCGTCGCTGTGTTTCCCGAAGGTGCAGGCGTAGGAGGCGGCGATGACAGGAGGTGTGTCGATGATGACGTAGGAGTAGTAGTCGCTGAGCTTGCGGAGCAGGTCCTGGCCGCTGTGGGCCAGCAGCCTTTCGTACTGACTGCTGTCGTCGTCAGGAACCCTGTGGCCCGGCACGATGTCGACCTTCTGGATGGCGGTTTCGTAGACGTTGCCGTCCAGATTCAGGCCGTCGGTCAGGATGGAGTTGAGGCCGCCCTTCGGCTCCACCCCCATCACATGATGAAGGGTGGGGGCCTCCAGGTCCCCGTCCACCACAACGACCCGTCCGGCGTCCACCTCCGCGAGGGCCGCCGCCAGGTTTACCGCCATGGTGGTCTTGCCTTCGGCCCTGTGGGCGGAGGAGACGGTCAGCACCCGGGGACGGACCCCGTTGTCCAGCGCCAGCAGCCTGCCGCGCAGGGCGCGGGTCTGAGTAGCCGGCCCTCCCCGGCGGTCGTGCAGCATGAAGACCGATTCCGCCGGCACTCCGGAGCCGGCCAGCACGCGGCTGAACGGCATTTTGCCGGGCCCGCTGGTTGGCGATGTGTCGGAGGACGCGCCCCCATCGCCTGACTGCGCCGATGAGAGTTTGCCTCCGGCGCCCGCCTTATCCATAGCTCGTGAGAACTTCCCCTGCTCGGCCATATTGATTCTCGACCCCCTGAACGGGCTTTCGATTGTTCTATCCTCTCAACCCTGCAGGCGCCTTACCAGTTGGCTCAGCACGGTCTGGGTGCGCTGCAGAAAATCTTCCGGTGCTCCGGGCCTGAACTGCTCCCACAGGAAAACGGCGACGATTGCGACCATAATGACCCCGCCGAGCCCCGCGGCCAGCGCCAGGCGTCTGCGTCGTCTGGCTACAGCTTTGCCCGGCGTTTCGATGACCATGATGCTTCCGAGCACGGGAACGTCCAGATACACTTTGGCGTCCTCGCGGTCCCGGAAGGAATAATCAGTATATTCGCGCCCGAACATAAGGGCCGTGCCGGCCGCCACACCGCCGCCTATGCAGACAATGAGAAGCTTCCAGGTGTTGATCCCGTCCGGTATTGTCGGGGCAATGGCTTCGGCGTGGACTTCCACCTCCCGGCCGTACTCCTCGCTGGTGGCCTCCAGACTGGTCTGCTGCCTTTTGTTGCTGTTGCGCCATTCGGCATATAGGGTGGCATACTCCTGCCGCTGTCTGAGGAGTTCGTTGTAGCGGTTTTCTTCTTCGGCAACTTTGCGAAGCTCCTTCTGGGCCGCCTCGATCTGTGCCTCGACCGCCGTCAGTGCGGCCTGGTGGGAGCGGATGCGCTGCTTGATGCTGAGTCGCTCGGTGAGCCGTTCCTGCCGCACGGGGTTGGCCACCTCGCGGACGGCGCCGTCCAGCCGTTCCGGGGTTTCGGCTAACTGCTCTTCCAGGGCGGCGATGTCATCCTCCAGCTTCTTGACATCGGGATGTTCCTTGGTATAGCGGGTCAGCAGCCCCCGCAGGGCTCGCTCGTGCTGTCGAATCCTTTCCTCCAGTTCGGCGTAGACGGGGTTGCGCTCACTCGTGGACTCCCCCTCGATGGTTTCCGGCAGTTCTTCCAACTGTTGCTCGATCTCCGCGAGGCTCTCCTTGCCCTCCTCCAGTTGTCTCTGGAGGCTGGAGCGCTCGATGCGTAGTTGCAGCAGACGGTTCTGGATGCCCGTTCGTACCTCAGGAAGCTCCTCGTAATGTTCTTGCCGGTACTTGGCCAGCTCGACCTCAACATCACGCAGGTTCTGGCGGTATTCCTGTTCCTGTTTACTGAAGAAGGCCATCGCGTTGTCCACGTGGCCTTTCTTGCGGCTCAGGCTGCTGTCCTTGTACGTATTGGCCACGGCGTTGGCCACGTTTTTGGCGCGCTCCGGGTCTCTGTCGGTCACGGAAATGGCGATCAACTGCTCCTGCCCGCCGCCCGGACGAGCGGCCAGCCGGATGTCAATCGACTTGCGCAGTTTCTCGCGCATATTCTCCTTCTCGCGCGGAGTGTCCAAACCGACGTCGAGTTTCGTCCGTTTCATGACCGTGTCCAGCAGAGGCCACGTGAGGATTTCGGCACGGAAGAAGTTCACGTCCACCGCCGGCAGGTCCGGTGCCACGCTGCCCCGCGGGGCACTGCGCAGGAGGGCCGAATCCCGCCGGATCACGTAGGCGGTCGCCGTGTAGGTGGGCGGAAACACACCGCGGAACGGCCCCAGAAGAAGCGCCGCCACCACCACGCTGCCGCAGATGGGCAGCAAGAGGTACCATTTGCGGCGGAACAGCATCCGCAGGAAGTCCCTTACTGAGTATGATGCCTGAGCCATCGTCCTGTCTGTCTCCCCAGTTCTTGGTGCCCGACGCCCCGCGCCTCGTGTGCGGCGCTCAGCCGAACGGGCTGTATTTTGCTATCCCCCGGAGGCACGGAAACATCCTCAACCACTTGAAGCCTTTCCGCTCCGGCTTCGGAACGGGGTCAGCATCGGCTGAGGCCTTGTGCGCTCTTTCCTCTGGCCGGAAGGCTTCTTCCGCCACGTATATCGTGGCCGAGCAACCGGGACACTTGCCCGACTCCCCGACCTCGTCTTCGTAGACCCGGACCGTGCTCTCGCAGCGTGGGCACTCGAGCGTGACCACGCTGCCACTGCGGCTGACAACCCGGGGCAGCAGCCGGGCTTCGGCGACTTCGGTTCCCGGTTCCTCACTTCCGTCCGCTTCGGCGACGCGGGAACGCAGCAAGTCCAGGAGCGCAACCAGCTCGTCGTTCATTCGTTCCAGCCGGCCCGGAACGGCCATCGGGCCCTTATCGTCCCGCGCGGGCGCGCTGAGGGCCACGCGTTCATCCCCGATGCGCAGCCGCAGGTCCATCTCGTTGCGGTGGACGTAGCTGCCCTGACCGATTTTCTCATAGCGTTCAGCGGCCGCCAGCCTGAGCTCCGCCTCGTCCACAGTGACAAGCCCCTCCAGGGGAACCCTGAGCGTCAGACCCACGCCGGCCCCTTCGTTCCGAAGCAGCACGCTGACGCGGCGACCCTCGTGGTCATACTGCGCCGCCTGTGATTCGCCCTCGTCGGCGGAGGGTGTTACGGATAGCTGGTCGGCGTGCAATGCCCGGCGAAGGGCACCAAAGTCAGCGAACTCACACGGACTTCCCTCGGCGGCGTTGGTCGGCTGCTCGACGTCCTGCACGTGCCCGGCAGGCGCGGCATCGTCTGGCACTCCTTCCCCCACACGAGCCGAAGGCAGGGGGCCGCCTGAGACCGCGGCCTCCCGCTTTTCGTCCATGTAATAGCCCTCCATCTCCGCGACAACCTGCCGGAGCGTTTCCCGATCGACCCGCTCCCGGCCCTGCGAATAGGCCTGCAGAAGAGCCTGATCGCAAATGACGTTGATCACGCGCGGCACGCCCCCCGAGGCTTCGAACACGGCTTCCCTGGCTTCCGATTCGAATATCCCGCCCTCGCCGGCCCCCGCCAGTTCCAGGCGGTGTTCAACGTAGGCGTGGACATCTTCCCGGCCGAGCGTGCCCAGATGGAACTTGACGGCCATTCGTTGGTCCAGGGCCCGCAGCTCAGGTCGGCCGATCATCCGACGCAACTCGGGCTGTCCCAGCAGGATGATCTGAAGCAGTTTGTCCACCGATGTTTCCATGTTGCCCAGCAACCGCAGTTCCTCGAGCACTTCGATGGACAGGTCCTGCGCTTCATCAACAATGAGGACGGAGTTCCGGCCCGCGCCGTGGCGCTCGGCCAGGTTGCTCTGGAGCGCTTTCAGGAGGGCGATCTTGCCCGCGCCTTCGATGTCCACGCCGAACTCGACGGCGACGGCCTGCAGAAACTCCAGAGGCGAAAGAGTAGTGTTGACGATAACGGCGGCGTCCACGCTCTCATCCAGCCGCTCGAGTGTGGCCCGGCAGAGCATGGTCTTCCCGGCCCCGATCTCGCCGGTGATCAGCGCGAATCCCTTGTGCTGCTCGATGACGTAGAGCAAGCACGCCAGCGCCTCCCGGTGCTTTGCGCTGGGGTAGTAGAAGCGCGGATCGGGCGCGGTGTTGAACGGGAACGACGTCAGGCCGAAGTGCTCCAGGTACATTCCCTCACGTCCTCTCCATCACGTGCTCAATCGGGGCCCTGGACGGTTCGTACCGTACCCAAGACCGACAGCACACCGCGGAACGGGAAGAGCAGGTTGTCCATCTGGTAGCCGACCCAGGCAAAAGCGTTCGGAGGCACGTACACCACGTCGTTTTCGGCCAGCGAGACATCCTGAAGCCGGTCCCCCTCGAACAACAGGGCGTCCAGGTCCACCTTGTAGACCTCGGGGTTTTCGGGGTCGCCCCTGATAACCTTCACCCGTCCCGGCGCGGCGCGACGCGTCACACCGCCGGCCTGGCCTATGACGTCGGAGACGTGCTGGTAGCCCGTGTATGACTGAGTACCTTTCGAGCCGACTTCGCCGTAGATGTAAAGGTGTTTGCTCCGGAAGGAGGCGACGCTAACCAGAATCCTGGGCTCCTTGTAGTAGGCCGCGTAGAGGTCCTCCAGCTTCTCGCGGATTCCCACGGTGGTCATTCCGCCGACCTCCACGTCCTCCAGGTAAGGCAGGGTGACCATACCGTCCGAGCGGAGTTCAACCTCTCGCGTGAGTTCGGGCTGGTTCAGGAACTCAATCCTGATGATGTCCGGCGGGTCCACGGTGTAAGTGGCGTTCGGAGGCAACTTGGACACTGCTTCCAATGACGTCAGGCGTTTATTGAGTTCTCGCACGTACTTCTGCCGCGCACAGCCCGAAGCTGTCACGCACAACGCGACAAGCAACAGAAGGACAGCTCTTCGGGTTCGCATGTCGTCGGTTACCCCCGTTAGAGCAGTAGCTTGATACCGGCACGGGATGCCACGCGCCCAAACGAGGTGCAAAGCCCGTGCCGCCCGCCGCCGGCGGCCCTCCGGGGGCCTCACAGGGCGCGGCGGCCCGTTTTACGGACGCCGGCCGCATCTGGCGGGGGTCCATCGGGACGGCCCGGACGCACGAGTGTTGAAATAAGTGTACACCAGCGTGTTGATTTTCTGAGAAAACGCCGGCCCCTACACCGGAACTTCCCCATAGCGCCGTGTGTCGGGCTGAGCCCTGCGCAAGACCGGGCTGACGGCGTTTACCGAGGCCGACGTTTATACACCACCAGGGCCGCTGCGCCGCTCGCCAGCAGGACGACCGTCGACGGTTCAGGGATTGGCGCTGCCGTACCGGCAGGGTAGGTCGGTTCGGACTGCCAGTCTCCGAAGTCGAACTCAGAGCCCGGCTCCGGCAGGAAGCTCTCCCCCGGGTAGGGGTCGGCGAGGCCGCGCTCGGCGTATGAAACCCGCCCGCTTTCAGACGACGAGGCTTCGCTCCCGCTGCCCTCCTCGCAACCGGCCAGGAGCAGGCACACCAAAATGATCAGGAGCCGGGTCAAAATCGTCAGTCTGCGCATGTCCCTATTACCCCCGCGCCGGCGTTCTCCCTTTAGCGCTAAACCCACGCTGTAACTGTTAGCAAAGACTGTGCCGCGACATCTCCACCTTCTTGTCGTCCGGCGGACCGGTCCGCAGGATGCGCAAGACCTTCGCGCGTCGCGCAGTATCGCCGGCGCTGCGGGGCAAGCTCACGGAGCGGGCTGCCGTGGCCTTGTAGCGCAGTTTGGGAGTTCCGCTGCGGGAAGGTCGCACTGGCCATGGGCGCCGCGCTAGACGCCCCCTCGCGTTGCGGTCGCGGGGGGGACAAGGGGGCCTTGCGTGAAGCGCCCGCGGGGCGCGTGGGACGGTGCATGCTACGCGAAT
Source organism: Candidatus Brocadiia bacterium (assembly GCA_046483385.1). Classification (GTDB taxonomy): domain Bacteria; phylum Planctomycetota; class Brocadiia; order SM23-32; family SM23-32; genus B1Sed10-231. The sequence continues at coordinate 9,764 of JAWODG010000072.1, read as the reverse complement.
CGTTGAACAGACTGTACACACGGCCAAGGGCTTGCTGGAGATCCCTTCGGCCGGTAGGCTGATGGGGGTGTGAGTGACAGGAAAGCGGGAATCTCACGAAGAGCGCGGGGCCGGCGACGCCGCCGTTTGTAAGCGGCCAGACCGGCCCGGCCGGTCAGCAGCAGCACTGCTGTGGCCGGTTCGGGAAGCGCGACGGACCGGGCGTTGTGCGAAAACGGCGCGAACCGCCACAACTCCGGGCTACCCTGGGCCAGCCCGACAACGTCGAAGTAGAGTTCATAGCCGACGATGAACGGGTCGTATTCTATGGTGTAGTACTGGATGTCGCCGTAGTTCCAGTCACTGGCCCAAGGGTCGGGGGGCGTAGTCCCCATCATAGTTGAAGGCAACTTCCCCGTCGCCGGCGGCCCTCCGGACGCCTCACAGTGCGCGACGGCGCGTCTTACGAATGTCGGTTGCACTTAGAGGGGGTCCATGGGGGCACCCGGGACGCACAAGTGTTGAATTAAGTGTACACCACCGTGTTGATTTTCTGAGAATGCCGTCGCGTCGAACGCCGTCTGGGGGGGACCGGACCAGGGGGGCCGCGGCCTCCCCGATGGAGGCGCCGGCGGGGGTATGGTCAGGCGCACCGGACTCCAGGTGGTCGGCTCGGTGGGACGCATGCCCATCCAGGCCGGAGCCGGGGTTCGTTCTCATTTCAAACGTGGTTGCGTTCGGGCCTTTGGACATGTTGTATGGCCACGAGAGCAGCCCTTGCGGGCGGGAACACAGTTTGCGCTTTTCTACAGTCCCGGTTCATGTCCCATCGTGTGACAGAGGGGTGCCCCCGCAGACCGATAGTTCTGGAGTGCCAAAGATGTTCCGCTGGGAGACGTGTCTGTCGGACTGCCCGCGACGGAAAGGGCAGAGCATTGTCGAATACGCCCTGATCCTTGGGCTCTTGTGCCTCGCCGTAGTTCTTGTGGTCGGGGCGACGTCCCGCAGCATAAAGCAGCCGGCGCTGCGGCTGGCGGCCGATCTGGGGACTCCTGCGTCCGGAGAGGGCGCCGGCGACTTGCCGGATGATGGCGTCCATGAACCCATACCCGACGCTGAGACCAGTTCGGGGTCGGACCTGATGCCTGCCTCGAGCTCCGAGTCGGATGGCCGACCGGACAGTCCGCCGGCGCGAGCGCGGACCGTGTTGTACCGGGTTCGAGAAGACGCGGGTTCCGCCCAGGGGGAGGCCCTGCAGCGAGTGCTGCGCAAGCTCCAGATGCGTGAGGAGCGTCCCCTGCTGAACGGACGCGTCAGGATGGGTGAGGCGCAGGCTCCGGACGCGCCGGGCGTCCAGGGCATAGCCAGGGCCTTGCGCGCGACGGGAGCGGTCGAGTTCGCCGAACCGGACTACCTCATCGCGCCCGTTGCCTTGCCGGACGATCCCTCCTATGACTCCCAGTGGCACCACGAGACAATCGAGAGCGCCCGTGCGTGGGACTACTGCACGGGCGACGCGAACATCACCGTCGCAGTGTGCGACACGGGCGTGCAGGCGGATCACCCCGATCTGTCCGCCAATATGGGGTCTGAAGGTTACAACGCGGTGGACGGGTCATCTGACACCTCTCCGGTGATGAACCACGGCACACAGGTGGCGGGCTGCATCGGAGCGGTGGGGAACAACGCGGTCGGAGTCAGCGGTGTCAACTGGACAGTCTCCATAATGCCCATCAGGGTCACGAATCGCTCAGACGGATACGCCTACTACTCGGATATGGCCCGCGGCATCCAGTGGGCGGCTGACCACGGTGCCCGCGTGGCGAACCTCAGTTACCTGGCCGCCGGCAGCTATACCATCGATTCAGCGGCTCACTACTTGCGTGACAAAGGCGGTCTGCTGTTCGTGGCCGCGGGCAACAACGGCGCTGACAAAAGCGGAAGCTGGCCCGACTTCTCCAGCTTCATCGCCGTCGGGGCCACCACTTCTTCGGACACCAAAGCCAGCTTCTCCAATTACGGTGAGTTCATAGACCTCGTTGCGCCTGGTTCGGGAATCCGCACGACGACGACCGGTGGTTCGTACGCCAGCGTCTCGGGCACCTCCTTCTCTTCGCCCATTGCCGCCGGGGTGGCCGCGCTCGCCTGGTCGGCGGAACCGGCGCAATCGCCGGCGCAACTGGAGGATCTGTTGTTCTCGACCTGTGTTGATCTGGGGGACGCGGGCGAGGATAACGTTTACGGGCACGGCCGGGTCGACTCGGGAGCGGCCCTGGCGAAGCTCGGCGGCGAGGCGCCCAATCAGCCCCCCACGGCGTCCGCCACGGCGACGCCGAAATCCGGCACCGCTCCGCTGGAGGTGAGTTTCGACGGCAGTGGCTCGACCGACAGCGACGGGACCATAGCTTCCTACACGTGGGATTTCGGGGACGGTAGCACCGCCACCGGGGCGACCTTCACCCACACCTACAGCGACGCCGGGAGTTACGCGGCGACGCTTACCGTTACCGACGACGACGGTGCCACGGGCAGCGCTTCTGTCACGGTCACAGTAGAGATGGCCAATGAACCGCCGGAAGCCTCGGCCACTGCCACGCCGACAACCGGTACCGCACCGCTGGAGGTCTCCTTCGACGGGAGCGGCTCGAGCGACAGCGACGGGAACATCGCCTCCTACACATGGGATTTCGGGGATGGTAGCACTGCCACCGGCGCGACGGTCATGCACACCTACAGCGACGCGGGCAGCTATAGCGCAACCCTGACGGTGACCGATGACGACGGTGCCTCGGACAGCGCTTCTGTCACGGTCACAGCAGAGGCGGCCAATGAACCGCCGGAAGCCTCGGCTTCTGCCACGCCGACGTCCGGAACGGTTCCGTTGGCGGTGTACTTTGACGGCAGCGCGTCCGTCGACGCCGACGGCAGCGTCGTGGCCTACCATTGGGACTTCGGCAACGGTGCCACCGTCGAGGCGTCTACCCTCTCCTATACCTACGAGGCCGTCGGGAGCTACCAGGCGGTCCTGACAGTGACCGACGACGATGGGGCGACCGACAGCGCGGCTGTTACGATCACCGTTGAGTCCGCGAACGAAGCACCTACGGCGTCCGCGTCGGCGACGCCAACGAGCGGCACGACTCCCCTGGAGGTCAACTTCGATGGAAGCGCCTCCAGCGACGGTGACGGAACGATCACTCAATACACCTGGGATTTTGCCGACGGGAGCACCGGCAGCGGTGCCACTGTCTCCCATATTTACAGCGAAGCCGGGACCTATAATGCCACCCTGACGGTGGTGGACGATTACGGGACGTCGGCATCAGACACTGTGACCTTGACGGTCGAGGCCCCGAACAGCCCGCCCACCGCCTCTGTCTCGGCCACGCCGACGTCCGGTACCGTGCCGTTGGAGGTGAGCTTTGACGGGAGCGGGTCGACTGACAGCGACGGGACGGTCACTTCCTATGCGTGGGACTTCGGCGACGGTTACAGCGGGACCGGGTCTGCGGTTTCGCACGCTTACGATGAGGCCGGGACCTACACGGCAAGCCTCACGGTCAGCGATGACGACGGGGCCACCGATACCGCCTCTGTAACCATTAACGTAGAGGAGCCGAACGCGCCCCCGGTGGCTTCCATCACCGCGACCCCGACATCGGGGGAGGCCCCGCTCGAGGTTGCCTTCGACGGGAGCACCTCCAGCGACAGCGACGGTAGCATCGTCAGCTACCAGTGGCAGTTCGGAGACGGAACGACGGCGGACACGGTCACTCCTTCCCATACCTACGGGGCGGCCGGCACTTATCAGGTCACATTAACCGTGACTGACGACGACGGGGCCACCGACACGGACTCCGTTACCATAACGGTTGAGGACGCGGCGAGCCGGGTCATCTACGTCGCCTTTATTGAGCTCAGCATTATGCAGGATCACGGCGGGGACCGGGTCGTGGGCGCGGTGTCCGTAATGGATGCCGATGGCCGGGGCGTGCAGGGGGCGAACGTGTCCATCGAGTGGGGCGGGATTCTTTCCGGTTCGGACAATGCCGCGACTTCTGCCGGCGGCGTGGCGAATTTCATCTCGAAGAAGACGCGGGACGGGGGAACGGCGAGGCTGACAGTCACCGGTGTGTCGGCGGGTGGGTGCGAGTACGACCCTCAGCAAAACGTCGAGACTTCGGAAACCATCGAGCTGACGGCTGAGAAGCCGCCGGGCAAGGGTGATAGGAAGTAAGGGCGGCAGCCCGGACGCAAAAAGCAAGCGCCCGCCGGTGCTGAGAACCGGCGGGCGCTTTGCACATCGCAAAGCTGTCTCAGCTATGATGCCTCTTCGCGGACGCCACCCCCACAAGAGCAAGCCCGAGCAGTATGAGGGTGGACGGCTCTGGGATCACGGTCTGCGGAGGCGCACCCCCTTCGGTATCGGGCCCCGGCACCCAGTTGGTGAAGGGGGAGTCTGAGAGCGCCGGGTCGCTACCGATGCCGATGTTCCACGCCGTGCGGCCCACAGCGCCATCTTTGGCGAAGAAATCGCTCCAAACGGGCTGCTGGAGGCTGGCAAAGGAGAAAAAGTGCTGACCGGCGGTCAACGGCTCCAGTTTCATCCCGTATATGCTCACGGTGCCGGTGTTGGTGTCAACGTCGAAATCTCTGGGGTCCTCGGGAAGCCCGTCGTCGTACTCGATGCTGAAGTTGATGTCGAATATCAGGCTTTCCAGATTCTCGCTGGTTATGAACGGGCTCACCTCGAGGAGCCAGTTGCTCAGTTCGCCGCCGGTCGGAGCATCGGAGAGGGTCAGAAAATCCCCGGGGGCTTCTCCAGTGCCCGTCTCGAGCGTGTTTGTGGTGAAGCAATAGTTGTATTCCCAATAATTCGTCGAGCTGATGGGCTGGCCGAGGTCGGGCTTCTTGATGTCCCACCAGATCCGGAAACCCTCCTCCGACTTCCACGACCCGTCCGCCGGCTCAGCGTCGAGGCCCTGCATACTCTGATCACCACCGATGGCCCGCCAGCCGACATTGCCCCCGGCGGTGTAGCTCAGGTAGGCGTCACCCACGACAAGTGGCACCGCCGACGCAGAGGTCGCCAGTACGGTCAACATGACAAACGCGACGCAGGCTTTACGCATTCTTGTTTCCCCCGGACATCGATCTCTAAACCACTACCCTTCACACATACGCGCAAACACTGTGCCGGTTGTTCTACCTCAGGCGGGCGAACATGCCACACAATCTAAGTCCGTGTGGAGAAGCGACTTGAGAGCATTCCAGCACACTTCGCCTCCAACCGTTGGCCCGCGCGTGTTGCCGTAGCACAACACTCGCCCGGGCGCGTGTTTACCCCCGGCAACATGGCGCCAATCTGTCAGCGGACCCTCCCCGGGGGTGACAAACGCACTACCTTCCGGTAGTCGCCCGGAGAGCTCCGCCCGGCACGGAACGGGATGAGCGCGGTCAAAGCTTGTGGATGTGGTCGCCCGTGTGGCCCTTCAGCGCGTTGCGGGTGTCCAGCACCAGCGGAGCTTCGGAGGCCACCCGGTCCCATGGGAAAGCGGCGTGGTCGGTGATGATCAGCGCGAGGTCGCATTCCGCGAGGGCGTCCGCCGGCGGGACCGCCTCCAGTCGGCTCTCGTCCGGCAGGGTGATGTCCGGCACGTGGGGGTCGCTGTAGGTCACCCGCGCCCCCTTCTCCGCAAGCAGGTCTATGATCGTGAGCGCCGGGGACTCGCGCACGTCGCTGACGTCCCGTTTGTAGGCCACCCCCAGCACGTGAATGTGGGAGTCACGCACGGGTTTGCCGACGTCGTTGAGGATGTCGGCGGCACGCGTGACCACCCAGCGAGGCATGGAGGCGTTGATGCGGCCGGCGAGGTCAATAAAGCGGGGTTCGAACCCGTGCAGCCGGGCCTTCCACGCCAGATAAAACGGATCGATGGGTATGCAGTGGCCGCCCAGCCCCGGGCCCGGATAGAAGGCCTGGAATCCGTACGGCTTGGTCGCAGCCGCGTCAACGACCTCCCACACGTCGATGCCCAGGCCCTCGCACATGAGGGCCATCTCGTTGACCATGGCGATGTTGACGCTGCGGTACGTGTTCTCCAGCAGTTTGACCATCTCGGCCACCGCGCTGCTGCTAACGGGGACTACCGTCTCCACCATGCGGGCGTAGAACTCGGCCGCCGCGCGTGTGCAGGCCTCCGTGACGCCGCCGACCACCTTGGGCACGGTGCTGATGCCGTAATCGCGGTGTGCGGGACCGGGGTCGATGCGCTCCGGGCTGAAGGCGAGCCAGAGGTCACGCCCCACCTCCATGCCGTTGCGCTCCAGGTGGGGGCGCACCAACTCTTCCGTGGTGCCCGGATAGGTGGTGCTCTCGAGGATGACAAGCTTGCCCGGCGCGATGTGCTCTTCGATGGCGTCCACGCTCTTGACGATGAACGAGACGTCGGGGTCCCCCGTTTTGCGCAGGGGCGTGGGCACGCAGATGAGCACCACGTCGCACTCGCTGACCGCCCCGTAATCGGCGGTTGCCCGCAGCGCGCCCCGGTCCACGGCTTCGGCCAGCTCGGCGTCGCTGATGTCGTCGATGTAGGAGCGTGCCTCGCCGATGGCCTGCACGCGGCGGGGGTCCACGTCAATGCCGATGACCTTCTCGGCTGCGTCGGTGCAGCGCAAGGCCATGGGCAGCCCGACGTAGCCCAGTCCGGCCACCCCCACGGTGAATCGGCCGCTCTCGATCTTCGCGATGAAATCCTCAAGCATCTTCGGTGAATCCACCTGTTGCCCCTTGAAATGTGTGAACTCGGTCTGGGCCGCGGCCGGCGAGGCGCTCGACAGAGCACGTTCCGCCGGGACGGCATCATGTGCAAAACCGGTGCCGTAGAGGCACGCCCTTTGCACGCAGTGTAGCCGGTCGGGGGACGTTTTGCCATTCAGCGCCGGGGGTGTTCGATGAAGGGATTGTTGCTGGTTGCCGGAACGCTTGCGTTCGCGGGGGCGGTGTTGTTTATGTCGCAGTCGACGGCGCAATCGCCGCGCGTGACGGCCACCTTTCAGGAGTCGGATGAGCCGGTCGTCAACCCGGACTGCGGGTGGGTGGCGTACAACTACGGAGACGGATACGGCCAGCGTCGGCGCGCGGCCAATGGCGAGCCGTTCCGTTACGCCTCCGTCGTCTATACGCGGCATCCCACGGCGAAGTGGGTGGACAAGGATGGCGGCTTCGCCGACAGCCGGCCACTGCAGATCCTGCGCAACTGGATGGACAACGGCCGGCACGTGGCCTTCCGCGTCTATGCCAACTCGATTGATGAACTGCCGGCGGATGTGCGCGCCCGTGTGGACACGCTGCAAGGGAGTGACGGCGAGCCCATCAACCGCATCGCCTACTGGGACGAGGACTACATCGAACATCACCGGAAACTGGTGCAATATCTGGCGGAGCAGATCGGCGACTCGCCCCGGCTGGCCTACGTGGACGTCGGCGGGGTCGGCAACACCGGGGGCGAGTGGCACTTCCATCCGCTGGACGAATACCGCGCGGGCGGCCTTGATGATGACACGCTGTATGAACTGGTCGAAACGTTTGCCCGTATGTACCGGGAGGCATTCCCGCACACGCGCCTGTTCATCGGCTACGACTGCCTGCACCAGTCACGCTCGCGCAGCGAGGACGTGAAGGAGGTTCTCCGGAGGTACGACATCGGGGTTCGGGACGACGGGCTGGGCGGCTGGCCCTATCCCCGCGAGGATCCGCCCGAGACGACGTGGCCGCTCCAGAACCTGTGGAGGGAGTTCCCGGTCCTGTTCGAGATCGGCGGCAAGGGTGGGGGCGTGTACGGGCTGACCGAGCAGGGCAAGGACCCGAAGGACGTGCTTGAATGGGCCTTCCGGCACGCGCCGCCGACGTATGTGAACATCGGCGGGTCCGAGACACGCTCGGAGAAAGCTTGCCAGGAACTGGGCCCGCTGCTGGAGACGTACGGCAAGAGGCTGGGGTATCGTTTCGTGCTGCTTGAGGCATCCTGCCGGGCCACGATGGGGCGGGGCCGGACGGCCGAGTTGCGGGCCCGCTGGGCCAATCGCGGAGTGGCGCCCTGCTACACGGAGCGGTCCGTGGAGGTGGCCCTGTTCGATGCGGAGGGGGAGCCTGTGACGGCCCGGGTGGCGCTGCCGTCGCCTGCCACCACGGAATGGGCGCCGGGAGAGGAGGTAGTAACGACGATCGAGGTGCGCTGGCCGGAGGACCTGCCGCCGGGGCGCTACACGCTCAAGGTGGCCCTGCTGGCGGGCGACCCCAGGGAGCCCGGGCGGCGCGTGCGGCTGGCCACCGAGGGCGCCGACGCGGAGGGACGCTACGAGTTGGGTCGGGTGCGGGTAACCCCCTGAGACTGACAGCCCGGCCTGTCGTAACCAGAGAAACTCAACACCGGTGTTCGGAGCGGTAAAAGCATTGTGTCTCATCCACCACAGGCTGCGGCCGGCGTTCCTTTTGTCTCGGTAATCGTCCCCGTCTACAACGCGGAGGCGATGATCGGAGAGTGCATCGAGGCCCTGCTGGCGCAGACGTATCCGGCGGACCGGTATGAGGTTATCGTGGTGGACAACGGGAGCACGGATGGCACCGCGCAGGTCGTGCAGCGCTACCCGGTCCGCTACCTTTGCTGGGACGAGGTGCAGACATCGTACGCCGCCCGTAACGCGGGTGTTGTCCTGGCACGGGGCGAGGCTCTCGCCTTCTGCGACGCCGACCAGGTGGCGAGGCCGGGCTGGCTGGAGGCTTTGCTGGCCCGATGGGGCGACGTGCGGTATTGCGCCTTCTGCGGGCCTTGCCCGGTGACACCGCACTCCGCCAGGCTCATAGAGTGCTACCATGCCCGCAAGGCTGCGGACCTCTACAACGACGGTCCGGAGGATCACGTGGTGCCCTATTGGGGCTCGGGCAACCTCTGCGTGAGCGCGGCCGACTTCCGCGCCCTGGGCGGTTTCGCCGAGCAGCAGGTCACCGGGGCCGATCATCGTTTCTGCCTGGAGTTGTGCGAGCGCACCGGGCGCCGGATACTCTACGTTGCGGACGCCCTCCAGCACCACCGGGCGCGGACATCGCTGCGCTCTCTGTTGAGGCAGCGCTTCCGGTGGACATACGGCTACGACGAGCGAAGGGAGGGCGTGCCGCGACCCCGGACTATTCCGCACCTTGCCGCGGTGGCGGCTTACTTCTGGCTGAGGGCGCCGTTTCTGGCAGCGCTCGAGGCGCTCCGGGCGCCGCCGGGGGAGCGCCGTCTGCGGGTCTATACGGTGGGCGTGGACGCCGTAGTCTCGGTGGTGGACCTGGCCGCCCGGCTAGCGCACAAACTGGGGCTGCCGCCGGACATCGCGGGGGGGATGTAGTGGGAGCGGCGGCTGCCAGTGTGTTGATTTTTTGCCACAAGCGTGTTGATTTTCTCGGACAGTCGGGGCGTTCGGGCAGGCCGCCGGCGCCGGCCTGAAAAAAAACAGCGATCTGGTGCTACAAATAAGCAATAGTGCCTCCAAATTTGCGGGTAACGGTGATCCAATCACGGGATTAAGGGCGATGTCGCAGTATATCAGAGAGCTCGCAAGCAATTATGAGTTTGGTGTTTTCCTTAATATGGACCACCTGAAAGAATCAAATATGGAATTGATAAAGGCGACTGTAGATGAAGGTTTAGCTTCTTCTATCATGATTGATGCCTCCAAAGAATCTTTCGAAGATAACGTGCGAATTACCAGGGAGGTTGTCGACTACGCTGAAGAAAGTG
>JAWODG010000215.1:0-5512 GCA_046483385.1 Candidatus Brocadiia bacterium | reverse complement strand
ATAGGCCGCATAACCCTTGATGAGAAGACGTCAGGAAAGCGGAGTGCGGGAAACCTGCACGCTCCGTTTGACGAGGCGGGGATTGGAGACGCGGCATGGTCGAGATATTGTGGCACCCGCAGACGAAAGGGCGGGCCAACAGAGAACACAAACGTCGACCTAAACCGGCGCGCCAAACCTCGACCCTACCGCTGGGGCGGCCGACTCAGGTGACCGACAACAACGACCCCCTGACGAAGGGCGAAGTATGAAGGACGAAGGGCGAAGTGACAGCAGCGGGCCTCCGCGCGATATCTGCCGCCGCACGTTTCAGTTTGCGCTGGACATCGTGCATCTTTGCCGGGGGTTGTCCGAGGAGCGGGGACCGGCCCGGACCCTTGGGCGTCAACTGCTTCGCTCGGGGACTTCAATCGGCGCCAACGTAGAGGAGGCCCAGGCCGGGCAGAGCCGGGCGGATTTTGTTCCCGGGTATGCTTCGGAGCGCTCGGGGACGGTCGCGCAGGGCCCGGGCCCACGCGCCCTGACCGGCAGCGGACGTGCCGCTCCTCAGGCGTCCGGGGCGGTCTCATCCGGGGACGGCGGCGTGAGGGCCAGGCGGGCGTAGGCCGCCGCCGAGCCGAGCGTGACCAGCACCACCAGGAAACTGAGCGTCCAGACGATCGCCGCCCCGCCCTCGCCCCACCAAAGGGGTCCCGAGATGAGCACGAGTGCGGAGACGCCCTGGATGATGGCCTTCAGCTTGCCCCACCAGCGCGCGGAGACGTCCCGGCCCTGCCGGGTGAGCAGGATGCGGATGTAGCTGACGGAGATGTCGCGCGCCGCCATGATGAGCGGCACGAAGACCAGGCAGCGTCCGGCCACCGCCAGCGACCAGTAAACGGTCAGCCGCGACAGGCTGTCGGTGTAGGGGTCGAAGAGTTTGCCGAAGTGGCTGACCACGTCGTGCCGGCGGGCCAGGTATCCGTCCGCCAGGTCGCTGCCTTCAATCAGCAGCACGAGCATCGTGGCGGCGATGACGGCCCAGGCCCGCTGGTCGGCGGACCACGGGGTCAGCACGGCCACGGCCAGCGCCAGCCCCAACCGGGAGCCGGTCAGGAGGTTTATCAGCAGGTGCGTGCGGTTCGATTCTGGCATGGCGGCGCAGGCTCTCTGAGGTGCCGTAGTGCCCGCGGGAGCGCTTGGCAGCCCCGCGGACCGGACAGCAAGATTACCATCCGTCGCCGGGCGGACGCAAGGGCCGGCGTAAAGGCTTGCCGGCCAACGGGAAGGGCGGGCTGCGCCGGCGTTTCCTCTTGAACCGGACCGCCATTCTGCTATAATCAACTTCAAATTGGCGGGCGTGCCGCCGGTGCGTCTCCGGCGGTTTGCCTTTTCGGCCGTCCCGCGGATCAGCGGCACGGCCCGATCGTTCCCTTCCCGCATCGAATACTGGCAAGAAAATCCCTGCCACGGGCCGGGCGCAGGGGTTCGGCATTCCCGGCGAAAGATTCGTAAATCTACGTCCCCGGCGTTCGTGCGCCCGGGGCGGAAATCGGAGGTGAGAGCGGTTTGTTCGAAACGCTCACAAACACGCTGGAGGGCTTCTTCAGCAAGATCCGCGGTCGCGCCACGCTGACCGAGGACAACATCAAGGACGGTCTCAAGGAGGTGCGCCTTGCGCTCCTGGAGGCCGACGTGCATTACCGCGTGGTCAAGGAGTTCACCCAGCGCGTCACCGAGAAGGCCGTCGGCGAGGAGGTCGTCAAGGGCGTCAACCCCGCCCAGCAGATCGTCAAGATCGTCCACGACGAGATAGAGGCCCTGATGGGGCCCGTCGACAGCTCGATCCCCATGAACCAGGACGGGCCGACGGTCCTGATGCTCTGTGGCCTGCAGGGCAGCGGCAAGACGACCACCGCCGCCAAGATGGCCCTCCACATCCGCGAGAACTACTCCGCCCGGCCGCTGATGGCCGCCGCTGACGTCCGCCGCCCCGCCGCCATCGACCAGCTTGAGACGCTGGGCAAGCAGATCGACGTGCCGGTGGTCAGCGACCGCAACGCCGATGCCCTGATGGTGGCGATGAAAGCACGCTTCGAGGCGGCCGAAAAAAACCTGGGGCCCGTCATCCTGGACACCGCCGGCCGGCTGCACATCGACGAGGAAATGATGGGCGAGCTGCGGGACATCAAGTCGCGCGTCAAGCCGGACCAGATATACCTGGTGGCGGACGCCATGACGGGGCAGGACGCCGTCAACAGCGCGCTGGAGTTCAACCGCCAGCTCGAGTTCGACGGCATCATCCTGACCAAGCTGGACGGCGACGCCCGCGGCGGCGCGGCACTCTCCATCAAGGCCGTCACCGGCAAGCCGGTCAAGTTCGTCGGCCTGGGGGAGAAGCTGGACCGCTTCGAGGAATTCCATCCCGACCGCATGGCCGACCGCATCCTGGGCATGGGCGACGTGGTGGGCCTCGTGGAGAAGGCCCAGGAGGCCATCGAGGAAGAGGACGCCAAAGAGCTTGAGGAGAAACTGCGGAAGGCGCAGTTCGACCTGGAGGACTTCCGCAAGCAGATACAGATGGTCAAGCGCATGGGGCCGCTGCGCGAGATAATGAGCCACCTGCCGTTCGTCGGCTCCAAGCTGGACCAGTTCGACTTCGACGACAGCCAGGTCAACAAAGTCGAGGCCATCATCAACAGCATGACACCGCGAGAGCGAGAGCGCCCCGAAATCATCAATGCCAGCCGGCGCATGCGTATCGCCAACGGCAGCGGCACCGAGCCCGTGATGGTCAACCAGTTGCTGAAGCAGTTCAAGCAGATGAAAAAGGTCATGCGCAAGATGAGCAAAGGCAACATGGACGCCTTCGCCGAGGCCATGCCGCCCGGGTTCGACCAGCTCGCCGGCGGGCCGCCCCCCGGACGCAAAGGCGGCCGCGGCAAAAAGCGATAGCCAGACCACACCGCACCACTATTCATCGGAACCGAAATGGTAAGGATCAGACTGACGAGAACCGGACGGAAGAACCAGGCCTACTGGCGCGTCGGCGCCTTCGACAAGCGCACCCGGCGGGACGGTGAGCCCATCGAATACCTGGGCTCCTACGATCCGCACGAGGAGAAGGACGAGGACAAGATCAAGGTGGACCGGGAGCGGATCGAGCACTGGCTCAGTGTCGGCGCCCAGCCCACCGAGAGCGTGTCCCGGCTCCTGCGCAAGGTCGGCATCGAGTGCTGAGGCGGCCGGACGCCGGGGGAGGGCGAACCGTGCCCCGTGACGACGACCACACGCTCAGGTTCGACATCCTGACCCTCTTCCCCGAGGTCTTCGAGCCGTTTCTGAACGCCAGCATGCTGGGCATCGCCCGCGAGAAGGGCCTGGCCGAATACCACCTGCACGACATCCGCGACTACAGCCGCGACAAGCATCACAAGGTGGACGACCGTCCCTACGGCGGCGGCCCGGGCATGGTCATCCGGTGCGGGCCAGTCTTTCGGTGTTACGAGGCCGTCCGCGAGATGGCCGAGCCGGCCGGACGGCTGGTGCTGCTGACGCCGCAAGGGCGCGTTTTCGACCACGAGCTGGCCCACGAGTTCAGCCGGGACGACAGGATCGTCCTGCTGTGCGGGCACTACGAAGGATTCGACGAGAGGATACGACAGGGCCTGCCGGTGGAGGAAGTTTCCATCGGCGACTTCGTGCTCAGCGGCGGTGAGGCGGCGGCCATGGCCGTCATCGACGCCACCGTCCGGCTGGTGCCGGGCGTGCTGGGGCACGAGGACGGCGCGGCCGACGACAGCTTCTCCAGCGGGATGTTGGAGCACCCGCAGTACACCCGGCCGCCGGAGTTCCGCGGGATGAAGGTGCCCGACGTGCTGCTGAGCGGCAATCACGCCGCCATCGCCGAGTGGCGCCGCGAGCAGGCCACGGAGCGGACACGACAGAGACGAGCCGATTTGCTGAACAACGAAACTGCCACAACGGAGAGAGACGATGCCTGACGACAGCAACACACCCAAGGGCCAGGACCTGCTGCGGATGGTGGAGCAGCCGGACATGAAGGACAACATCCCCGCCTTCCGCGTCGGCGACACCGTGGACGTGGACGTGCTGATCAGGGAGTCCGGCAACGAGCGGGTCCAGACCTTCCGCGGCATCTGCATCGCCCGTAAGGGCGGCGGCAACCGGGAGACCTTCACCGTCCGACGCATCGTGCAGGGCGAGGGCGTGGAGCGCATCTTCCCGCTGCACTCCCCCCACGTTCGCGACATCCGCGTGGTGCGCCGCGGGCGGGTGCGCCGGGCCAAGCTGCACTACCTGCGCAAGCGAAGGGGCCGCGCCACGCGCGTGACCGAAGACCTCAGGGCCCGGCCCGAGGACCGGGAAGCCGAAGGAAAATAGCGCGCCCCTTGCGTGGCCGAGCCCAACACGGACGGACACGGACGGACACGGACACGCACTGAGGGGTGCTCGTAGTCGACCGCGTCGGCGGTCGCGGACGCTTTAGCGGCCGTGCGTTTCGCGGCAGCCATCATCCAGAGGCACCAGCCGCCCCCTGAGCTTCGAAGCCTCGTGCGAAGGGTGCCCGGACCTGGAAACCCACCGGATGCGGGCCTCTGAGCCGGCATAGCCCCGCCGTCCCCTCTGATAGCTGACAGCCGATAGCCGTCGTTCGACGGTGAAGCCTTTCGCTGACAGCCGACGGCTGACAGCTGGTAGCTGCCGTTACCGCCCACCGCGCACGGACCGCTGGATGCTGAGCCTTGCCGGCCTGTCGTTGCCGTCACTGCCCACTGATCACTGACCACTGCCTGCTGAGACCACTGAACCCCCTTGACACCGTCGCGTCCCGGTCCTATAGTGGCCGTCAATGGAGCGGGCGTAATTCAGTGGTAGAATGTCAGCTTCCCAAGCTGGACGTCGCGGGTTCGAATCCCGTCGCCCGCTCCACCGTCATGTACGGACAGGAGCCGCCAGGAGTGCCCTATAGCGGCCACGGGGCAAGAGTTCTGACTCCCTTCGCCGCGCCCTTTCTGCCGCCTATCTGGCCGCCAGATGACAGGAGCGGACAGCAACGGACAGGAGTTGGGGAAGATCTGGGTGAAACAGCGGATGAGGATCTGGATGAAGCCGGCCGGCGCGATATGGTAGTATGCCGGAAAGTCATCCCATGCCCGAGTCCACCTGCCGTTCGATAGCGCCCCCGCGTTTTCTGCAATAGACTACGAAGGAGTCAGGAAACTGCGCATGCGATTCGGTTAGAAGGACCAGCTGCCGTGACGCGATACATGACATACATAGATGATTCTGGCACCAAGGAATACGCAGATGATCCAGAAGCATACGAGACGACAGGCAACTCGAGATACTTCGTTTTCGGAGCTGTCTTACTTCGTCACCTGATCGGAGTCGACGGCGTAGACGTCACCCGCATAGCGGCCGTCCTTCCAGACCGACGAGTAAGAGACGGCAAACTGGGCGGCCTCCTCGATACTCGAGTCGGGTAGTTCGATGTCCGAGGACGAGGCTT
>JAWODG010000197.1:0-17644 GCA_046483385.1 Candidatus Brocadiia bacterium | reverse complement strand
CACCGACCCGCACGAGGACGGCGAGCCGATCCACGAGGCCCACGCCGAGGTGGAAGGGCAGCAGAAGACGGCCGAGATAATCAACAAGTTCCAGCAGCGCGCGCTGGAGGTGCTGGAGGGCGGCGATCCCATCAACGGGATCATCATGCGCGGCTTCTCCAGCCGACCGGACATCCCCACCATCCAGGAACGGTACGGGCTCCGCTGCGGGGCCATCGCCACGTATCCCATGTACCGCGGATTGGCCAGCTTAGTGGGCATGGACCTGCTGGAGACCGGCCAGTCGGTGGAGGATGAGTTCCAGGCCTGCCTGGACAACTGGGACGACTATGACTACTTCTTCATCCACGTGAAGCCGACCGACGAGGCCGGCGAGGACGGCTCCCACGAGCGGAAGGTCGAGGCCATCGAGGCGACGGACAGGAAACTGCCGATGCTGCTGGATGCGGGGCCGGAGGTGCTCGCGGTGACCGGCGATCACTCGACGCCATGCCCGATGAAGCTGCATAGCTGGCACCCGGTGCCCCTGATGCTCCACTCGCCTCGCTGCGGCGCGGACTGCCCGTCCGGTTTCACCGAGGCGGCCTGCAACACGGGCGGGCTGGGCATCTTCCGCGCCATGTACCTGCTGCCCTTGATGCTGGCGAACGCTGGCCTGCTGGACAAATACGGCGCCTGAGCGTGAAGTTCGTGGTGGACCGCAGAAGAGTGAACCGGAGGGTCCGACATGCCCGTTGACACGATCCGCTGGGAGGGCGGCCTGGACGGCTATGCTGAGTTGATCGACCAGACGCAACTCCCCGAAGAACTGGTCTATAAGCGGTGCGAGACGGCCGAGGACATGTGGGAGTCCATAAAGGTGCTCCGCGTCCGCGGGGCGCCGGCCATCGGCATCGCGGCCGCCATGGGTCTTGTCCTCGGCGTTCGGGATTCGGAAGCGGCGGACTTCGCTGGCTTCATGGACGACCTGCGGGAGGTCAAGGAGTATCTGGGGACGAGCCGTCCGACCGCCGTCAACCTGTTCTGGGCGCTGGACCGTATGGAACGGGTGGCGGAGGAGAACTCCGACCTGCCCGTCCCCGAGTTGAAGGAACGCCTGCTCGAGGAGGCGCATCACATACTGGAGGAAGACCGCGAGACCTGCCGCCGCATCGGGGCCAACGGCGCCCGACTACTCAAGGACGGCGACACCGTGCTGACTCACTGCAACGCAGGCGGCCTGGCCACGGCCGACTACGGCACGGCGCTGGCGGTGGTCTTCGCGGCGGCCGAGCGCGGCATGAACGTTGCCGCCTACGCCGACGAGACCCGCCCCCTGCTGCAGGGAGCGCGCCTGACCACGTGGGAGCTGAAGCAGGCCGGTATACCCGTGACCCTTATCTGCGACAACATGGCCGCCGAGGTGATGAAGGAGGGCAAGATCAACGCCGTCGTGGTGGGGGCCGACCGCATCGCGGCCAACGGCGACGTGGCCAACAAGGTGGGCACCTACGGCGTCAGCATCCTGGCCGCGCACCATGGGATTCCCTTCTACGTCGCCGCCCCGGTCTCGACGTTTGACCTGACGCTGGCGTCGGGCGACGAAATCCCCATCGAGGAGCGCGACCCGGACGAAGTCACGCAGTGGGGCGGGCGCACCATCGCGCCGAACGGCATCGACGTGTACACGCCGGCCTTCGACGTCACCCCGGCCGCGAACGTGACCGCCATCATCACCGAAAAGGGCGTCATCGAGCACCCGAACACCGAGAACGTGGCAAAGCACGTGCGGGGCGGAGGATGACAGCAGACTCGCCACAGGACGGTCGGCCGAGCTGGGACGACTACTTCATGCGCATCGCGCAGGAGGTCGCCCGGCGTTCGACCTGCCTGCGCCGGCAGGTCGGGGCCGTCGTCGTGCTGGACAAGCGGATTCTGGCCACCGGTTACAATGGGGCGCCCAGTGGCCTGCCGCACTGCGAGGACGTCGGCTGCCTGCGCACCGAGATGAACGTGCCCAGCGGGGAGCGCCACGAGCTGTGCCGCGGCCTGCACGCGGAGATGAACGCGCTGCTGCAGGGCGCCCGGCACGGCATCCGGATGGAGGGCGGCGTGCTCTACAGCACTCACGTGCCCTGCAGTCTCTGCTCCAAGATGATCATCAACGCCGGCATAGTCCGGGTGGTGGCGTCGGTGGACTACCCCGACCCGTTTGCCCGGGGCATGCTGGAGGCGGCGGGGGTGGCGCTGGAGGTGCTGCCCGCCGAGGACCAGAGTACGGAACCGATGCCATCGGATGAATCCGACGAACTGCCTGTATGAGGGGGCGACCAGATGACAGAGTGGCTCCAGCTCAACTTTCCCGGGGTCTCCCACGTCGGGCCGGGGGCCGTCGAGGCGCTGACAAAGGCCGCCGCGGGGCTCGGCCAGCGGGCCCTGCTCGTAACGGGGCGCAGTGCATTGCGTGAGGCGGGGATAACGGGGCGGTTGGTGGATCTCATCTCAGAGGCGGACGCCGAGTGCATCCTCTTCGAGGAGGTCCCCCCGGAGCCCGATCTCGCGACCGTGGACGCCGCCCGGCAGCGGATACGGGAGGAGTGTTGTGACTTCGTGGTCGAGGCCGGCGGGGGCAGCGCCATGGACGCCGGCAAGGTGGCCGCTGCATTGGCCAACGAGGACGCGCCGACGGCGGAATTCCACGCCGGGCGGCAGATCACGCGACCGGCCCTCCCGCACGTCGCCATTGCCACCACCTCCGGAACCGGGGCCGAAGTCACCCGCAACGCCGTGATCACCGATCCCGACGGTGACCTCAAGAAGAGCATCCGCGGCGACGGCGTGATGCCGACCGTCTCCATCACGGACGCCGAGCTGACCGTCTCCTGCCCGCCGGAGGTGACCGCCGGCTCGGGAATGGACGCTCTGGTGCAGGCCATCGAGTCGTTCTTCTCCGTGCACGCGGTGCGCACCACGCGGGCGCTGTCGCTGGCGGCGGTGCGGCAGATTACGCCCAACCTGCCTCGGGCTTTCGAGGACGGGCACGACCCGGAGGCCCGGGCGGCCATGGCGGAGGGCAGCTACATGGCGGGCCTGGCGCTGGGCAGCGCGCGGCTGGGCGCTGCCCACGGGCTGGCCCATCCGGTGGGGCTCTACACGGGGCTGCCGCACGGGGTCGTCTGTGCGGCGCTGATGCCGCCGGTGCTGGAGCGCAACCTGCAGGCCGCCCCGGAGCGCTACGAGGAGCTGCGCGAGGCCATGGGCGGCGACCCGCTGCAGATGCTGCGCAACCTGCTGGACGAGCTGGACCTGCCCCACACCCTCGGCTCGTATCCGGAACCGAAGTGGGAGCAGAAGGTGCTGGACTACGCGCTGAACAGCGGCTCCAGCGCCGCCAACCCGGTCAGCGTGGACGAAGACTTCGTGTGCGCCGTTCTCCGCGACGTCAGCCATCCGACCGGGTAAGCCCGGCGCATGCCCCCTCATACCGCCGAGCCTTCTCAGATCTGTTCACCTTCCGGGCCCGGCAAGCCGTGCGGGGCGGCCCTTCGAACCGGCCCCGCACCCGTGGGCCGAGCGTTCCTTGAGCCCCGGAGAGGGAGGCCGACCTGTTGATCCTCAGCCTGCACAACTCCAGCCTGTGGCCGCGCGTGCTGCTCCTATGATGTCTTGTAATAAGGACTTACGTGGATAAAGCGTGTTTCGGACGTGCGGATGAACTGCTCTCGGAACGGGCGGATATATCCGTATGATGACGAGCGTTCACTAACCGGGATGTGCCGGGAAACGATGGTGGCGTGGTAGGTTGGTATAATTAAACAGATTCGACCTGAACATTTTGCCTCCAGGAGGCTACCCACATACTGGCAACGGGAGTTGCGTTGAGAGATGCTGATTCCTGCACCCGACCGTACATCCGCAAGAGGGAGGGACGGGCTGATGGACGGGAACGCGCGCTACGTGATTCTGGCACTGATTCTGGTATTGTTCACCGGCCCGGCCGTCTGCCTGGCCGCGGAAGATGAGACGCCTGACCCGCTCGCGGGCCGGTGGGAGAGGGTGCCTTTGCCGGGCGCGCCGGCGGTGGTGGAACCCGGGGGCGTTGTGTGGGGTAAACATGAGAACGAACTCCGTTACTGGGACGGGCAGCGCCTGCGAAAGCCCACCGTCGTGGGGCCGGTTGAGCCATCGCCCGTGATGCGGTTTGCCGGCGGGCCGGACCGCGGGGCCTATGTCGTCTGCAAAGGCGAGAAACCGTTTGGGGGGCACGTTTTCGCGCTCTCGGACGGGGAAGCCCGGTACGTGACCGACGTCTACTCCGAGGACCTCCCAGGGTTCGCCGGGCTGTATGTTTCACCCTCCGGGCGTCTCATCAATTGGGGAAAACGGTTTATCGCCGTCCGCCGGGGGGAGGAGTGGCAGCGGCTGGAGGCGACACTGGATCGGCGCCGTAGCGCGATCGCCGAGGCCGGCGATACCGTGCACTTCTACTCCAAGGGGCGCCTTTACTCCGTTGGGCCCGAGGGCCGCGTCGACGCCCGGGAACTGCCGGAGCTGGAGTCTTTGCGCGACGAGAGGCTCTCCCCGATGACGGCGGTCTGGGGGGAGGACACACTCCTTGTGGCGCACCTCAATCAAGAGGGCCTGTGGGCCGCCCAACTCGGCGACTCGGATCAACAGCCGGCCGTCCCCGAACTGCCCGGAAAGCTGAGAATCCGCACGCTTTTTCGGGGACGCGGGGGAGCCGTGTGGGTCGGCGCTTTTGATTTCGGGCGGCGCGGAAACGTCCTCTTCCGCGTTGAACCGAACGGTGACGTCGTGCACGCCGAGACCTTGCCCGCGTTCAGCGCGGGGCAAGCCGCCCTCATGGCTGAGACGGGTCACAGCGCCGTCGCCGAGGACGGCAGTCTGTGGATGGCCCACAGGTACGGACCGGTCTATCGCTACAAAGATGGCAGATTGCGCCGGTATGACTGGCATGACGGTTTGACGGGAAGCCGCGCGTACTGGCTGGCGCCGGGCCGGGATGGGCGCATGTACGTGTCCCGCCGCAAGGCGGTCTTTGCTTTCGATGCCCATGCCGCGCCCGGCCCGTTGCCGCCGGGGTTTGAGCTATGGGACGAGTACGAGGTTGCCTACCGCCAGCTCTCATACGATCCCACGGGCAATATATGGCTGTTCCGAAGGGACCAACCCGGTCACGTGTCAAAGTGGGACGGCACCGAATGGGAACACATCCCCGTCCCCTTCGACACCGAGGAAGTGGCCCGCGCTGTGGGCGACGACCGGGGACACCTGGTGGTCCGGGCCCGGGACGAGCACGATGACCTGCGCGGCTACGACGTTGCGCCGGGAGGCGTCGAGCGCTTCCCCGACTTCCATGCGGCCCTTGCGGCAGCCGTGGCGGACGGGGCGCGAAACTTCGCGCCGGACCGGGACATGAGGGGCTGCTTTGTGCTGAGTGGTGGGCGGATCTGGCTTGGGACGAGAAACGACGTGGATTACTACGCAGAGGGCCGCTGGGATAGTTTCGACATTCGCGATGCCAGGATGGCGGCCTGGCAAAGCGCCCGTTACGGCGTGTTGGTAGCGGAGAAGGCCAACACGTGGTACACCTATGATACGGGGCAGATAGTGCCCGCGGAGTTCCCCGGGGAGACCGCCAATCGCTACCTGCTGGGCCGCAACGGCCGGCAACCCTTTGAGCGTGATCTGCTCCGCGCCTATCCGGACCGTTACATTGCCGTGCAGTCGAAAGGACCCAGGGATTCCTGCATCCTGGTGGCCACGGACGGGGGAAGGCTGGAACCGGCCGACCCTCTGCCGGCCCACACCGACGCCGCGCTCCCGCTGGACGGCCAGGGATTCTGGTTGGGTATGATGAACAGTATCGGCACGCGTCGCGTGATGGGCGGAAGCGTAATCGAGTGCGACTTCGCGGCCTCACCGGTGGAAGACCTCAGTTTCCGGCGGGCCGCGGTGGACCGCGCCGGCAACCTGTGGCTTGACTGCACGGGCTCCGCGGGATCGCACAGCATTTTCGTCAAACGGACCGATGCCTTCCATCTGGCCGTCGACGACATACCCCCGGAGGTAGGGCGGACGATCGAGGTGGACTTTCGGGCGAGCGAGCCCGGTGTCAAGCCGGACGACTTTCACCTTTTCTGGCGGTTCCGTGGAGGCGCCTGGCAGGAGGCCACCGCCGACGAACCGGTTCTTGTGCGGTTCACGGAGAGCGGGCGGTACGAGCTTGAGTTCCTGGCCATGGACCCCCACGGGGCGACTTCCGGACGGCCGGTCCGGCACGTCGTCCGGGCAGAGGTGGCCCTGCCCGATACGATCTTGGTCGAAGGCGAGCCGTTGCGGGTGCGGGACATCTTCTGGCGTCCACCGGTCCGCGCCGTCCCGAGCGCGGACGGCCAGGAGCCGGTCCTCTTCTGGCGCATGGAGGGGGGCGAATGGCAGCGATTGTCGCAGGGCGGCGTTTCGTTTGCCGGGCAGGAGCCCGGCGAGTACGCACTCGAGTTCGTTGCCCGGGAGGAGGGTGTGTATGGCGACCCCACCCCGTTGCGTGTCAGCGTCGAGTACGCTCCCGATTACGAGTTCATTGTGGAGAGCCGGCTCGATCAGTTGACCTCCCACGAGCATAAGCGGCGGCAGCGCGCCATTGACGCCATCAAGGCCGCCGGGCCAGAGGTGATCCCCATCCTGAAGGAGAAACTCGAGGCGGCCCGGGAAGCGGCCCGCCGCGCCGGTATTCTGCAGACGCTGGTTCGGGAACTGGAACCCCATCCTGAGGCAGCGACTGCACCTACGCCGTCGTCGCACTTAGATTTCAAGAGTGCGGTGCCTCCCCGACGGGGGGAGCAGCGAGAATGAGGCAAGCCGCCATATACGCCCTGTTGCTTACTGGTGCCTTTCTGGCCCGGGGAGCTGCGCTGGCGGGGCAGGCAGACCCCGCTCCCGGCACGTGGGAGGTGCTCTACAAGGCGCCGCCGGGCGAAGGCATTCAGGACTTTGGAATCGACGGGTCGGGAGGGCTCTGGGTCTGCACGGTGGCGCGCTTGCTCTACAGCGATGGCGGTCCGTTCCGACCGGTTCCCTTGCCGGCCCAACCGGGCCGCCGCGATGCGCTGCACGGAGGACCCGATCGCGGACTGTTTCTGTCCATGGTCCAGGAGAACTCTCTCAAGGGGCAGCTCTTCGCCCTGTCGGACGGCGAGGCGCGGTTTGTCACGGAATTCTACGATGAACGTTCGCCTGAGCGCCCCAACGTCTACTCCTCCCGTGACGGGCGCATTCTCAACTGGGGGAGCCGCTTCCTGGCGCAGTACGTGGACGGCAACTGGGAGCGCCGCGAGGCCCTGCTGGATACCGAACATACACGGGTCCTGGACGGCGGGACGGCTCTCTGCGCCTACTACGACGGCCGCCTGTACGGCCTGCGGCGTGACGGCGGCTTCTCCCATGCCGAGCTTGACGCAGGCAACCTCGACCCGAGGGATGCCCTGGCCGCCCTTTGGCAGAGCGAGCGATTGCTCCTGGCGGAGGAAGGCGGGACTGAGGTCCGCTGCTTCGATCGGAACTCGGGAGAGCCCGTTTCGTGCCGCGAGCTGAACGAGCGGCTCGAAGGCAGGGAACTCCGGGACATGCGCTCGGGCCCTGATGGGGAGGTCTGGTTCCTTCTGGCCGACCCGGAGCTGAATGGCACCTTACTATGCCGGGCCGCGCGGGACGGGGCGTTCGCCTCCTTCCCGGCGACGGCGGGCCTGGGGTGCCGCGGGCTCGGGGGGCCCGGCCGGCCCGGCACGGTGCTCTTCGCACCGGACGGGGCCATATGGTCCGGGCACCTGTACGACGGGGTCCAGAGGCTGGGCGGCGTGCGCCGCTATCACGGCGGCACCGTCGGGTTCTTCGGCTGGGAGGGGGCCGTGAAGACCGGCCGGGTGTCCCACGTGCTGGAGGGTCCGGACGGCACTGTACACGCGAGCGACGAGCGAGCCGTCTATGCCTTCCATCCCGATGAGTCGGCGCCGCCGAACCCGCCGATCTACCCCCGGTGGCGCGAGGAGCCGATCTTCGCGCAGCACTTCTATCCCGGCATTCACGGCGGAGTCTGGGCGGTCACGCTGGGACGGACCACCGTGGCGACTCACCTGGTCGGGCCATTCCGGGAGCCGGTGGAGATGGGACGGAGTGGAAGAGATTTCATCGACGCGCTCGTGGACGACCGCGGTCAGCTCCTAATCCGCTTCCGGCATCGCCCCTTTGTCTTTGCGGATGTCTCGGCCAGTGGCGTCCAGTTCTACAGTGATGTCCAAGTGCTGCTTCAGCACGCGGTTCGGGACGGGGCGACCTGGTTCCACGGCGGCTCGGACTACTCCGTCTGCTCTCGCCCCGACAAGGGCACGCTCTGCTATGCCGTGTCGGGCCGAAAGAGGATGCATTTCTACGACGGTGACGCCTGGCACACAGTCGGCACACCGGAACTGGTGGACAGGCTCTTCGAGAGTCGCCGCTATGAAGCCGTGGCCCGGACCCGACAGGGGAACTGGCTCGGCTTCGATGGGGCGCAGATCATCGAGCTCCGTATACCGGCCGACCGCCCCTCTCGCTGGCTGCTGGGCCCGCAAGGCGCACAGCCGTTCGAGGCGGAGATTGTCGAGGCCCGTCCGGGACTTTACCTGCCGGTGGAGCGCACACCCGGCGGGGGACGGTTCATTCTGCGTGCGGAAGACGGCGGTTACGTTCCGGGCGACCGAATCCCGCACGGGGTGGAAACAGGATGGCCGGCCCGGCCGGGATGGGTCTGCGTCAGTCCGGAGCTTTCTGCGTACTACCGGATTCAGAACGGCCGCGTCGAAGAGCACGACTTCGCGGGCACTCCACTCGAAGCAAAGGAGAGACCCGCGACCCGTGTCGCGGTGGACGCGGAGGGCAACCTGTGGTTCACCCGCAATGGTCGCGGCGACGCGTTTCTCAAGCTGGCAGCGCCCGCCGAGGCACCGAGTCTTGTCCGGCAGTAAGGCGCTCGTCTTGTTGAGACGAAGCCCTCACATCGTGTCCTGGTTGGGGAACATGGGCAGTGACCAGTCGGCGCCCCAGATGCGCTCGCGCCCGTACTGCACCCAGCCGGTCTCCAGACGGATGCGCGGGTGCTCGAACTCGTGGAACCAGTGGATGCGGACGCGTCGGTCGCGCAGGTAGCCCAGGAACACGGCGTACTCCCCGCGCGGCGAGTCAACCATCCTGTAGGGCGTGATGCGCGAGAACGCATCGGGGTTCTCCTCGCGGCGCAGGTAGTGCAGGAGATCGTCCAGATGCCGGGCGGCCTCCTCGTCGCCCACCTCGTCGAGGTCGATGTCCTCCGGTTCGTTCCAGGCCGGCAGGTCGTCGGCCGGGCGGCCGCTCCGCGACTCCAGCCAGACCGGTGAGGACCACAGCATCTCGCCGTCCTCCTGCTCGACGCGGACGTAGTAGTACGTCTCGCCATCGGGCGGGGTGTCCGTCAGCGTCGCGGAGAACCGTTCGGAATCGCCTTCCCACCGTTGCAGGCGATGGGAGCCGCGTATGAGGTCCACGCGCCGAACTGGGGCAGTGCCGTGGACGTTGACCGAGAGTTCCACGTCGCCGTCGGTCTTCAGCTCGGAGCCCATGGGCAAGCCGTTGACGCGGAAGTCCAGCAGCGCACGGGCGCCCGTCGAGGCGTAGGTGCGTCGGGCCTGAAACGCTTCCCACAGCGATTCGCGCTCGAGCCGCTCCGCCAGCACGCCCAGCAGCGGGCCGCCGGCCCAGCCGGAGTCGCGCATCCGCAGGACGCTGGCCCATCGCCCGCCGCCGAAGGTGGATACGAGACGGGGGTGTCCGGGACGGGCGTGATGGCCGTCCGAACCGCCGATCAGGCCAACGCGATAGCCCTTCGCAAGGTAGGCCTGCGCGAACCACTCGAACTGGCCGTGCCCGGAGACCATCTCGCAGAGCCGTTCCACCTCGCCGTCGTGGGGTCCCGGCGTGGCGGGGGTTCCCCCCACGTGGGGAGTGACCATGGCGGGGCGGCTGCGGAAGCGATCGTAGACTTCGCCGATCTTCCACGTCGGGTCCGGCGCGGGGGCGTCGAGGTCTCGCCAGATGAGGTTGCGGTCGCCGCCCTCCGGCTCGGCGTCGCGCCACTCGCATCCGAGGAACGTCACGTAGCGCCCCTCCTCGTCGTGCTCCCGGGCGGCCTCCCGGTAGAGCTCCCACCACTCGTGGACGGCGTCCGGCGCGTGGCGGAAGACGTGTGAACCCATCCCGCAGAAATCCAGGCGGGTGGCGTCCCGCCCGTAGCGGTAGGCCTTGTCGGGGTGCGTGTCGTCATTGAGCACGTTTATCTCGACGGCGTCGTAGCCGTGGGCGTGGAACTCGCCCCAGTAGGTCTTCAGGTCGGAGCCGGGGGCAACAAGGATAGGGTTGGAGCGCGCGGTCAGGCCGTGCGCCCCGTCCCTGATCTCCACGTGCGCAACTCCTTCTGATGGGGCCGTGCACCGGACACAAAGGGAGCCGGAGCCGGTCTCCGCCGCTTCGGCTTCACGGCCGCCGCACTCGATGCCGAGGCCTTCAGGGGGAGGCACGCCGTTGCCGTTGATGTCCAGCGGAAGGACGGCGGTCGTGAACTCCTCGTCGGGGCCCGCCTGAGAGGGGGAGAAGACGTGGCAGTGCGCCACCGACGGCTGCGGGACGATGCTTATCTCGACGGTTGCACCCGGGACCCTTCTAAACGTGTCGTCGCCCTCCAGCCTGACGCCACAGGCCACGCGTGCGCAACCGTAAACCGCATCACGGGTCACGCTCCCGGGGCCGCCGCGCCGGCGGTCGCCGATGCGCACGACAATGGGCTCGCCGGCCGGCAGGGGCCGTGGCAGCGTCACCACGGCCGGCACTTTGCTTTTGAGCGCCCGATCGCACTCGAACGGCAGCGGCCGCCCCGCCGCGTCCTCCACCGTCACGTAGTCGCGGGCGTCCGGCCAGTAGTCCTGGAAGCGCCACGCGAACTTGAAATCGTTCTCCACCTTGCGGAACCCGATGCGGGCACCGGCCGGCAGATCTTCGGCGGGGATGAACTCGATGACCCACGTGCCCAGCCGTCCCGCCTGCACGGTGACGTGCCGCGCGGGCGGAGCACTCGGGCCGTAAACGGCCTCGAAGGCAATCGTGGCGGTGGCGGGGAAGCTGCCTTCCCCGAACTCGAAGTCAACGCGCTCGAAGGACGGCTGCTGTCGATCCGCTTCCTCGGTCATGCTTCCTCCTCCCGGCCGGTTTGTGACGGTCGAGTCCACAGCATATAATCCGCCGGATGCGGCCACAAGGCCGGCGCCACAAGACGTCAGTCCCGAGGTCTCCCATGGCGGACGACACGCCCAACATACTGCTCCTTTTCACCGACCAGCAACGCTACGACACCATCGCCGCAGCCGGCTTCGACCACATGATCACCCCGAACCTGGACCGGCTGGTCCGGGAGGGGTGTCTGTTCAGGCGTGCCTACACGGCCAATCCCATCTGCATTCCCGCCCGGCACAATCTGATTACGGGGCTGCCCGCGCGGTTCCACGGCTACTCCTCCAACATGGGCCATCCGCTGGACCACCGGCTCCCCGTGCTGCCGCGCATTCTGTCGGACGCCGGCTGGGAGACACGCGCCGTCGGCAAGATGCACTTCCGCCCCGTGCGGCGCCACAACGGCTTCGACCGGATGGAGCTGATGGAGGAGATACCGCGCTGGCGGGAGCACGACGACTACGCCATGTATCTCAAGGAGGTCGGGCTCGGCCAGATCGTCAATATCCACGGGGTCCGCAACCTGCTGTATCTGGCCCCGCAACGCTCGCTCATCCCCGAGGAGCACCATGGCTCCGCGTGGGTGGGAGACCGGTCGGTCGAGTTCCTCCGGGCCAACGCGGGCCGAAGGCCCTTCTTCCTCTGGTCGAGCTGGATACATCCGCACCCGCCGTGGGACGTCCCGGACAGCCTCGCGGACCTCTATGCCGGGCGCGATATTCCGGAGCCGCTGGTTTCGGAGACGCCCACTCACCCCGGCCGTCGCGGCGGCTGGAGCGTGGCCGACATACCGCCCGGACGCGAAGACTACCGCATCCGCCGCGCGCGGGAACTCTACTACGCCGCCATCACGCTCGTGGACAAGAACATCGGCCGGATACTGGACGCGCTGGAGGACATCGGCGAACTGGACAACACGCTGGTTATCTTCACCTCCGACCACGGCGAGATGCTGGGCGATCACCGCTCCTTTCTCAAGGGTGCGCCCTACGACAGCAGCAGCCGCATACCCATGGTCATGCGGTTCCCTGAGCGGCTGGAGTGCGGAAGCGTGCGTGAGGAGTTAGTGGACCTCAACGACATCCTGCCCACCGTGCTGGATGTCGCGGGCCTGGAGTATCCGGGAGAGCACGCCCTGCCCGGCGCGTCCGTCTTCGGCGGCGAGAAGGACCGAAGCCGTCAGTACATCGAAAACGGTCGCCGCGCGGGACGGTGGGTATCGCTCCTCGACGAGCGCTACAAGTACAGCTACTACTTCGGCGGCGGGCGGGAGGAACTGTTCGACCTGCAAGCGGACCCCGACGAGACGGTGAACCTGCTGCACGCGTGGGGCGAAGAGCCACGCGTGGCAGAGGCGCGGGGCCGGCTGCGTGCCGAACTTGTCGAGTACGAGCGAGAGTGGGGACTGCCCGGACACGTCGTGGACGGAGACTTCGCCGTCTTCGAGGAGCCGGAACGCAACCCGGGGCGCAACGGGCAGTTCCAACGCTTTCCCGAGCAGATAGCCGACCCGGCAGAGCGGGCGGCCATGAACGACTTCGGGGAGGAGGTCCTGGCCGCGGTGCGCGAGGAGGACGTGCGGCTCCACGAGATGGACCTCGAAACATGGCTCGAGAACGGTGCCCCGCAAGAGCTGGTCGAGCGCATCCGCCGCGAGGGGTTGTGAGAGTGCTGCCTGCTCTCTTCCGCGCCCCCGGGCGATAGCGGTGCAGGCCGGAAGGCGGCCCCCTGTTCGGGCACATGTGCTGTCCGGGCATCCCGGTCGGCCGCAGGCGGCCGGGTGTGAGGGCGGTGCCGGGGCCCCGTACTGCAGGATTCGCCGCTCGTGCATACTGTGCAGCTTCACGCCGTCCGGGCCGCGCCACCCGCACCCGTTTCCTTTCGCCGGGCGCCCGGTTCGGGTATCCTTAATTGCAGAGGGAACGATTATCAACCGGGGAGATGACCTTGGAGATCAAGGTGTATCCGGAGCGGGTTCTTCGGAAGAAGTGCTCGCCCATAGAGCGCATAGATGACGAGGTCGTGTCCGAAGCGCAGGACATGCTCGAGTTCATGTACGAGTCCGACGGCCTCGGTCTGGCGGGCCCGCAGGTCGATTGGGCGAACCAGATCGTGACGCTGGATGTCGAGCAGACCGGCGAGGGCCGGCGCATCTTCGTCAACCCCCGCATCATCGAGCGCGAGGGTCATCTGGAGCACGAGGAGGGCTGTCTCAGCCTGCCGGGATTGCGCCTGACCGTGCCGCGCGCCGAGCGGGTGCGCGTCGTCGCGTACACACTGGACGGCGAGAGGCTGGAGTTCGACGCGGAAGGGCTGGCCGCCTGTGCCTGGCAGCACGAGACCGACCACCTCAACGGCGTGCTCATCATAGACCGCGTGCAGCCGACCACCCTGATGACCGTCCGCGAACGCCTGCGCCGGTTGGAGCGCGACTACGAGATGAAAGCCGCCACCGAGCATGGCTGACCGTTGCACCTCCGGAACCGCCTCCACGGATTGCCCAAATGAGACTGCTCTTCTTCGGAAGCCCCGACTTCTCGGTTCCCACGCTAAGGGTCCTGCATCGTGACGAGCACGACATCGCGCTGGTGGTCACGAGGCCGGACAGGCCCCGGGGCCGCGGCCGGGAGCCGGCGGCGACGGCGGTCAAGAAGGCGGCCGCCGAACTCGGGCTCGAGGTCTACCAACCCGAGACGGTTAACTCGGAGGCGGCCGTGACGCGGTTCCGAGGCACACGGGCCGACCTCGCCGTGGTGATAGCCTACGGCGAGATACTGAGCCGCGATGTGCTGGCGAGCACCGAACGGGGGTTCATCAACGTGCATGCATCGCTGCTGCCCGACTATCGGGGGGCGGCCCCCATAAACTGGGCGGTAATGCGCGGGGAGGAGACGACCGGCGTCAGCGTCATACGGATGAGCCCGGAACTGGACGCGGGACCCATTCTCGCCACCCGAGAGGTGCCCATCGGGCCGGCGGAGACCGCGGGGGAGTTGCACGACCGGCTGGCGGAGGTGGGCGCCGAGGCGGCCGCCGACGTCGTGAACCGCATGGAAGAGGGCCTGCCGGTCGAGGAGCGACCCCAGCCCGAAGAGGGCCGCTTCTTCGCCCGGAAGCTGACCAAAGAGGACGGGATGATGGACTGGTCCCGGAAGGCGGAAGACATCCGCAACCGCGTGCGAGGGCTCAGGCCGTGGCCGGGCGCCTACTCTTACCTGGAGTCGGCGGACGGGCGCGTGCGGGTCGAGCTTCTGCGCGTGGAGACGGCGGAGGCCGACGGTGACGGGGAGCCGCCGGGCACCGTGCTGCGGGCCGATGATCAGGAAGGTATCGTCGTGCAGACGGGCGATGGGACCGTGCGCCTGACGGAGCTGAAACCGGCCGGCGGACGGGCCATGAGCGACGTTGACTTCCTCCACGGGCATCCCGTGGAGCCGGGCGACAGATTCGTATCCGAGGTGTAGGGCGATGGGCCAACGCGTGGTCAAGTTTATGAATATGCTGACGAAGCTGCGCCGGACGCGCTGCGAGCCGGAGGAAATCCTCATCCTCGTGCCGTCTTGCCTGCAGAGCAGCGAGTGCCGGCAGAAGATAACCAACGACATCCAGGAATGCCGGCGGTGCGGCCGCTGCAAGGTCAAGGACGTGCTGGAGATGAGCGAGCGCTACGGCACGCGCTGCGCGGTGGCCACGGGCGGGCGGCTGGCCCTTGAGATGGCCATGCAGGACCGTATCAAAGCCGTGGTGGCGATCGCCTGCGAGAAGGAGCTGCAGGAGGGCTTGTTGGGCATCTTCCCCAAGCCCGGGCTCGGCATCATCAACATCCGCCCCCACGGGCCCTGCACCGACACGGACGTCGAGCTGTCGGAGGTCCAGGAGGCCATCGAGTGGCTGCTGAGGGAGTGACGGCGGTTTTTAGCGCTGCTTTGACACGTTGCCAATGTCCTTTTTGGGGACCGGCTCCTCGAGGCAGGACAGGGCGCCGTGGGGAGGTCCAATTCGCCAGGCGCGCAGGGACGGCGGCCGTCCGCAAGGTGTCATCCTGAGGCGCCACTTACGGGGCGCCGAAGCTCTCGCGCCTCAGACGCGGGCCTCCGACCCTGTGCGTGGTGCACGGGGTGCCTGTTGTGCGGTCCTGCATCCGTTGCTGGCCGCCGCGGTTGACAGAAGGGATGGGGTCAGCCAACCATGGGGCCTAACCTGACAGAGGTCGTCGCCGTGAGCAGATACTATGTCTACATCATGACGAACAGAACAGGCACCCTCTACATAGGCGTGACCAATGACCTGCGGCGGCGGACATACCAGCACCGAGAAGGGCAGGGCAGCAGCTTCACCCGTCGCTATAATCTGGGCCGCTTAATCTACTATGAACAGACCGATGACGTCCGCGTGGCATTGGAACGCGAGAAGCAGCTCAAAGGCTGGCGGCGTGAGAAGAAGATCGCGCTCATAGCTCGAGAGAACCCCACCTTCTGCGACCTGAGCGCTGACTGGTCGTGATGCCTGCACGGCGGACCTGCAGTGGGGCGATCATCACGGGAGGTCCTGCCGGTCTGATCGCAGGTCTGGTGGTTGTCTCCGTGTGACCGACCCCCGGAGAGACCCGTCAACGTGTACGCAAGGTCCCGGCGCGGATGAAGCGGGGATCATCAGAACCGCGTCACGCCGTCTTTGTATGGTGACACTTCCAGGTCGGAGATTCCTCGTTGCGCCCCACGGCGCACTCGGAATGACAGGGTCGCGTGGGCCGGGAGTTCAAATAGACTCTCGGTCCGCAACGAGTTCCGCGCGTCTCCGTTCAAGTCACCAGAAAGGGTGTAACCGTTCCTGTCGGGCAGGTGGACCTGTGGCGCCTCGCCGGGCACGTAAGGACGGCGGCCCCCCGCGGGGTGTCATCCTGAGGCGCCACTTACGGGGCGCCGAAGGATCTCCGACCCTGTGCGTGGCGGGCGGGGCGCCTGCTCCACGGTCCTGCGCCCTCAACAGCATCCGGGTAGCGGTGGGCAAAGGTCTTTAGGACCGCGCCACGCCGTCCCCGCATGCCGACACTTCCAGGTCGGAGATTCCTCGTTGCGCCGTGCGGCGAACTCAGGATGACGGATCCGCGAGGGCCGGTCGTCTTGGCGGGAAAGGTGGCTTGAGCGCAGGTGTCTCGTCACGCGATGGGCGGTCATTTGACGGTGCGGGCGAGGGTGAGGACCTGCACTTTGGCCGCGCCGGCCCTTTTCAGCACCTTGCAGCACTCGTCCACCGTGGCGCCGGTGGTCATCACGTCATCCACCAGCAGCAGGTTCAGGCCGTCCACGGCCCCCGGCCTCGCCGCCTCGAAGGCGCCCCGAACATTGTCCCGCCGGGCGGTGCGGCTCAGCCCGGTCTGCCGGCTCGTATGGCGGGTGCGCCGCAAGACTCCGGACAGCAGCCGACGGCCAAAATGGCCGGCCAGCACCCGACCGAGGAGGGCGGACTGATTGTAGCCCCGCTCGCGCAGGCGGCGGGGATGGAGCGGCACGGCGACCACCGCGGACGGTGTCTCAATGTCCGGCGGCGCTCCGGCACTGCGCAGGATGCCCTTCAGCAGGCGCGGCCCGATGACCTCGCAGCACCTGTTGGACGTACCGGTCACCCATGTGCGCGGCGCCCTGGTCCTCGATGGCCACGGTGCGCCCTCGGCGATGTTCGACGTGGTCGTGCTCGGCGATCGGCTCGTGCTGCTGGCGCCCGACGGCGAGGTGGCAGCCACCCTGGTCGACGTGCTCGGCGGGAGGACCTTCCTGCTCGACGCCACCTTCGAGCTGCGCGAACGGGAGAGCCTCGCGGTGCGCGGCG
This sequence comes from Candidatus Brocadiia bacterium, assembly GCA_046483385.1. Classification (GTDB taxonomy): domain Bacteria; phylum Planctomycetota; class Brocadiia; order SM23-32; family SM23-32; genus B1Sed10-231. The sequence goes on along the minus strand of JAWODG010000197.1, from coordinate 523 downwards.
AGGATGCGGCCGAGGTCGTGGCCGCTGCGGGACTGAGCGTGGTGCCGGGACGTTGCCGGCTCGCCGGTGACCTGTTGCTGGTCAGCCGCCCCGACGGGATCGACGTGCTCGGTCCTGCACCGGCACGTGCCCAGGCCGCCGCCGCGCTGCGGGCCGCCGGCGCCGTCGACGGTGACGTGGCCGACCTCGAGGACCTGCGGATCGCCCGCGGTGAGCCGGCCTGGGGCCGTGAGGTCGCTGCCCCGCACCTGCCCGAGGAGGTGGGGCTGCTGCCGAGCCACGTCCATCTCGCCAAGGGCTGCTACCCGGGCCAGGAAGCCGTGGCCCGCATGTGGATGCTCGGGCAGCCGCGGCGACGGCTCGCGCGGGTGGCGGTCACCGGTGCGGTGGCCCCGGGTTGGCGTACGGGCAGCGGTCGCCACCAGGTCGAGGTGACCAGCGTGACCTCCGATGCCCGCCGCGCGCTGGCCTTCGTCCCGCGTGACGCCGCGGCCGGTGCGGTCTTCGAGGACGAGGACGGCAC
>JAWODG010000214.1:0-5605 GCA_046483385.1 Candidatus Brocadiia bacterium | reverse complement strand
GCTGATCCCGGCCTATGGTGTTTATTGTGCTGCCGTGGATCTTGCAGGTGAAAGATATCCGGCGGTGTGCAATATCGGCATAGCATCGCCGCCTGGGAACTGGGTGAGCTGGCGGAAGACGAGAAAGCCGTTGACCTGCTAATACTGCTACTAAACGACCAGTCTGACTCTGTGCGCAGCAGTGCAGCGACACGTCTCGGGATGGCCCACGACTCGGCGGCGGCTCGCGGGGCCGTCCCGTTCCTGGCTGTGCACATGCTGTATGATCCGGCACGCTTGATGGCACAGACATGCTCCCATTCGATCGGCCGGATCACGGGCCAGGATTTCCCTGACATGTCGAAGTTTTTACCCACGCAGAGGACGGTGGATGCGGCAACGGAGTGGGTCCGGGACCACTACGACCTGAGCCGCCTCCCACCGCCGCCACGGGCGGAAGACCAGGAGCAGGCGGCGGACCCGGAGACTGAGACCCACAACCAATGAACAGATAGAGTCTCTGGCGGAGCCCGGCGGCCACGACAGAGCATGGCCCTCCGAAACGGGATGGCCCGCCGTGCGGCGAGCGCCTGCTGTTGTGGAACTCTGAGCCGGTGCCGGAGCGCGCGGCCCCAGCGTATGTCCCCGAGGCGGGCACACTGTCCCGCGCATCTTCTCCGTGCGGGCCGTGCACGCGGACGGCAACGAGGAGCAGAACGTCTCGCAAGTCCTGGCGATTCCATTCGAGGATGGCGCCCCGGCGGCCCAGCCGGCGGAGCCGCGCTGGGCAGAGGAAGTGGCGCCGAGGCTTTTTGCGCTCGGACCGGTTGAGCATGCAGGCGACCCACCGCCGTCACCCCACGGCGATGCCCCGGGAGAAGGCTCTACAGGATAGTGCAAAAAGGAGTCAGTGGGGTTACCCCGGCGGCCGGCCCTGGAGTGGGTGGCTTGCCTTCGCTTTCCCGAGCGCTGGCTGTTCCTGGCGCCTCTTCTGGGCGTCTTACAGCCTTTCGGCAAAATGGAAAGCGGCGCTTCGTCCGCCGTACGCCGGACTGCACGCCGCACTCCGAGAGAGCTTCGCTCAGGTGCTCGCTGCGTCTTCCCTGGACCAGGGCGCGCGAGCCGCCCGAGCTGACGGGCCCTGGTGCGGGAAAGGCGTAGAATCCCGAGCCTTCGGCCATGGCTGAAATGCGGGTAACGACGAACCCGCAGCCCCGGGAACGCGAGTGGCGGCAACGCCCGTGCGCCGTGGAAGGGCGCCACGTTACAAGGTGGGCAAGCGCCCGTTGCACCGGCGGCGGATCAGAATTCCGCCGGTAGCTGCTTTTCGGCTATCTCGCGCTCTATCCGGTCGAGGAACTCGTCCAGCGGCGACGGCCCCTCGTCGCCCTCCTCGTGGCTGCGGACGCTGACGGTGCCGTTCTCGACCTCGCGGTCGCCCACGATCAGCAGGTAGGGGACCTTGTCCACGGTGCCGGCACGGACCTTGTAGCCCATGGTCTCGTTGCGGTCGTCCACCGACGTGCGCACGCCGGCCGCCCGCAGCCTAGCCTGCACCTGTTCGGCGTACTCGACGTGCTCGTCGGTGATGGGCAGCACGCGGACCTGCTCCGGCGCCAGCCAGACCGGGAACCAGCCGCCGAAGTGCTCGATGAGCCCGCCGACGAAGCGCTCCAGCGAGCCCAGGATGGCGCGGTGCACGATGATGCACTCGTGCTCCTGCCCGTCCTCGCCGACGTAAACGACCTCGAAGCGCTTCGGCAGGTTCAGGTCCACCTGGATGGTCGGTCCCTGCCACTCCCGACCCAGCGCGTCGTGCAGCTTGCAGTCGATCTTGGGCGCGTAGAACGCCCCGCCGCCCTCGTCCACCTCGTAATCGACGTCCTTCTCCTCCAGCGCCCGCCGCAGGGACTCGGTGGCGCGTTCCCATTCGTCGTCGCTGGCGGTCTCGAGCGAGACCTCCGGCCGGGTGGCCAGGTAGACGGAGTACTCGTAGCCGAAGGCGCCCATCATCTCCTCGACCAGGTCGAGCAGGTCCTCGACCTCCCCGACGAGCTGCTCAGGGGTGCAGAAGATGTGGGCGTCGTCCTGGGTGAAGCCGCGCACGCGGACCATCCCGTGCAGCGCGCCGCTCAGCTCGTAGCGGTAGACGGTGCCCAGCTCGGCGTAGCGCATCGGCAGGTCGCGGTATGAGCGGGTGTGTGTCTGGAATATCTTGATGTGCGCGGGGCAGTTCATCGGCTTGACCCGGTAGCGCTCCTCGTCGATGACCAGCGGCGCGTACATCATGTCCTCGTACTTGGGGATGTGGCCGCTGCGGCGGTATATCTTCTCGGACGCGATGTGCGGGGTACGCACGAACTCGTATCCGCGCTCCCGGTGGATGTCCTTCCAGTAGTCCTCGATGGTCTGGCGGAGCTGCGTCCCGCGGGGGTGCCAGAGCACCAGGCCCTGGCCGATCTCCTCGTCGAAGCTGAACAGGTCCAGCTCCTGCCCGATGCGCCGGTGGTCGCGCTCCTCCGCCTTGCGCAGGCGTTCGAGATGCTCCTCCAGCTCCTGTTCGGTGGCGAAGGCGGTGCCGTAGATGCGCTGCATCTGGGGTCGGGCGGAGTCGCCGCGCCAGTAGGCGCCCGCGACGTTGAGCAGCTTGAACGCGCCGACCTTGCCGGCGTGGGGCACGTGCGGCCCGCGGCACAGGTCGATGAAGCCGTCGGTGCGGTAGAGGGAGACGACGTTGTCCTCGATGTCCTCCAGCAGCTCCAGCTTGTAGACCTGGTCCTTCTCGCGCATCAGTTCGCGGGCTTCGTCGATGCTCATCTCGACGCGCTCGAAGGGGGTCTCGCGGGCGGCGATGCTCGCCATCTCGTCCTCGATGCGCTCCAGGTCGTCGGCGCTTATCGCGTCGTCCAGGTCGAAATCGTAGTAGAAGCCGTCCTCGATGGCCGGCCCGATGCCGAACTTGACGTTATCGAACAGCCGGCCCACCGCGCAGGCCATGATGTGGGAGACGCTGTGGCGCATCAGCTCCCGGCCTTCGGGGGTGTCGACGGTGATGATCGACAGTTCGGCGTCCTGGTCGAGGGGGACGTCCAGGTCCACGGCGGCGCCGTCCACGCGCGCGGCCACCGCGTCCCGGGCGAGTCCGGGGCCTATCGATTCGGCCACCTGCGCGGGTGTGGTCCCGGCGGGTCTCTTGATGACGGTGCCGTCCGGCAGAGTGAGCGCAATATTCATGGGTCAGTCTCGCAGCGGGTGTGCGTGATGCGGGGGATGCGGCAGCCCGCCTTCGGCGGGCCGACCTCCCTCACAATGGGAAGTCCAGCCGTTACCCACAACGGGGAAGGGTTGGCGCGAGTGAGCCCCGCGTGATTGACATTAAACGCATTATAGGCGGCCCATCGGGGCTGTCAACGTCGGCAGTGGCGATGAAACCACGACGACCACGACGCGCCCGCCTGCGGCGGGGCTCACTACGAACGGCAAGGCAGGAGGCGGAGATCAGGGTTTGTCCCACGGACGGGGCCGAGCCCAACGCGGAAAGGGGCGTCCAGGCCGTTGGGGCCCCGAGGCTCGGGTTGACGGCGCGTGGCGCCGGGCCTATCTTGTCGGGGTTCGTGCTGCTCGTTACTGGCTTCCGAGGTGTGTCTGCGATGTCGGGTGTCTCCCGTGTGACCGGAGAGGATCTGGCCGACGGGCTCCGTGCGTTCGGGCTCGGGGCCGGGGACCGGGTGATGGTGCACTCGTCGCTGAGCAGCTTCGGACGCGTGGTCGGAGGCCCTGACACCGTCATCCGTGCTCTCCAGGAGGTGCTGACCGAGCGTGGCACGCTTTTGCTGCCTTCCTTCAACCACTTCGCGCCCTGGCGAGAGGGCGGGGCGGGCCACTACGACCCCGCCGAGACGCCCACCACCAACGGCATCATACCCGAGACCTTCCGCAAGATGCCGGGCATCCGGCGCAGCCTGAACCCTTCGCATCCCATCGCCGCATGGGGCCGGGACGCCGAAGACTACACGCGGAACCATCACCTGACGCTGACGATGGGGCCGGACTCACCGCTGGGGCGGCTCTGGCGCGACGGCGGATACTGCCTGTTCCTGGGCACCAACTACCACACCAACACGTTCAAACACGTGGTGGAGACGACGGTCGGCTCGCCGTGCCTGGGGCACCGGACCGAGGAGTTGCCGGCGCGCCTGCCGGACGGCCGTGAGGTGAAGCTCCGGACGTGGTCCTTCCGCGAGCGGAAGTGTCCCATCATGGAGCCGAACGAATACGCCGAACGGGAGATGGAGCGGCGCGGACTCCACAGGCGGGGCAGGATCGGCGAGAGCACGGTAACGCTGTTCAGGTATTCGGACTGCTTCGAGGTCCTGAGCGGCATGCTGGCCGAGGGGTACGCCGGCTATCCCCCCTGCGCGGAATGTCCCATCCGACCGTCTGAGGGGCCGCACACGGTCCAGTCCGACTGGGACGAGGAGGGGGAATGCCTGAAGCTGGACTCGCCGTCGCGAATGCTCGGCCCGATGGCCTACCGGGTGCCTGACTGAGCGGCGCTGCTTGACACAGCCCCGTCGGCGGATGATCATGACGCGCCTGTTTCCCTCCAACGAGGAGTGTTGATATGCCCTTCCCGGAAGACTACGCGGACCGCGTCTATGCCGGCGTTCTCGGCAAGATCATCGGCGTCTACGTCGGCCGTCCCGTCGAGCAGTGGAGCCACGAACGGATACTGGATACGGTCGGCGAGGTCTGGTACTACGTCCATGAGCAACTGGGCAAGTCGCTCGTCGTGCCCGACGACGACATCTCCGGGACCTTCACTTTCCTGCGGGCGCTGGAGGACTACGGCTACCCGCGGGACATCGAGCCGGAGCAGATAGGCCGGACGTGGCTAAACTACCTGGTGGAGCGGCGCACGGTTCTGTGGTGGGGCGGGCTGGGCACCAGCACGGAGCACACCGCCTACCTGCGCCTCAAACACGGCATCATGCCGCCCGACAGCGGCTCGATGGAGACCAACAGCCGGGTGGTGGCCGAGCAGATAGGAGCGCAGATATTCATCGACGGCTGGGGCCTGACCTCGCCGGGCGACCCCGAGCAGGCCGCCGACCTGGCGCGCCGCGCCGCCTGCGTGAGCCACGATGGGGAGGCCATCTACGGGGCTCAGGTCGTCGCCGCGCTGGTGGCGCAGGCGTTCGTCGAGGATGACATGGACGCGCTGCTGGACACGGCGGCGGCCCAGATACCGGCGGACTGCACCATCTCCCGGGTCATTGCGGACGTGCGGGAGTGGGCGGCCGGCGACGGCGACTGGCGCGAAACCCTGGCCCGCATCCAGGAGCAGTACGGGTATGGTAAGTTCGGCGGCGGCTGCCACATGGTGCCCAACCACGCGCTCATCATCCTCGCGCTCGCCTGTTGCGGGGACGACTTCCAGCGGGCCCTGATGATCGGCACCACGAGCGGTTACGATACCGACTGCAACGTGGGCAACATCGGCTGCATCATGGGCGTCAAGCTGGGAGTGGAGGGCATCGACTCCGGACCCGACTGGCGCGGGCCGGTGGCCGATCGAATGTACCTGCCCAGCGCCGACGGCGGGCGGGTCGTCACAGACGCCGTC
>JAWODG010000106.1:0-16808 GCA_046483385.1 Candidatus Brocadiia bacterium | reverse complement strand
GATGGAGATTTCTCGGCGCAGCCAATTCAACAGGCCCCGGGAAAAGGCGGGCAGGTTGTCCCGGGCCATGGAGAACCCGGCTGCCTGGGGATGTCCGCCCTGTTGAAAGAGGAGTTCCTCAATCATGAAAAGGCTTGTAGCGGTCGGGCCATCAAACCACAGGGGAGATCACAGTGCGATCTCCTTATAATATAATCAGCTTCTATTACAGCTTCTATTCTTTTGTTCTATATAACTGTCTCGACATGCAAGATAGTTTTTCCAAATTGATTTATCCTAATGTACAAAAAAGTATGGTTGAAAGGTATGTCAATTTTATGTGATTTGTGTATAAAATCACCATCGCGACGGTGTGTTTATTGACAAATGAGACCGGGTAGATTCGGGTTCTGCGCCCGGCAGGTGGCCTGCGTCGACTTCCACGCGGTCGCCGACCACCACCAGCCGTGGGACAAGCAGCGTAACCGAATCCCGCCGGACCTGTGGCAGAAGACGGTCGAGACAGCACGTAAGCACAACGAGCCCGGCGAATACGTGGCCTTCATGGGCTTCGAATTCCGTGGCCCGCGCGGCGACACCACGGTGGTGCTGGGTGAGGAGATAGACCACGAGGAGATCGATCGGGAGGAGTTCGACCGCATAGACCGGCTGTGGGAGGGGCTGGAGGGGCGTGACTTTATCACGATCCCTCATTTCCACAACCAGGGGCGCCTGCCGGCGGGGGAATGGATATCCGCCGATTCGCCCGAGATAGAGCCGGCGCTGGAGATTTACTCCTGCCATGGCTCCTACGAGAGCGGCGACGTCAACGAGCGCCACATCCCGGAGATAAAGAGCTTCCGGCCGGACCGCAACGGTCGGTATTTCCTGAGGGAGGGATACCGCTACGGTTTCGTGTGCAATTCCGACGGGCACAAGGGCGTTGTGGCCAACAACGGGCTGACGGCCGTCTTCGCCGAGGAACTGACGCGGGCGGCGGTGCTGGAGGCGATGCGTGCGCGGCGTTGCTACGGCACCACGAACGCGCGCATCCGGCTCGTCTTTACCGTCAACGGCAAACTGATGGGAGCCGAGCTGCCCCGGACGGACGAGCAGGACATCGTCATCGACGTAGCGGGGGAGGGGCCTTTTAAGGCCGTGGACCTCCTGAAGGACGGTGAACTCTACAAACGGTGGAAGCCCTATGAGGACGCCTTCCGCGTGGAACTGACCGAAGAGTGCGCCGGGCCCTGTAACTGGTACGTGCGAGCCACGCAGATGGACAACCACATTGCCTACTCCAGCCCCATCTGGGTGGGGTGAGGGCGCCGCTTCGGGTAGGCTGACCACGCCGACCCGACGGGCACGACGTTCAAGGCTGAGCGACCGGAGCGTCCGGCTCTGACTGCTCCGCGTAAACTGTTGCATACGGTCTGTCGAGCCGTTATAAAGATGAGGGAAGCAGTGATTTGGGGCGTGGGCGTCAGGCGGCGCCGGGTCGGATCCCGCTTTCCTTGCATAGATAGACGGCGGGCCGACCAATCCAAGTTAACCGTAGACAGGGGGTAGTTCGATGAAAGGATCAACGGCGCGCATGGCCGTGGTCGTGGGCATCATCGTGGTCGTCGTCATCGTGCTTGTGCTGGCCTTCGGCGGCGGCAACGGGGGCGAGCCGACGATGGAAGAGGCCCAGCAGGAAGCCCAGCAGGCCATGGAGGAGGCCGGCGAGCAGACGGAAGAGGCCTCCGAAGAGGCCGGGCAGATGATGGAACAGCTCGGCGAACAGGCCGAAGAGGCCACCGAGTAGCCAGAACCGGGCTCAGACGACGGGCAGTTCAAGCACGGGGCGCATGCCTTCGGCGCCGATAAGCGCGTTCTCGGTGCGCTCGGGGTAGACCTCGCAGCGGGGCGCGTCGCTGCCGGCGACCACCAGTCGTATGCGGTGTCCCGCTTCGAACTGGTTGGCCAGCGGCCAGAAGGGGACGTCCAGCCTCACAGGTTCGTCCGGGGGCAGGGGTACAACCTGCCCATGCCCCTCCCGATGAGCGGCGCGGAGCCGCCCGTAGGCCACCTGTCGGCTCCGACCGTCGGGGAAGACGTCCGTGAGCTTCAGCATCACGTGGGCGTCCACACCCGATGAGCGCAGGAAGAGCGTCACACGGGGACGGCCCATGACCGTGAGGTCGTCGGTCAAGGGCTCGGACGTGTAGGTCAACGCCCGGGCCTCGTAGGGGCGAACGTCCAACGGCGAGTCAACGGACGGCAGCGGCTCGTCGGGGTCGTGGACATACTCGTCTGCGAAATCTTCAGCCTGGTCGGGCGCCCTCAGGCGGCCGCCGGCCGAGAGGGCCAGCCGGTGGGGCTCACAGGGGGGTGGCCATCCGTCCTCCGTGCGCCACTGCTCGGCGCCCATGAGGAAGACCTTCACCGGCGGTTCTTCTGTGACGCCGTTCTCGATGCCCTTCAGCCAGCGGTCGAACCATCTGACGCGCATCTCGGGCATTCTCACGTCGGCGTGCGCGCCGTGGGTGGCCTGTCCGCCGGGCACGAGGATGAGCTGCTTCGGCCCGCGGTGGAGAGTGTACGACTCGCAGCTCGCGCGCACAAAGTGGTCGTACCATGTGCCCACGTAGCAGGTGGGGATGTCGCACACACGGATGACGTCCTTGAAGCAGCGCTCCTCCCAGAAACTGTCGTACTCGGTGTGGCTCCGCATGGGAGGGAACCAGTCCTGCGGCGTGGGGCACTCGCCGCGCAGGGCACGTTCGTCCCGCAGCCTCGTACGTCGTAGCATCACGTTGCGGCGCAGTTGCGCGCCTTCCGGGTCGATCTCCCCGTCCACGTCTTCGACGGCAACCGAGGGACCGATGCGGGGCGTCATGCCTTCAATCCAGCCGATGCGGCTGGCGGTCTCGAAGATGCCGCCCACGAACCAGTTGTCGTGATAGAAGTCTATGGGGGCCACTTCGACGAACATGGCCTTCAGGGCGTCGGGTTTCTCCCGCGCGGTCAGTATCTGGTAGGTGCCCAGCGCCGATCCGCCGAACGTACCCACTTTGCCGTTGCAGAAAGGCTGTTCGGCCAGCCAGTTGACGATGTCCGCCCCGTCGCCCAGCCCGGCGGGGATGTTGTAGTAGGTGAAGTCGCCCTCGGAGCCGCCGGTGCCCCGGGCGTCCACCACGCACAGGGCATACCCCCGGCGGACATAGGAGTCCGCCTCCTCCCGGTTGAAGCCGTTCTTGTTGTAAGGGGTGCGGACCATGAGGCAGGGGAAGGTGCCCTCGGCGGCGGGCCGGTAGATGTCGGCGGTCAGGTGGCTGCCGTCCCGCGTGGGGATATAGACGTAGCGGGTCAGTTCGGTCCGGAGCGGCGGCTCAAAAGCGGCTGTCATCGGATGTCTCCCCCGTGGCATGGACTGAGCAGCGAAGAACGGACACATTATAGGAGCCGCAGCGGGCCGATGCGAAGACTTTCGCCCTCCGCTCACGTCTGCTATACTGAGGGCGCCTGAAGCTCAAACACGGGGCCTGCACGTGGCCGCCCGAGAGCAAAAAGTACGCCTGCACTTCCTTGTGGCCCTGACGCTGGTCGTGGTCGCGTTCGGGGTGAGCAACGTGGTCCGCAACCTGCGGCGGGAGCAGGAGCGGGCCGGCTACGAGAGGACGGAGCAGGAGCTGACACGCTACCTGACCGAGACCCTTCGGGAGGAGCAGGCGCGCATAGAGGACTTCGCGCGGGAAGAACGCGGGCGGATGAGCCGCGACGCGGGCGCGCTGCTGGCCCAGGTTCGCCACCTGCTGTATGTGAGCGGGCAGGGACGACCCGCCGCTGGTCCTTCCTCCGTCTTCGAGCGCATCCAGGCCAACTTCGAGCGGTTGAAGGCCGGGCAGCCGGCCGTCTTCCCCCGGGGACGTTCGTTCCTCCGGGCGTTCTACTGTCCTACCGACGGCGGGTTCAGACCCTACAGCCTCTGCCTGCCCGCCGGCTATTCGGCGAACAATCCCATCCCGGTCATCCTCAACCTGACGGGCAACGCGGCATCCTCTCCGTGGCAGGGCGTGGGCACGGACTGCTATGTTGGCGCCCTGTCGGCAAAACCCGAGCTTGCCTGTGCGGGGCAGTGTCCGCTGCTGGGGGAGACCGAAGTGCTGGGGATGCTGGATGAGCTGGAATCGCTCTACTACGTTGATCCGCAGCGTCGTTACCTGGTGGGGGAGGGCGCGGGCACGACGCGCGCATGGCATCTGGCCGTTCGCTATCCGGACTGGTTCTCCGGCGTGGTGGCTCTGGGGAGCGACTCGGTCTACACTCCCCCCGAGCGGAAGGTGGTGACCGCCCCCCTGCCCACGGTGCAGCGGGACGAAATGACCACGTTCCTGCGGGCCAGCCTGCTGCCCCTCTCCTACGCCGAGAACATGCGACTGTGCCACGCCGTGGTGGCCCAGGGAGCCCCGAGGGAGATCGGCGCACATCTGCACGGCACCGCGATGGCCCGCAGACTGCAGGAGCTGGACTGCGACATAGAGTACCTGCAGTTCCCCGGCGCAGCCGGCGAGCGCTTGCCCAACTGGGTGCGGGAATACGCCATGGGGCGGGTGTTCGGAGCCCATCCCGTCGTGGAGCCGGAGAGCGTGTTCTATAAGACGGCCGACCTCCGGCATAACGAGGCCTGGTGGCTGCGCATTGAGCGCATGGACGACCCCCTCGCTTTTGCCACGGTGGAAGGTGAACAGTCAGGCGGCGAGATCGCCCTGCGCACAAACAACGTGACGGCGGTCACCATCCTGTGCCGCCGGCTTCCCCGGCCCGCCATCGGCGTAACCGTGGACGGCCAGCGCATGCCGGTGCAAGCCGACAGGAATGCGATCACTCTGGTCCGGCGGGGCGGCCGCTGGCAGTTTGTGCAGGCTCTGAGGCCGGGCAAAGGGCGTGGGCGGTCCGGGCCCGTTACGGACGTGCTGCGGGATCCGTTCCTTCTGGTCTACGGGACCGGCGGTGATAGTGAACTGCTCAGGGACATCAGCCGGCGAGAAGCGGAACGCTTCGCCCGCTACCGGGAGCAGCGGACCGGTTCGCGCCCGCGGATGAAGGCCGACGCGGACGTCACCGATGCCGACCTCGAGCGGTTCAACCTTGTGCTGTTCGGGGGCCCGACGGTGAACGCTGTGACGGCGCGCGTGGCGGGCGGGCTGCCGGTTCGTCTCACCCGGGACGCCATCGAATTAGGCGGGCAGCGTTACGCGGGCGAGGAGACCGGGGTGATTCTGTGCTATCCGAACCCCCAGGTTGACGAGCGGATGATCGCCGTGGTGGCGGGCGTGGGGCCGGCGGGGCTCTATCAGGCCTACGACCGGTTCGGTACATGGTTCGGCTGGCCCGCGTACGACCGTTACAAATGGTTCGACTATGCGGTCTTCGACAGCCGAAGCGTCGGTCCGGGGAGCTTTCCTGCGGTGGGTTTTTTCACGAATAGCTGGGATGTGATGGACCCGGGCGCGGGACGGGGCGACGGTGGCGCCTCGCTGACGGCGGACCCGCAACTGGTGGAGCGCCTGAGGCCCCAGAGCTTCCCCCGGCTCCTATCCGTTGAGGAGGCGGAAGGCCGACGGGTCGCGCTCTCCGACGTCATGCCACTCATCATCGAGCAGCCCCGCGGGGCGGTGGGCTTCGACCGATCCTTCGCGGGCCGGCCGATCCGGTTGGGGGAACAAGAGTTTGATAAGGGGCTTGGGGTGCAGGCGCCGTCCGAACTGACTTACGCCCTCGACGGGCGGTTCACCACCTTCGAGGCCACCGTGGGCCCCACGCCCGGGTTCAGGGTGGGGGGCGTCCCCACGGCGGCGGGCACACCGTTCATCTTCGAGGTCCGAGGCGACGGGGAGATCATCACCAGCGTGCACGGTACGTTGGGGGGCCCGGAGGGTTGGGAGGCGCGCCGAATCACCGCGGACGTAACCGGCGTTCGCCGGCTCACTCTGAAGGTCCGCTCGGTCGATTCGGCTGAGGTCGCGGAAGCCTTCGCCTGGGGGGAGCCGACCCTTACTCGCTGACCGAACCTTCTTCCTCCAGGGCCTCCACGAACGCGCGGAGTTCTTCCTCGTGGCTATCCTTCAGGACGTCCTTCATCCTGAGGCCGAGTGTGGCCACCGGTGGCTTGCCCGCCAGTTTCTCCATGTGTTCGAACGTCCTTTCGATCCCGCTCCCCCCCGTGGTCAGGAAGAACGCCACCTTCGGGAGCCGGTCCTTCTGGCGTGCCAGGTAGGTCCGTATGGGACAGGACACCGAGAAGGCCCAGACAGGCGTGCCGACGACCACCAGGTCGTAGTGCGACGGCTCATGCGACGGTGGCTTGATGTCGGCCTCCTTCCTGGCCAGGGCGTCCTTGCCCGACGCGAGGTACCCCAGCGCACCGCTGCGGTCCTTGCGGTCTATAACCTCGTCCACGTCGGCGCCCAGCGCCTCCGCTATCTGCCGCCCCAGCTTCCGGGTCGTGCCGGTGCGCGAGTAGAAAACGACAAGTGTCCCCTCCTCCGACATAGCCGGACCCTCCTATCAAAGCGGAAACAGTCTGACTCTCCGATATAACGCCGCGGGGAGCCACAGTCAACTACTGAAGCTTCAACATCGCATTTGGCAGTAGTACGTGCGACAGCGAGAGACCATCTTCAGGGGTCTTGAGGCCCCCCCGGCGGCAAGCCGCCGGATTCCAGGGCGGTGCCGGGCTCTGTGAGCGCGCAAGGCACCTTGCGTCCTGCCGGCTTGCCGGCAGGCGGCGCGCTTGCCCGCTTCTTTTCCGCGCGGGCATGCCGTGCCGCTTCCGGTCACGGCACCAACCGAACCCAATGAATCAATCTTGAAGCACCACTACGGTGTCCCGCTGCCGGGGGCTCTCAGGCGGACGGCGGCAACGCGATGCCGCGCTCCTTGAGGAACCGGCGGACTTCCGGGAAGCCCGGGATGCCGGCCCGTCCCCCCAGCCGGCTGCACTTGATTGCCGCCACGGCGGAGGAGAAGAGCAGGTTGGTCTCAACCTCGTAATCCGCGAGAAGCCCGTAGCAGAAGGCCCCGTGGAAGACGTCGCCCGCGCCCGTCGTGTCCACTACGTCCACGTGGAACGCGTCCAGCTCCCGGTAAGTCTCCCCGGCGAGGGACACCACGCCCCTTTCCCCGCGGGTTATTGCCACGTGCCGGGGGCCCATCCGCTGTGCGGCTTCGCACGCCTCGCGCGGCCCACCATCCGGGGCGAGTCGCCGGATGCTCCGCTCGTCGAATATCGCGTGGTCCACGGCCGCCATCAGGTCCCGCTGGCTCTCTCCCACCCCGCTCCCCATGTCGGCCACCACGGGTATGCGCAGTTCCTGCGCGCGGCGCGCGGCCACGGTTGCGACATCCGGCAGCATGGTGTCAACCAGCAGGCACGCGGCGCCCTCCAGGGCCTCCGCCAGTTGCTCGCTTCCCCGGCCGAGGCCGGAGTTGAGGAAGCCTTTGAACTGCCTCTCGCCGGTGGCTCCGTCGACGCAGACCGTCACCAGCGGCCCGGTTGAGTCCGTCGGCCGCTGCACCTGGCTGACGTCCACGCCTTCATCGCGCAGCCCGCGCACCACCAGGTCGCCTATCCAGTCGGTGCCCACCCGCCCGCGGAACTCGGCCCGCCCGCCCAGGCGGGTCACGGTCACCACGCCCGTGCCGACCATGCCGCCGCCCTGCAGCTCGCACTCACGGATGTCCGCCTCGGCCACGGGCTCCGACATGTCCTCCCACAGCAGCAACAGGTCCACCGTGGCCAGCCCTACGCCCACCACCTTGCCTTCCGGCGCCGTCATGGGACCAGTCCCTCGCAGGCGAGTTCGCGGATGTACTCCGCGGCCCGCTCGTGGATGGCCTCCCGCCCGGCCCGCAGGGCTCTGCCCCAACTGAACTTGCGGTCGTCCACCTCCGCGTTGGCGGCTTTCATGGCGTTGGAGAAGTCCCGGTGCAGTTGCGAGGCCACGTTTATTTTGCGCATGCCCAGCCGGCCGGCGCGTCGCACGTCCTCCAGCGGAATGCCCGTGCCGCCGTGGAGGCTGAGCGGCACGCCGGTGCGACCGGCAATATCCTCAATGAGCCCAAATCGCAGCCGGGGCGGTGCCTTGTAGAAGCCGTGTGCATTGCCCACGGCCGGCGCGAAGATGTCCACCTCCGTCTCGCGCACAAAGCGCTCCGCCTCCTCCGGGTCGGTGAGCGCCGCGTCGCCCGCCTCCTCGGCCTGCTCACGCCCGAACTTGCCCAGTTCCCCCTCTATGCTCGCCCCGTGTTCGTGCGCCAGCTCCGCCATCTCGCGGGTCAGGGCTATGTTCTCTTCCAGGGGCAGGTCCGAACCGTCGAACATCACGCTGCGGAAGCCGACGTCCAGCGCCTTCCTGACCAGCTCTTCGCTCCCGTGGTCGAGGTGCAGGACGAGAGGCACGGGTGAAGTTTCACCGTAGTGGGACACGAGCGCCGCCGTCGCGTCGAGCCCCATGTAGTTCTCCGCGGCGGGGCCCCAGATGAGCATTACGGCCGGGCAGCGCGCCTCTCCGCAGGCGCGCACCACACCCAGAAGGAAGTCCTGCTGACAGCCGCCGATGTCCAGCGCGGGCACGCAGACGTCCTTTGACTCAAGTAGAGGCAGTATCTCGTTGAATGTGGCGAGCACTCCGGTCGTCTCCTCTCGCGGTTACGGTTCCTCGGAAGGCGGGGCGGTGCATCGAAGCCGTGAAGGATGGAGCTTACCGACTCGCTTGTCAAGCGTCTGCACCGGTGCCCCGCCCTGCCTATTGCGTGAGATGGCATGGCATCTTACCATGGCCGGTCCGGCGCCCAGAGTGCCGCTGCACGGGCATCACTCAGGCTGAGGTTCCCGCGATGGAATCGTACAGAGATAAGTTCAGCGAGTTCGCCGACAAGTTCGATGCGGAATCACACTTCCTGCACGTCGTCCTGCCGTCCGTCGTCCGGCCCGGGGAGCCGTTCCCCCTGAAAGCCGTGATGATGGACGCCACCGGTATGCCGGCCGAAGACTGGACCGGCCGCGTGCCGTTGGAGGCAAGCGACGGGGCCTTGAGCGTGCCGGACGCGCTCGAGTTCGGCCCGGCGGACATGGGCCGGTTGAAGGTCGAGGGTCTGGTCGCCCGGGAGGAGGGTGCCTTCCACGTGACCGCCGCGCCGCCGGGCTGCCCGGGACATCCGCCCACCAGCAACCCGGTGGTTGCGAAGGCGCACGGGCCCCGCCTGTTCTGGGGTGACATCCACATGCACACGCTGGTCAGCAACTGCCACCCGGACCTGTGCAAGAGCCCCGAGTTCGGCTACTGGTACGGGCGTAACGTGGCGCTGATGGACTTCTGCGCCGCCGCCGACCACCTGCGCGGCATCCACCGCGTCGAGGGCAACTGGGACATCATAAGGGGCTGTGCCCAGGAGTTGCACGAGCCCGGCGAGTTCGTTCCCTTGCTCGCCTTCGAGTCGTCCCACGCCCGGGGCTATGGCGGCGACAATAACATCTACTACCGCACCGACGATGCGGACTACTTCTGGGTGGACCGGGAGGACATGAAGGGCATCGCGCCCGAAGTCACGCTGGACGAGCTATGGGGCTGGTTGGACGAGCAGGGCGTCCCCTACGTCAGCATCCCCCACCACACCGGTCGGAGCGGCAAGTATCGCGACTTCGAGGACCCCTACCACAACCCCGAGAGGGAGACCGTGCTGGAGGTGTACTCGTGGTGGGGCAGCTCCGAGGCCCGCCACGACGACCTTTACCTGAAGGGCGGCAAGACGGACCACCGCGCCTACTGGCGGGACGCGCTGGAGCTGGGCTACCGCTATGGCGTCATCGGCTCCAGCGATACCCACCACACCATGCCGGGCACGCCGTATCCGGTCAACGCGGAGAACTACCACTACGCCCAGCACCGCCTGAACTGTCAGGGGATGGCGGCCATATACGCCGACGAGCTGGCGCGGGAGCCGCTGTTTGATTCGCTGCTCGGACGCAACTGCTACGGGACCACGTGGTGGCGCCCCGTCATCGAGTTGTCCGTCGAGGGGCGCCGCATGGGCACGGAGGTGGAGGCGGACGCCGAGCTGCGCCGCCGCCGCCGGGTCGAGGCGCGCATCGCCACCCCCGGCCGGAGCATGCTCATGCTGTTCCGCAACAACGAGATGATAGCGCGGGAGCGACTGGAAGGGCCGCTGGGGGAGTTCACCTTCACGGACGAGGAGCCGCTGGAGGAGGTCTGTATCGAGGACGCCCCCCGCAGCGAGCGCCCGTTCACGTTCTATTACGTCAAGGTCGAGGGCGCCGGCAGCCAGCTGGCCTGGTCCTCCCCCGTCTGGCTGCTGGCATAAAGGGTTTTCTCCAGAGGGGTCTCGAAGCAGTCATGCACCGGTCAGCACGCAGCCCCGAGCAGATGCCTTGCAGTGAACGACACTGCAATTGCAGTATCGTTTACTGCGCCAGCGATCCGGCGCTATCCCCGGCCTGACCAATCAGGAGGAGCCGACATGGGACAGAACGAGGACTACTTGCGGTTGCTGTCCATCTTCTACTACGTGCTCGGGGGGATGACGGCCCTCTTCTCGTGCTTCCCTCTGTTCCACCTGCTGGCCGGCATCTTCGCGCTGCTCGCCGGGGCCATCGAGGGGGAGCCGCTGGGGGTGGTCATCGGCATCTTCTTCGTGGTCTTCTCCGTCGGCATCATGACGCTCGGCTGGGCGGTGGCGGCGCTGCTCATCGTCGCCGGCAGCAGCATCGCCCACCGCCGCCGCTACACGTTCTGCCTGGTCATAGCCGCCATCGCGTGCACCATGATGCCGTTCGGCACGGCGCTCGGCGTGTTCACTATCATCGTGCTGATGCGGCCGGAGGTTAAGCAGATGTTCGAGGCCCCTGCCGCGTGACCCCCAAACGTCTTCAGCGGAAGGGCACAAGCGAGCGCTCCTCGCCGGTGCCGATGACGGAGGCATCCTCCCCGTTGACCGAGTGGAGCGTCCATCCCTCCTCAACACGGGCGAAGACGATGACGTCCTCCCCCTCGGGCGACCGCACGCGCAGTACGCCGCCCTGCTCCGCACTGACCGCTGGGACCGGCCCGCCCTTTTCCGTGGGATAGAGCACAGTAACCAGCACCGTCTCGTCGCGGGCCGAGCCGGGCCGCACGGTGACGGTTGAAAACGGGGGGCTTCCGTGCCGTGTCCGAATCTGCTGCCGGTTGACGGCAATGAGGGCGTCAGCCGGGGAGGCGGGGATGACGTGCAGGTCGTGCTCGTCTCCCTCCAGCTTCACGCTGCGCGGCGCATCGGTTTCGCCGGGAGTCTTGCGGCTCTGGAGGCGCCACTCGAACTCGGCCTCTCCGTCGGCGCCAAGGTCGTCCAGCATCACCAGGTACCGGCCGCGCACCAGCACCACGTGCCGCACAAAGCGTCTCATGTCCGTGTCGGGATAGCAGTCGGAGAGGTCGGAGGCGAAGTAGGCGAAGCCGCGCGCCTTCCCGAAGCGCCGGTAATCTCCCCGGACGTCTCTCGGCTGGCCCTGTCCGTTGATCAGGACCGTGGAGTGGTCGGCCGTGTCGCTGGCGCCGTAGCCGGGGTCGTTGACGAAGCGCTCTTCCCCCGCCACGAGTACGAAAGTTCCCAGATCGCGGTTGTTGTGGGATTTGTTGCTGGTCCATCCGCCGTTGTAAGCCATCCAGAGGCGGGGGGAACTTAGGATGGCGTGTCCCGCGCCGCGGAACAGCACGACGTCCTGCAGTTCTGGCTTGGGGCCGGCCGGGGGCGCCTCGCGCCGCCACAGGAACCAGAAGGGGGACGTATCGTTCCAGTAGAACTTGTCCGCCCCGTTGTCCGCCCCCCACAACAGCAGTCGGTCGCCGCCGGGCACCTTGGACTCGAACAGGGCGCACATGCACGCCCGCGGCCCGCCCTGAAAGGTCCGCGTCTCGCCCCCGTAGAGCCCGTCAAAGGTGTTCTCGTTCATGTTGTTGAAGTTGGCGTACTTCATGTCCGGCCCCTGCATGTAAATGTCCCAGTAGCCGGCCAGCTTCTCAACGAACGTCTGGAACAGCCCCTCATCGTCGCCGTAGAACCGCGTGCCGGCCGTGGCCACGTAGCACCCGAAGCCCACGCCGTATCGCCAGTACATGACGCCCTCGTGGCCGCCGCCGTCCTTCAGGATGACGCTGCGGAGGAACTTCTGCGTTCGCTCCCAACCGGCCTTTGCGGCCTGGCGGGCACGCGGAGATTCGCGGTAAAGGGCCAAACCCAGCAGTCCTCCTCCGCCGTTGCAGACGCCGGTCCAGTTGGTCACCGGGTTGTTCACCCACCAGTCGTGCGGCTCCGTCAGCGACGTGAAGTAGGGTTCCAGGCCCTTCTCGACGAGCGCCGCGCTCACCCGCCGCCTCTGCTCGGGAGCCATAAGGTCGTAGCACCAGTCATAGACCAGGGCGCCCGCCACGCTGAGTTCAGCGACGCTCAGATCGGTGCCCTGATTGCCCGGCCGGGGGTCGTTCCATGCCGGGGCCGCCAGCAACGCCTCCAGTTCCTCTATGGCCCGCTCGCCGTAGCGCCGCTCCCCGGTGACGACATAGGCGAAGGCCGTCGTGCCGGCCACGCCCAGCGAGTTGCGGGAGTTGCGCCGGACCCTGTCCGGGGACGGCGTCCCGCGCTCCAGGCAACTGTCGGCGTACTCCAGCGTCTGAGCCCAGCGGGTTCTGAAAGGTTCCTCTTGCATACGGGCCCGCAGAGCCGGGACATCGTCGCGTGAGAAGAAGAGGTAGGGATGTCCCGACGCGGCGCCGGAAGCGCCGCAGGCGACGGATGACAGCAGGACCAGCGCGGCGAACGTGCAGACAAGCGTGCGAATCAGCTTGGACATCTCTATCCTGCTTTCGGTTCTGTGGGTCAAGTAGTGGTGAGGTCAGGTCGGGACTCCACGTTCTCCCGGCTCCAGTCGCGGATGGCCTGCTTCATGGCGTCCAGGTTCTCCTCCGGCACGCCGTGGCGCTTCTCGGGCATCGGCAGGTAGCCGCCGTTCTCCCAGAGCATCTCCAGCTTGCGGAGCGTCTCCCGTCGGACGTCCTCGGGCGTGCCCAGCGGCAGCGTCTTCTGCCCGTCGATGCCGCCGGCAAGCGTCATCCGGCCGCTGGTGATGCGGCGCAGCTCCGGCAGGTCGTTGGCGGTGGACTGCACCGGGTGCAGGATGGTGATGCCCACCTCCATCAGGTCTTCCAGTATGGGCATCACGTGCCCGCAACTGTGCAGGCCGACCGGCGCATCCGGGCCGATGTGTTCCCGGTAGAAATCGACCATCGTTTTGAGCCGCGGTTTGAAGAACTTCCGCCAGCAGTCCGGCGACATGGCCAGCCGGTCCTGGTGACCGAAGTCGTCGTTCAGCATCGCCTCGTCCGGCTCGAAGCGGACGTACTCCCGCGCAATGCCCAGCTCGAACTCCAGTATCTTGTCCAGCAGCTCGTGGGCGCGCTCCGGTGCGGCCAGCATCGCCACGCCGAACTCCTCCGGGCCCAGTATGTCGATGGCCTTCTCGTACATGAAGTAGGGATGAGTGACGCCCAGGAAGTAACGGTCGCGGTCCAGGTCGGCGGCCACCCTCTCCAGCGGCGCCATGCGCCCCGGGGCGGCCGGGTCGGGCGGCTCTATCTCACCCACCTGCTCGCAGGACTGGACGGCCGGGCCGACGGGGAATATCTCCCCCTCCAGGTCCCGCCACAGCACGCCCCACTCGTCGCGCCACTCGAGGGTGTCCTCGTCGGGGCGGGTCTGTGCCGGCCAGGCCCCGCGGTAGGCGGCCCCGCGCGTGGGAGTCGGATAGCAGACGTGCGTGGGATCGTCCCTGCGCAGAACGCGCAGGTAGTTTTCCATCTCCGGGTGCATCCGCCGTCATCCTCCGGGGCGATTGGCGCGTGTTCCGGCAAACTTACCGGCCCGGCCGGCGGATGTCAACGCCGAAGGATGAACCACGACGAGCACTACGACCACGACGGGAAGGAGAAACACGGAGGCATGGAGGGCAGGGAGAACGGCGAGGTGAGAATTGAACGTACATGCACCCCAATCGTCCCCGTTCTCGATGGCTGAACAAACCCACCGCAGAGGTCGCCGGGAACGCAGGGCTTCCCGCGCCTCCGGCGGGAACGGCTACGAGAAGCAGGTAATATGGACTCGTCTTCGTCGACATCGGCGTTTGCTGATAGCTGATAGCCGATGGCTGACGGCTGCCGTTGAAACACGGAGCCACGGAGTGCACTGAGAACGGCCAACGACCGAAGGGTCAGAACGGCCGCGGGCCCGAGAATCGTCCTCGTTCCCCGGGCTCCGAAGCGCCGCCTGCGGCCCTCCGCCGTTCTCGTTGGCTGATCCCGGGCCGCAGGCGGCCGGCCTCACGCGGCGTGCACGCCGTCGGCCACCTCCGATTCCGGCTCCGCGCCGAGGGCGCTCTGGGACTCGACAAGCTCCCGGTAGGGGCGGCAGCGCCTCATCAGAGTCTCGTGCGGCGCCACGTCCAGCACCTCGCCGTCCTGCATCATCACTATCTTGTCCGCGTTGCGCAGGGTGGAGAGCCGGTGGGCGATCACGAACGTCGTCCGGTCCTCGGTCAGCCGCTCCAGCGCCTCCTGGATGAGCTTCTCGTTCTTGGTGTCCACCGAGGAGGTGGCCTCGTCCAGGATGAGCAGCTCCGGGTCCTTGACCACGGCGCGCGCGATGCAGATGCGCTGGCGCTCGCCGCCGGAGAAGCGGTTGCCCTGCTCCCGGGCGTCGGTGTCGTAGCCCTCGGGGAACCGCATGATGAACTCGTGCGCGTTCGCCACGCGCGCGGCCCGGATGACTTCCTCCTGGGTTGCCTCCGGCCGGCCGTAGCGGATGTTCTCCAGGATGGTGTCACGGAACAGCAGCGGTTTCTGGCCGACGATGGCCAGGTGCCGGCGGAACGCCGCCAGCTTCGTCTCCGCAAGGTCCTGTCCGTCGATTACGATGCGGCCCCTGGTCGGCTCGTAGAACCGGCACAGCAGCTTGATGAGCGTCGTCTTGCCCGAACCGCTCGGGCCCACGATGCCCACCGTCTCCCCGGCCTTCACCTCGAAGGATACGTTCTTCAGCACATTGGGGCCGGAATCGTAGTGGAACGTGACGTTCTTGAACCGGATGGCCTCCCGGATGTCGTCCAGGTCCTTGCCGTCCGGGTTGTCGCTGACCACCACCTCCGCGTCCAGCACGTCGAAGACGCGCTCGGCGGAGGTCGCCGCGTTCTCGAACTGCTCCGTGATGACAGCGAACCGGTGCACCGGCGCGTACATAAGCCCGATCCAGCCCATGAACATGACCAGTTGCCCGATGGTGAAGCCGGTGCCCTCCATCGTGGCCCGGCCGCCGAACCAGTAGACCAGCACGGTGCCGAACTGCGTGAGCACCATGAAGCCGGCGATGAACTGCGCGGAGAAGCCCGTCGCCCGCACCCGCTCCTCCCGGTAGCCGTCGCTGATGCGGCTGAACTCGTCAACCGAGCGACCCTCCTGGCTGAACGCCTTGACCATCTCGATGCCCGGGATGGTGTCGGCCAGGTGGCCGCTCATCGCCGCCCGCAGCCGCCACGCCTTCCGCAGCACCTTGTGCACGTTGTTGCGATACCACTTGACCAGCAGGAAGAACAGCGGCAGCGGGAACCACAGCATCAGCGTCAGAGGCACCGAGTAGCTGAGCATCCAGCACAGCACTATGCCCAGCATCGTGATGTCCACCACGAACTGCTGCGCGTGCCCGACGGCGAACTGCTGGAGCTGCGACGTGTCGCTGACCACGCGCGAGATGAGCCGGCCGGTGCTCTGGCGGTCGTGGAAGTCCATCGACAGCCGCTGCAGGTGCGAGTACACCTCGTGCCGCAGGTCGAAGATCAGGTTCTGCGCGATGCGCACCACCACCAGCTTGCGCCCGGCGGCCAGCGCCGCCCGCAGCAGAAAGAGTATGGCCACGGTGATGACCAGCGTCTTCAGCAGTGGCAGGTTGCTCCGCGCGATGGCGTCGTCCACCAGCGTCCGGCTCAACCGCGGGACGGTGGCCTGGATGACGGCCATGCAGAACGTCAGCGCGATGCTCACACCGAGCAGCCCCTTGTAGGGCGTCACGTAGCTCAGCATGCGGCCCATGATGGCCTTTTTGCTGATGCAGGCGCTGCAGACGTCCCGGTCGCGCGGCAGAAGCTGTCCGCAGTTCGGGCAGCGCCGCGCGCCCTCGTTGGTGTCGGCCGTGTCCTCTTCCTCGTCCCGGTGCTCGACCTTATCCTCGTGTTCGTCGGGCTCGTTCCAGGCCAACTTGGACATGAGGTGCTGCTGCAGCTCCTCGCGGAACTCCTCCAGCGCGTCGGACAGGCTGGGGGAGAAGCGCAGCATCTCCACGTTCTCGTTCCACGTGGTGAGCAGCAGGAATCCGTTCCCCATGTGCCACTTGACCTTGACCAGCGCGACCTCGCCGAGGGAGACCTCGCGCAGGGGCTCGTCCTCCTCGGGGGAGATGGTCAGCACGCGGCCCTCGGTCACCACCACCGCCTCGGGGCGGTAGAAGCCGGCGCTGTCCATGTCGCTCTCGAGGCACAGCTTCACCGTCTCCCCGTCGGCGGCGATGGCGTCAAGTCTCTTCAGCAACCAGTCGGGATCGGGACTCTGGGTCCAGACAATCGGTTTTTTCTCAGACATTGCGGATCTCTCCGTTGCGGCGATTTCGGGCGCGCGGCACTTCGGCTCTGCCTGAGAAACCGGGCCTGGATTCGAGCGGCTGCATCGACGTCCGGCTGCGTCCGCCTG
>JAWODG010000013.1:0-7346 GCA_046483385.1 Candidatus Brocadiia bacterium | reverse complement strand
GCCAGAGGGTTATGGCCATCGGCTCCAGCCCGGCGGTCAGGTTGAGGGTGCTTGCGCCGGTGATCTGTCGGGTCTCGACCACTTCCGGCACATCGGTCGCTTCGGGGCTGGCGAGGATGTTGCTGTGGCTGGTGTCGACGAGGTAGCGATGGAGAGTCAGGGGTCCGTCCTGGAGATGCTCCGGCAGGTTTGAGATGGTTACGTCTGCGCGCACCGACGTCTCGCCGTCGGGCCGGAGGTTCCACAGGTGGACGGTCAGCCCCTGACCGTCCATGGTGGCCAGGGCGCCGAGGCCGTCCCCGTTGGGCTCGAGGCCGTCGGAGCTTGCGGCGACTTCCCCGTCCCGATGCATGCGCAGCAGCCTGACCGCCGCCCCGTAGGGCGTCATGCGGAGGTCGGTGTCGAACTGCACGAACGCTATCTGCTTGCGCGAGTGGTATTGCACCCAGGGGAACAGCCGCAGGTCGGGCGAGCGCCGGGCGTAGTACTGGTAGGCCGTCATGCCGCAGGCCTGCCAGAGGTTCTTCTCCGGTTGGTCCTTCCAGCGGTGGGCGTAGCCGATTTCGGTGACGAATATCGGGATGTCGGTGGGGAGGCCCGCCTCCTCCAGCACGGCGTCTATCTCCCTCTCCCATTCGGCGATCTGGGCCGGCCTCTCATCGGCCCAGTAGTGGTGGAAGGAGATGAAGTCGAGCCGTCTGCCGGGGTCCGTGTCCCGGGCAAAGTCCCTGACCAGGTGGATGGCGTCCTTCGTCCTGAACCCGGCGTTGCCGCCCACCAGCAAAGGCAGTTCGTAATCCATTTCGGCGTTGAGCTCGTTGATGGCCTGGTAGGCGCGGCGGTAGAACGGGTAGTAATTCTCCAGCGTGCCGATGTTGCTCTGGTTCTTCGCGGTCGGCTCGTTCATGACCTCGATGTAGCGCAGGTTGGGGCAGCGCTGCTTGTAGTGCCGGACGGCCGCCTTGAAGACTTCCTTCCACTCATCGTAGCTCAGCATGCCGCCCAGCACCTCCGGCTCGTAGCGGCGGATGTTGAGCAGGACGGTCTCGCTGTGACGGCTGACCGAGTCGATGTAGTCGTGGTAGTGCAGCCCGGTGGTCACGCCGGCCACGCCGTAGCGCCTCTTGTGCGGGTCGTCCTCGTAGTAGTCCTTGTTGATCTCGTAGTTGAAGCGGTATTCGCCGGTGCGGTAGTCCCACATCTGGTCGAGCATCAGCCAGCAGCGGGTGACCTCGGGGCGGCCGAATTCCTCCTCCACCAGCGCGCAGAGTTCGGGCGGCGGGGGAGCGCGCCGGGAGACATTGACGTGGCCCCAGAGCTGTGGGGTTCCGTCGAGCAGTTGGCCGCAGTCCACGGAGACGGCGCAGTTCCTGTCAGCGGCTTCCATCGGGGCTCCTATCACACACAGAAGCAGTGCGCACAGGCCGGCGGTGCGGATCATGGTGTGGTTCCTCGTTCATTCGTGTCCTTCCCGTTTCGGGCGTGCCGACATCGTATGGCAACTGGCGGTGGCTTGAAAGGCAACACGCCCTAATACGGACGGAGACGGAGCGGCGCATGGACGGTCGGCATTCCTCCGGCGGGCTTGCGGGCGGTCGGCGCTGCGGATATAAACCGGCTCGCTGCT
Organism: Candidatus Brocadiia bacterium; assembly: GCA_046483385.1. Classification (GTDB taxonomy): domain Bacteria; phylum Planctomycetota; class Brocadiia; order SM23-32; family SM23-32; genus B1Sed10-231. Next base: position 5,719 of record JAWODG010000013.1, on the reverse strand, counting down.
TCCGTACCGAATACCTCAGAACCGGGTTAGCCATGCCGATGATCGCCCTTACCGCGCCGAGGGACGGATACCGCTTCGACCACACCATGACCCACATGGACCTCTACTACAAGGGACGCCGCCCGAATGATGCGTCGCTCGTCACCCAGTGCGTCCTGCTCGACCTGACGGACGGGCCCGAGGACGTGGAGCCCGGGACGCTCCCGGCGCTGGACCTCGTCCAGCCGGGGGACTCGGTGATCCTGAAGACCGGCTGGGAGCAATACCGCGGAACCGGGAAGTACGACGACAGCCCATCGGTGGACGAGCGGCTGATCCACGCGCTGGTGGAGCGGGGGATCGTGCTGACGCTGGTGGACTCCCCCGGCGTCTCTGGCGGGGCGGAAGGCCCCGAACACAACGCAATGGACAAGTACCTTGCCGACAACGAAGCCTACGCCGTGGAGAACCTGGTCAATGTTGACAGAATCACCGAACGCCGGTTCCGGCTCTACTGCTTTCCGATCCCCCTGACGGGGATGAACACGGCGCCGTGCCGGGTCGTGGCGGAGGTGTAGCCACACCGGGGAGCGGCCCTCTTGCGCATATTAGAAGGTAGGGGAGTCGCGCCCGGGCTTCATCCGCCGTCCGCTTTGCTGCACAATAGTCCCTGCCCCGAAGCAAGTCACTCAGAAACTGGAGTCGCACGATGTCCGACCGACGCCCGAACCTTCTGCTCATCACCTCCGACCAGCAGCGTTGGGACAGCCTGAGCGTCTACGGGGAGCCCGGCTACCACACGCCGAATCTCGATCGTCTGGCCACCGAGGGCGTGCTGTTCGAACGCAGCTACTGCCCCTCGCCGGTCTGCACGCCGGCGCGGGTCTCCATGCTGACCGGGCAGTATCCCACCCGCCACGGCGCCTACCAGATCGGTATGGAACCGGTGCCGGCGCTGCAGGGCCCGACGGTGGCTTCCGAACTGACCGCGGCCGGTTACGGCACGGCCCTGATCGGTAAAACGCACTTCGTGGCCCGTCACCTGGAGGCGAAGCACGTGGCCGGAGACCCCCATCCCGATCCGGACGCCCCCGACCCGTCCGATGAGTTCTGGCACCACCACGACGGGCCTTACGTCGGTTTCCAGTTCGTGCGCCACTGCCAGAGCCACACCTGCGACCGACCGCCCAACGCCCATTACCGCGCATGGCTCCAGAAGCAAGGGCTGGACCTGGATCACCAGCACGACCTGTTCGACGGCAAGAACCGCACGAAGGTGATCGAAGACGGCCTCTGGCAAAAGGACCCCGAGCACACCCAGAACGCATGGATCACCGACGAGTCGCTGCAGTGGATCGAGCGGCAGCACGCCGACCGACCCTGGTTTTGCTGGGCCAGCTACCAGGATCCCCACCCACCTTACGTCTGCCCCGACCCCTACTTCTCGCAAGTGGACATGGAGGGCGTAGACCCGGGCGGATTGCGGGAGGGGGAGATGGACGACAAGCCGCCCCTCATCCGCCGCTACTTCGAGGGGCACTACTGGAGCGACGAGGACAAGGGGGAATTCCTCGACCCGGACTGTCCGTCCAAGAACATCCCGGCACATCGCCCCTACGACCGCCTGGAGGCCCCCCTGACGGCCATACAAGCCTACATCGGCATGGTCAATATGCTGGACGATTACGTGGGGCGCCTGCTGGACGGGCTGCGGGCACTGGGCGAACTGGAGAACACGCTGATTCTGTTCACCACTGACCACGGCGACATGCTGGGACGGCACGGTCTGTGGGGCAAGGGCATTGCCGCCTACGACGACTGCCAGCGGGTGCCCGTGGCGGCCCGTTGGCCGGCCGGCCAGAACGGGGCCATCGGGCGCAGCCCGTCCATGTTTAACCTGGTGGACGTGATGCCGACCCTGCTGGACGCCGCCGGGGTGGAGCCCCCACCGTTCATGCAGGGCGTCAGCCAGCTACCGGCTATCACGGGAGAGCGCGAGGTCGTGCGTGACTGGGCGCTGGTGGACTACCGGGCGACACCGACGCTGCACCAGCAGACGCTGATTCACGACGGCCACAAACTGGTCACCTACCGCCACGCCGACTATGGGGAACTCTACGACCTCGAACGGGACCCCGACCAGTACGAGAATCTGTTCGACGACCCGGCGGCGCGCCCCGTCCGCGAGCGCTTGATGCACCGTTTGGTGAGGGCGAACATGGCAGTCAGCGGAAAGATGCCCCGGCGCATTTGGAACGCGTGACGGGGGATGTTCCGGGTCCCCCGCCGCCGGCTTGGCAGAGCGGCGTTGATAATCCGCGCGCCCGCAACGTAGTAAAACAGAGGGCGAGGAGACACGCGTCGGTTGGGCGCGCCCCGAAGGACTTCGATTGACAAAGCATCAGATGTCACATAAGTATAGGACATAGAAACACTTACGGGAGGTGGCCCGATGGCAGGCGGCAGACGTATCTGGGTAGCCCTCATCATTGTCGTGGTTCTGGTGTTTGGGGGCTGCCCGCTGGCGCTCTACCTCTACGACCTGCGCTGGGAGAAAAGGCTGGCGGAGAAGGAGGAGGAACTGCGGGAACGGGGAATAGCCTTGACCGTCGAGGAGTTCCGGGCCCAGCGCGACATGCCGCCGCCGGCCGAAAACTCGGCCCTCATCTTTCAGGACCTGGTTCACGTTCCGGAAGATGAAGAAGCCACTGCGGCGGCACAGGTCGCGAGTATGCTCAGAGGCGCGGCGGACTTTGGCGCGAAGCCATCGGATGGCGCACGGGTGCTCATGCGTCAATGTCTGGCGGAGAATTCCGAGACGCTTGCCATCATCCGGAGGGGCGCGGAATTACGGCGCGGGGCTTACCCGCTGCCGCCGAACCCCGGGCCGGCCACGTTGATGCCGCACCTGGAGCCGCTGCGCAGCGCGACTCGCCTGTGTGTCGCTGAGGCGGTCCTCATGGCAGCGGAAGGCGACTCGGCCGGTGTTGCCATCTGCCTCCGTAACGCGCGACGAGTGGCCGCGTCGCTCAATGAACCGGTTTCCCTCATCGAGGCCCTCGTGCGCATTGCCGTCGGGTCAATCACCGCCGACGGCATCGAGCAGACCCTGGGCCTGTGCGAGATGCCTCCTGACTCACTGGCCATGCTGCGGCGTGAGCTTCAGGCGGAGGACGCGGAGTTCTCCATGGCTGACGCGTGGCAGGGCGAACTGGCGCTCTTCTACTGGCCGGTCTTCAGGGACCCGGGGCAAGCGGGGGCGCTGATGGGGGGCCGGCAGTCCAGCTATGAAGTCCTGCGGCTGATTCCAGGTTTCTTGGAGCAGAACGCCTTCGTCTATCTGGAGCTGCTGGGGGGCGCGATTGACGCCTGCCAGCTTCCCCTCGACGAACGGTTGTCCGCAACGCGGCGGTTGATGGACCGGATAGAAGAGAAGGCCGCGGGGTCACGCCGTTACTTCCTGGTGGCCATGCTGTTCCCGTCGGTCAACCGGGCCACCGAGAGCGCGATCGAGTCGCATGTCCGCCTGCGGGTCGCCGACGCCGCCCTGGCGGTCGAGCAGTGGCGTATGGAGCACGGGGAATGGCCGGACTCGTTGGAGCAGCTTGTCGGGGGCGGCCTGGAGACCGTCCCGGAAGACCCCTTCTCCAGTGGCAAGCTCCTCTACAGGCGGACCGACGGGGGCGTCGTGCTCTACAGCGTTGGCCCCGACGGGCAAGACAACGAAGGACGTGGGCGCGAGGAGATGGAGGCCGAGGCCGGGCCGCGCACGGAGCAGTACGACATCCGGTTCCGCCTGCTGGACCCGGAGCGACGCGGCGCGGAGACGAGCAGTTTCCTCCGGGATTTAGATGAGTCCGGGATCGAGATGCAGACGCTCGAGGAGGCCGGCATCACCCGGGACGACCTCCGAACGCTCGGCCTGACCGACGAGACCATGCGCCGGGTGGAACTCTTCGGCAGATGGGTGGAGCCGGAGCAGTCGCCGTGACTGAAACCTGGCGAGACGGCCACGACAGGGCCTGGCCTGCCGAAGACGTTTTCGCGCAGGGGCGCCGGCTCGGAGGGACGCGCTTCGTCGCGTCCGCAGAGAACCCGCGGCGACTTGGTGATCTTCGCCCAGGGAACGAGGGGATGTCCAAACGGAGGCGCATAACCTCTTGCAGGTGATCAAGATAGCGGGGACGGTCCTGGCCTGTGCGGCGGTTGCTGTGTTTTTCTTCTGCACAGTCGGGCTCTTCGTGATTGCGCACAAGGCGACGAATGCAATGAAGTCTGTGGGCGCAGAACCTCCGGAGTATTTCGGGCACGTGTTCCTCTGGGGTCCGGTTCCTGAGTTCTGGGAGTATCTGCGGGATCAGAGCCGCCGCACCGGGGAGGAACGCTTGAAGCGGCTCGCCCGCGTGGCGGAAGTGCTTCTCGTGGGGCGGTTGGTCTGTTTTGTCGGACTGCTTGTGTTCATCGTGGCGCAGATGTTCGTCGGATGAACGCCTCCCATGCGCAGTTGATATCCCGCCGGCTGGGCTGTATCTAAGAGCTTCGCGATCCTGCGGGCCCTGATGCCCCGCGACCCGCCAGACGCTACGGAAAGGCAATAAGATGGCCGACGTGTTCAAGGAAGCCGAAATCACCCCGAAGGAGATACTGGCCGGCGACAGCGTCGAGTTCACGTTCCGGCTGGTGGTCGGGCCGGCCGGCACGGCCGAGCGATCCCGCATCATCGTGGACTGCCCCGCGTATCTGGGCTACGACCGCCCCACGCGGCTGGACCAGGAGAGCGGCGGCTACATCGCGCTTTTCTGCTCCAATCCCGACGTGGACTACACCGAGCGTGTCTGGGACATGGAGGTGGAGGACTTTCCCACCCGCGAGAAGACCTCCTTCAAGGGCATGGCCGCGCGCATGATGGTCTTCGACCTGGACGGCGCCCTCGAGGAGGACGACGAACTGGTCATAAAGTGGGGCTGGATGCGCAACGGCCACGCCGTCGGCTGCAAGGCCTGCACCGTGGTCCCCGCGCCCGATTTCCAGAACATAGCCCACGTGCGTTACTTCAGCGAACCGGAGGAGGCGCTGCCCGACTTTGCCCGGAGCTTCCCCGGCTACGACCGCCCCGAGCCGGACGAGGAGGTCGCCCTCTCCTACACCATCCTGCCGCGCGACGTGGTGCGGCTGCGCCTGTTCCGCTGGCCGCACAAGACGAGCCTCGTGCCCTACGACCGGTTCTACAACGTGGGGGAGGTGGGCGATCCCACCGAGCTCGTCCATCTGCCGGAGGACGCCGAGTGGGAGCGCAACAGTCACGGGGCCTTCGAGTTCGAGGATCCTCACATCGAGGTGCGGAGCCGCGCTCTGCCCATGGACGAGACGCCGAGCCGCGACGGCGTTCACGGCGACTACAACATATACTTCGGCGACCTGCACACGCACTCGCAGTACTCCAATGACTGCATCGAGCGGGAGAAGCTGCTGCGCACGCCGGACGACCTGCACGCCTACGCCCGGCAGGTGGCCTGCGTCGACTTCCACGCGGTCGCCGACCACCACCAGCCGTGGGACAAGCAGCGCAACCGCATCCCGCCCGAGCTGTGGGAGAAGACGGTCGAGGCCGCGTGGAAGCATAACGCCCCCGGCGAATACGTGGCCTTCATGGGCTTCGAATTCCGTGGCCCGCGCGGCGACACCACGGTGGTGCTGGGTGAGGAGATAGACCACGAGGAGATCGATCGGGAGGAGTTCG
>JAWODG010000213.1:0-5821 GCA_046483385.1 Candidatus Brocadiia bacterium | reverse complement strand
GTTTGGGCGCACCAGAAATGATAAACTAGTATTTTTTGAAGACGCCGGCGACTGGCTGGGCCGGTTAGCGACAATCCGGATTGAGAAAACAAGCCCCTGGTCACTTGTGGGCAGGTTAGAAGAATAACTAATTAAAGGAGGGTCTATGTTTGAAAGCTGGGGAATGATTATCATTCTGATAGCGCTCTTTGCCCTGATGTATTTCTTCATGATCAGACCGAGACAGAAGCAACAAAAAGAACAAGAAGAAATGAAAGAGCACTTGAAATCAGGGGACAGGGTGATTACGGCTGGCGGAATCTACGGGCAGATTGAAAGCCTCGGTGAAGAGACTGTAATCCTGAGGATAGAATCAGGAGCAACGATGAAGGTTGCAAAAGGTAGCATACTCGGTAAACAAGATGTCGAGGAACAAGGCCGGGGAGTATTCTAACGTCAGGCTTGTGCCTGATGAGCTAGGACGTGGCGCGACACAAGGGCCTCGTCTCGCAAAGGCCAAAGAAGAAGATCGTACAATTCAAAAAGGAGCTTAAGGCGGAGGCGATTGTTCTCGGTCCGGTGGAGTGAATGAACCATTACGATTATGTCATAGTTGGTAGCGGGATTGCCGGGCTTTACATTGCCCTGCTTGCCATAGGACAGGGCAGCGTTCTTGTCCTGACCAAGGGGAGCATATATGACTGCAATACCAGATATGCTCAGGGCGGTATTGCTGTTGCTATGGGCAAGGACGATTCGCCAGAGCTGCATTTCAGGGATACCATGGCGGCAGGAGATGGCCTATGTGACGCCGGGGCAGTGCGTATCCTCACTGATGAGGCAGCTGATTGCATCGCTGATTTGATTAAATTTGGAGTGCCCTTTGACACTCTGAACGGTGAAATCACTCTGACCAGAGAGGCAGCTCATAGCGTGTCGCGTATAATGCATGCCGGCGGATCCTTCGTCAAGCTGGAAGAGGGCGTCGAAGGGCTGGTCCACATCAGCGAGATGTCCTGGACGCGCCGCATCAACCACCCCAGCGAGCTTGTCGCCATCGGGGACATGGTGGACGTGGTGGTGCTGGGCATCAACAAGGAGAAGGAAGAGATCAGCCTCGGTATGAAGCAGACCGAGCAGAACCCGTGGGAGCTCGTCGAGCAGAACTACCCACCGGGCACCGAGGTCGTGGGCCGGGTGCGCAACCTGACCAACTACGGCGCGTTCATCGAGATAGAGGAAGGCATCGACGGCCTGCTGCACGTGAGCGACATGTCCTGGACGCGCAAGGTCTCCCATCCCTCCGAGATGCTGGAGAAGGGCGAGACCACCAAGTGCGTCGTGCTGGAGGTGGACCCGGAGAAGCGGCGCGTGGCGCTCGGGCTGAAGCAGCTTGAGCCCGACCCGTGGGACGAGGAGATCCCCGCCCGCTACCGTTCCGGCGACCTGGTGAGGGGCATCGTGACCAAGCTGACCAGCTTCGGCGCTTTCGTCGAGCTGGAGGACGGTCTCGAAGGCCTGCTCCACATCAGCGAGCTGAGCGAGAAGAAGATCCCCAGCCCCGAGGAGATCGTCGAGGTGGGCGACGTGCTCGACGTTCGTGTTATCCGGGTGGACTCCGAGGCCCGCAAGATAGGCCTCAGCCTGCGCACGGAAGGCCCCGCCGAGAAGGAGGAACAGCCCGGCATCGTCATCCGCAGCGATCAGCTCGAGGAAGCCGAGAACCCCGAGGAGATGATCGAGGAGGCGATGGAGGAGGCTCCGCAGCTCGACCGCGAACCGGAGGAGCCCGAAGAGAGGGAGGCCCGGCGCGCCACCAGCGGCCTCAACATCCCGACGGAGACTGCCGGGCAGGAGCCGGACGAACCATCCGAGGCTGAGGGCGTTGAAGCGGATGTCGCCGAAGAGCCCGAAGCCGAGGTGGTGGAACCCGAGGAGGAGGACCTTCTGGCGGCCGAGGCCGAGGTCGTTGAGCCGGAGCCGGAGGAGGACCCCGAGGAAACCGCCGACCTGGCCGATCTCGAGGCGGAGGAATCCCCTGAAGACGAGCCCGAGGAGACGGTCTCCGAGGACATCGAACTCGAAGTCCCGTCCCTCGATGTCGAGAAGCCGTCAGCGGCTGAAGAGGAAGAAGCCGCCGAGACCGAGCCGGAGGCGGAGGAGACCACCGATGAGGAGGTCGAGGAACTCGTCCCCGACGACATCGAACTCGAGGCACCGTCCCTGGAGGAGGAAGAGTCCGACGAGGATGACGAGGACGTGACGGAGTAAGGGTTCTCTTCAAAGGACGGCCATGCCGGCCCGGACGGCCCCGCCGGCCCCGCGGTCGGTGGGGCTGACCCTCTCGGCCCATCGCACGGCACTTACGGAACGCGCGTGGCGATTCGACCTCGTGCGTTCCGGTGCGTTGTGCGGCAGGTCGCCACCATTGCCGGACCCGCCTGAACTGATCAGCAGAGGAGCGCCGATGGACCTTAAAGGCTACATCCGCAGCATACGGGACTTTCCGACGCCGGGTATCGTGTTTCGCGACATAACGACGCTGTGCAAGGACCCGCGGGCAATGGCCGCTGCCGTGGACGCCCTGAGCGAACCGTTCCTTGGCGACCAGATAGACCAGGTTCTGGCGGCCGAGGCGCGGGGTTTCATCTTCGGCGGGGCGGTGGCCTGCCGGCTTGGCGCCGGATTCATCCCGGTGCGCAAGCCGGGCAAGCTCCCGGCGGACGTTGTCGAGCGCACCTACGAGCTGGAGTACGGCACGGACACCATAACGGTCCACAAGGACGCCATCGAGGCCGGGGACAGGGTGTTGGTGCTGGATGACCTGCTGGCCACCGGCGGCACCGCCCGCGCTTGCTGCGACCTGGTGGAGGAACTGGGCGGGGAGGTGGCCGCCTGCGCGTTCCTGATCGAGTTGAGCTTCCTGCCCGGCCGGGAGAAGCTGTCCGATTACAGGGTCGTCTCCTTGATCGACTACGCCAGCGAAGACGAGTAGTCGGCCGGGGGCGCGGGGGGAGGCGAGATGGCCCGCAGTCTGGACTCACTGCCCGCGGACCTCCGCGCGACGGTCGAGGGAGAACTGGCAGAGGACGAGTCGGTCACCTGGGTGGAGCAGCCTCGCGGGGCCCGTTTCGCGCGTTGCGCGATGCCGCTGCTTGTGTTGGGCTTGCTGGCCGTGCTGGCGGAGGTTTACTGGCTGCGCCACGTGCGGGAGACGGGCTTCGGGCTGGACGTCGTGGTGCTGGCCGTGCCCTTCGGCGTCGTAACGGCGGGCATGCTGCTCTCGCCCCTCTGGTTCTTTTTTGGCGCCCGTCGGACCGCCTACGTGGTGACCGACCGGCGGGCGATCATATTCCTGGGCGGCTTCACCATGTCGGTGCACTCCTTCCGCCCCAGCCGGCTGCGGCGGCTGCGGTCGCGTCCCCGGCCGGACGGCTCGGGGGACCTGATTTTCACCTACCAGATTTGGTACGCTCAAGGCGGCACAAGCCTCGTGCCGCGGCTGGACAATGGCTTCTACGGCGTGCCGGACCTGTCGGAGGCCGAACGCGCCGTCCGGACCCTCGCGGCCAAAAAGCCCCGCCGGTAGCTCACCCCCCGTGGATGTCGCCCGACGCCCCTCCCGGCAGGACCCACACGCGTCCGTCGTCGCGGATGACGCGCAGCGGCATCCGGTAGGTCTCCTCGAGATTCGACCCCGTCAGCACTTCCTCCTTTGGGCCGCGGGCGACGACCCGCCCGTCGCGCAGCAGAAGGACGTGGGTGATCTCGGGCACAATCTCGGAGGGGTGATGCGTGACGAGGATGTGCGGCGTGTCGGCGTGGCGTCGGCATTCTCTGCGCAGCGCCCTCAGCAGGTTCTCGCGCGCGGCGATGTCGAGCCCCGCGCAGGGCTCATCCAGTATCACGAGGTCGCTTTCGGCCATGTAGGAGCGGGCCACCATGCAGCGCTGGCGCTGGCCTGTGGACATCAAGTCGAAGGTTACGTCCCTCAGGTCCGCCGCGCCGAACTGTTCCAGCAGGTCCTCAGCCCGGCTCAGTTCCTCGCTGGAGGGCCGGCGGAAGAGCCCCAGCGACGCGTGCCGTCCGCCCAGCACGACCTCCAGCCCGCTGGTCTTGCGCCGGTGACGGAGCATGTGGTCGTGCAGTGCCGCGCTGGCCAGCCCCACCCGCTGGCGAACACGGGGCAGGGCTATCTCGCTCATGTAGCCGTCCAGCAGGAATACACGGCCTCGGCTGGAGGGAACGTAGCCGGTCGCCACCATCATCAGAGTGGTCTTGCCGCACCCGTTCGGTCCCAGCACGGCCCAGTGCTCCCCGGCGCGAACCTGCCAGTCGATGCCGTCCAGCACCACCGAGTCCCCGCGGCGGAACGCGACATCCTCCATCTGGAGCCGTGTCTCGGACATGGCGACTGCCCGCTGCTCTCGAAAGGGTGTGTTCAGGAAAGTGGAAGAACTGCTATTGTCCTTCGGCCGCCTGACCAATGCAAGCCGGGGAATCGGCGAGGCGAGGCTCAGAAGGGGGAGTATGCGTCGTAGTCAACGTCCGCGTTGATCGGGACGTAGTCCAGGTGCTCCGGGTCCAGGCGGTATTCCAGCCGGGGGCCGTGGGTGAGAAGGGCACGCAGGGCCTCCGCCACGTAATCCACTTCCTCCCGGGTGTTGTAGACGCCCAGGCTGATCCGCACCAAACCGGGCACGGTCGTGTGGTCGCCCGCCGCCAGGCGGCGCACGATACCGCGCATCTCGTCGCGGGGAATGCCCAGCAGTGCCCGCACGTATGGCTGGGCGCAGAAGCATCCGTTCCTCACCCCGATGCCCCACTCGTAACCCAGCGCCGCCGCCAGAAGCCCGTGCTCCAGGTCCCCCGCCTCCACGGCAAAGACGGGGTTGCGGTCGGCGGTCGGGCCGACGTCGCTCCGACCGAACAGCCGAAGGCCGTCGATTTCGAGCAGCCGCTCCAGGCAGTGGCGAGTCATTTCCCTTTCGTGGGCCGCTATCTCCTCCATGCCCATCGCCTGCAGCACCCGGGCAGCGCGCGCCAGGGCGACGGCTCCGTTGACGTTGGGTGTGCCGGCCTCTTCCTTTTCCGGCACCTTGTGCCAGATCACCTCCTCCAGCGTAACGGCGTGCACGGTACCCCCGCCGACCTCGTCAGGAGCGCCCCTCTCGAAGACTTCGCGCGGGCCGATCAGCACGCCGCAGCCGAAAGGCGCGTACATCTTGTGCCCGCTGAACGCCAGGAAGTCGAATCGCTCGGGGTCGTCCGGCGCGCCCATACGCACGGGGCGATGGGCCACAAGCTGCGTGGCGTCGAGCACGAACCATGCCCCGGCCTCATGCGCCATGCGCGCAATGCGGCGCACCGGGGGCATGCTGCCCGTCACGTTGCTGGCACCGGTCACGGCCACAACCTTCACGTCGGGGGTGTGGCGGCGCAGGAGAGCCCCCAAATGTTCCAGGTCCAGCGCCCCGTCCTCCGGCCGAACTCGCGCAAAAACAGTGCGACACGGCCGCTGTCGCCAGGGGAGCATGTTGGAGTGGTGTTCCATCTCCGTGGTCACCACGACGTCCTTGTCGCCGAGCGGCAGCCGGCGAGCCAGCTTGTTCAGGGAGTGGGTGGCGTTTCGGGTGAAGATGATTGAGTGGTAGCCGGGCTCGGCGCCGACAAAGTCCGCCACTATGCCGGATGCTTGCTCGTAAACGTGGGTCGAAAGAAGCTAATTATCTTGGATAAATCCTTCTCATTTGTATTCATATTCTTTATTTTCTAGCTTATAATAACCATCAGATAATTATTACCTATTCGATATTGAAATAATCAAACTACTTATTTTTAG